>CAYFJO010000385.1:0-10549 GCA_964343305.1 uncultured Pirellulaceae bacterium | reverse complement strand
CCCGCGCCAGCCGTGACATGAATCGGCGACGCGGGATTTCGGTTGCCCCCATGGAAATCATGTGGGCGGTCGGCTGCTGGACATCAAACAGCACGAAACCTCGATGGCGCAGACGCTGGACCAAATAGTATAGCGCCAATTTCGATCCGTCGCGCTCGCGGTGGAACATGGACTCGCCAGCGAAGAATCCGCCCAGCGCGACGCCGTACAGCCCGCCGACCAGTTGATCGTCGCGCCAAACCTCAACACTGTGCGCATGCCCGGCGAAATGCAGATCGACATAGGCGTCCACGATAGCACGGGTAATCCAAGTGCCTGTGTCATCGCGTCTCGGCGCCGCACACGCTCGAATGACATCTTCGAACGCCTGGTCGAACGTGGCTTTGTAACGACCGCTGCCAACACGTCGCTGGAGCCGCTGCGACACATGAAAGTCGTCTAATTCCAAGATGCTGCGTGGGTCTGGCGACCACCAAGACAGAATCTGGTGACCCTGCTCCACGATTGGCCAGGGATAGATTCCTTGTCGATAGGCCGCCAGCAGCCAAGGGACGGACAGTTCGCCGTCGAACATCAACAGTCCGTCTTCGTCCGCTTGCGAGACGGGGGGAAATGTCGGCGTCGGATTGGAATACGTCATTCGGTGGCTCGGCAGTTGGCCCGATGGTCAGGAGCAATGCGACAATTGTTCCGAAAACTCTATGTTAATGCGCGCAAAGTTTTCAGGAAACCTAGAGACGGGAAACGCCGTAGTTTCGTATAATAAATGTCATACCTTCTACCCATTTATTCTGATTTCACGCGGCATGCAAAAATTCCATCCAAACACCGATGCCGAAGATTCGGGCGATTCGAATGTCGGACAGCCGCTCGGACCGGAATTGGTCGAGCCTGAGCCAGTCGCTTCGCAACCCACTGACACCCCGGAATCCGCTCCAGATTTGCTGGCGGATGCACCGGCCATGCCGACACCCGCGCTTAGGCCCCCGAAAAAGCCGGCGCGGGATTCTCATGCCAGCCAGGTTTTAGTGCGGCTGGTGTGGCTCATGTCGGTGCTACTTATTTTGCTCGTGCTGCGTCACGTCGTGCCCGATATGGCCGAACAGTTTTACCACTCGGCCAATCGTGGTCGCCTGCGGGCGGAATACGAGACGGCCGGCGAGGTACTTGAAAAGAATCCGTGGTATGCGTTGACGTTGGCTTCGCAACAAGTTTCGCAACGGGCGTTGCCCAGCGTCGTGCATATTCAAACGTCGGACATCAATCCGGCGGAGCGTAACATCGAGCATGTTCCATTCGGTCAGGAAGCTCACGGACAAGGATCCGGAGTCATCGTGGACGATGCAGGCTATATCGTCACGAATTGGCATGTCGTGCGCGGTTCGCCGGAATTGCAGCAAGCACTTCGCCATCAAGAGTCGGCGTTGAATCGTCAATTGACGCCCGCAGAGGTCGTGGGCATTTTGAACGAGCATCAGGAGATCGTTGTGCGGCTGAGCGATGATCGCAAGACGTCAGCGACCATTGTCGGCTTCGACAAGCAAACGGATTTAGCCGTGCTGATGATCCCCGCCGGAGACTTGCTGCCAGCCAAGTGGGGCAACAGCGACGAACTGGATGTCGGATCGCTGGTGTGGGCCGTCGGTAGTCCATTTGGACTTCAACAAAGCGTCACCTCGGGAATTTTGAGTGCCAAGAACCGCGCCGAAAAAGCAGGCACTGCGTATCAAGACTTTTTGCAAACCGACGCGGCCGTCAATCCTGGCAACAGCGGCGGACCACTTGTCGACCATCGCGGGCACATCGTTGGAATCAACACCGCGATTGTCGGTGACACCTATCAAGGCATCTGCTTTGCCATCCCAAGCAACGTGGCCCAGGATGTTTACAATGAGATTCGTTCGAAGGGGCATGTCGAACGCGGTTGGCTTGGTATTCAAATGGGCGAGATTGACGAGCAACGTGCGCAGGAACTTGGCTTGCCGGCGGGCACCGGTGTGTTTGTCGACTCGGTGTTGGGCAATCCCCAGATGCAGTCGCCGGCGTATGCCGCGGGGATTCAGGTCGGCGATGTGGTCGTGCGTTGGAACGACATCGTGATTGACAAGCCTTTTACACTGAGCCGTGCCGTGGCTGGCACTGAAATCGGCTCCAGCGTCAAAGTAGAATTGATTCGCGACGGTCAACAAGTGATCGTGCAAGTCGTCGTCGGCCAGCGTCCGGCTCCGCTGAACTAATGGACGGTTGAATGACTTCTAGCAACGCTGAATCACGTTTCTCAAACAAAACATCCTTGAGTTTGTTGCAGCGGGCCAAGTCCGACGACCAGGAAGCGTGGGAGAAGATCGTCCAACTTTACGGGCCACTTGTTTACAGTTGGCTGCGTCGCGCGGGTTTGTCGAACGACGACATGTCCGATGTCTTTCAAGACACGTTTCGCGCCGTTGCCCAAGGGTTGGTCAATTTCAAGCCGAATGAAAAGGTGGGCAGTTTCCGTGCGTGGCTGCGAACGGTGACGCGCAGCAAAGTGGCAAACTTTTACAAGAGTCTTAGCCAGCGGCCAGCGGCAACCGGTGGCACGGAAGCGAACGTGCGATTTGCCGAAGTGGCGGACCCGTTTGGCGACGAGTCCGTGGAAGACGTCGAAACGGACGAAGCGTTGTTGGTGCGTCGCGCGTTGGATCTGATCAAGCCTGATTTCAGCGAGAACAGTTGGACGGCGTTTTGCAACGTGGCCATCGAAGGCAAAGAAGTCAAAGAGATGGCCAAAAAACTTGGCATGACTGATCAAGCAATTCGCCAGGCGATCTACCGCATTCGCAGGCGATTGCGTCAGGAGTTAGAAGGGCTGCTCGATTGGCCGGATTTGTAAAAACGAAAAAAGCCGGATCGAAATTCGATCCGGCCCATTTGGCGTTTGACAAGAGAAACTATCGATAGTTTATGAATTCCACCACCAATTCTTCTTGTCGACTGCCTTGGCCCTGGTTCGGACTTGTTCGACATCGGCACTCATCTCGGTCTCTCGAGCGACTGCCCATGACTCGACTTGAACTCCGCCGGATGCCGTGATGATGTACTCACGGCCGACTTTTTGGAAGCTGCATTGAGTTGCGATCGTTTTGGGTGGCAGCCATTTGTCGATCGACAATCCTTTCTTGCTGCCGCGAATCAGCGGCAAGTCGAGATTCACTTCGTCGAGCAAGTGATGTCTTTCGATCAACGCGGCCACGACGCACAAATCCATCAAGTTGCGAAGTTCACCAAAAATTGGTTCCTTGGCCGTCAATTCGTCGTACTTCTCGGTCATCGTGTCGGCCCATTGTTGGGCCATGGGGTTGGCACGTCCCGTGCCTTTGGCGGCGCCGGCTGCCGAAATGAAATCGTCTTCCGTCATGGCTTTGACACCGTTGCCGCGAAGTTGCCAGGCCAATCCGTCTTCACTGCGGGCGACCGGTTCATAGTTACAGGCCAGCCACCAGCGTGGCATCATGTTGCCAAGCTTGGCCCTCTTGGCCGCCATCATGTCGACGAAACTGGGCATGCCTTTCACCGGCGCGGCTTCCAGATCCATTGCGAAACGTTTCATTTGGTAATCGGCGGCGACCATCACGCGGGCAAAATGGCTGTCGGCAGGAACACCCGTGATCGAAACCTGCTGTGGCCCGAGTGCCCTTTCGACACCGGCAGGAATGCCACGATTGAACGTTGTTTGCTTGGCCAAGTAGGCATTCAATTTCTGGCGACCTTCGGCCGTGGGGTCGATCGAACAGCTAATGCCGTGACCCTGCGCAGCATTTCGAGCGTTGCGGAAGGCCACCAGCAGGTCGTCCAGCAGAATGATCGGCCGGCCAGTCGTCAAACCAACCACGTTAGCCTTTTCGTCGATTCGCCAGCCATCGCCTGGTCCAGCGATAACAATGTCGTTGGCTTCCGGATACAGAAAGACATACTCGATCCGCTGCAAACCGGCGAGGAATTGGACTTCGTCGGGCAGCTTGCCGAGATTGTTGACATGGGCGTCCTCAATCGCCGCTTCCAAACCTCGTAACGAAATCATGCGCAGCCCAGTCGGAGCATTCAAATCTTGGGGAGCCTTGCCAATTTCTTCGCGTAGCTTCTTCAACAGCTTATTGCGGTCCGACTTTAGCGGCTCGGCAACGACGCCATAGACATTGATCGAAATGCCACCAACTGAGGGATTGCGAAAATTATTGAATCCTCCTGCCAGCACGAGAGCGGATTGTGCCATGACCAGTGCACACAGCAGCAGTGCGCAAGAATTCTTCAAATGACGGCGAGTCTGCCAGCGCATGCGTCGCGACATAACATGTACTCCTTTAGACGGTGAATGGCGTACAGCCTGCCGTGAGTTTTCACCGACCTCTCCTCTATTCCGACTGGAAGGCTGGCAAACACACGGATCTAGGGTGTAAGATGAACGAAGCCCCTGACGGGAACGTGGCCTTTATGTGTGAGTTCTTGAATCTAGAATAACTTCGCCGCATTTTAATTGCAACAAAACCTTTTCGCCCCAATGTAGAGCGATTGTCGCGATTGCTCACGAAACAGCGGTAATGTAGAGCAATTGTCGCAATTGCTCACGAACGATTGAGACAATTGTTCTACAATCAGCACGCCACCATCGAGCGGGGGATGTTTTGCGACTTGCGATGTGCCCCTGCGGCGTTGTAATGTAAAACGATGGTGGCAAGGTAGTTGCGGCTAACGGAGTTATGTGTTGTTAGCTTATCTCGTGATTCGCGAAGGCTCGAAATGGTCTGACGTCTATCGTTTGGTGCCCGGCCGGCACGTGACGATTGGGCGGTCTCCGACGAGCGAAATTGTCATTAAAAGCGACCAATGTAGTCGCAATCATGCCGAGATTTTTCTGGCCGACGGAAGCTGGATGGTCCGCGATTTGGACAGCCGGAACGGTACGCTGGTCAATTCCGATCCGGTTCGAGGCGACCACCGCTTGATTCCGGGCGATGTCGTTCGAATCGCTACCACCCAACTCGCCTATGTGAACGACTTGACGTCGGCTTATGGCGAAACGGGTTCGTCCGGCGCAATCCCCACAGGCGACGAAACGGTTGTCGGCAAGGTGCCCATCTCCACGCAGATCAGCGATTCGAACGTGCTGGATGCATACGAGCCCACGACCATCACGCACCGCCGCGGTCAGACGCGATTTCTCAAACCTTCCACGGACGACGAAAGTGCCCTTCCGCAAGTGGGTCGTGCGGCGGCGCAACTTTGCCGTCTGGGATTCGAACTGGCCAGCCAGCGCGACATCGTCACGATGGCCAACCGGGCGCTGGATGGTTTGTTCGAAGGCACGAGTGTCGATGCGGGAGCTGTGCTGTTGCTGCCGCCCGATGTTAAATCCGCGGACGAAGGGTCGAAACTCGAGATCATCGCCAGTCGCACAGACTACAAGCCTTCGTACCAACGCATCTCCAGTTTCCTCGCCGATACGGTATTGCGCGAGGGCCAAGCAGTTCTGGCCCGCAACATCGAAGGCGACAGCAACTTGGGAATCCGGGACAGCAAAGGCGAGTTTCACGCAACCAGTGTGATGTGCGCACCGATTCGCCAAGAAGGAAATACGATTGGCGTGATCCATTTGTACTCGACGGACGCGGAGCGGATTCCCGATCCGGAAGAATTGGAATTCACGCTGGCCGTCGCGGACAACGTGGCTTTGGCGGCCAAGAACCTGGGCCGGCAACAGGAGTTAGTCGAAGATCTATCCGTCACGCGACATGAAGTCGATCAGCTTCGCAAACGGCTGGGCGTGGAAAGTGAAATCGTCGGCAGCAGCCCACAGATGGACGCGGTGCATCAAGAAATCTCCCGCGCCGCACCGAGTCGAGCCACCGTTTTGATTGTCGGCGAAAGCGGAGTCGGCAAGGAACTGGTCGCCCAGGCAGTGCACTATTCCAGTCCGCGAAAGAAGGGCCCGTTCGTTTGCTTGAATTGCGCGGCACTATCCGAAACGTTGCTGGAAAGCGAATTGTTTGGCCACGAAAAAGGCGCGTTCACGGGAGCGACCGAACGCAAATTCGGAAAATTTGAGGCTGCCGATCAGGGAACGCTGATGCTGGACGAAATCGGCGAAATGAGTCAGCAGATCCAAGCAAAATTCCTGCGAGTCCTCGAAGGTCATCCGTTCGAACGAGTCGGCGGTAGCAAGCCAATAACGGTCGATACACGGGTGATCTCCGCAACCAACCGCGACCTGGAGAAGGCCGTTGCGGAAGGAGCCTTTCGCCGCGATCTGTTTTTTCGCCTGCACGTGATTGAGATTGTCGTCCCGCCGCTGCGACACCGCCCGGAAGACGTGATCGAACTGGCCGAACATTTTGTCCGCCGTTTCAACTCCGAAACAGGCCGCAAGATTCGCGGTTTTACGCCCGAAGCGCTTCAGCAAATGCGAGCGTATCGCTGGCCGGGAAATGTTCGTGAACTGAAAAATGTCATCGAAAGGGCCGTGCTGCTGTCGCATGGCGATTTTATTCAGGCGGATGATTTGGCGCTGACCAACCTTTCGACCGCCAGCGAGTCCAACATCTTGTCAGCTCCGCGAAAAGTTTACCAACCGCTGTCGCTGCAAGAGGTCGAGCGACGGCACATTCTCGATACGTTGAACAACACGGGCTGGAACAAGAGCCGCACGGCGTCGATCTTGGGCATTGAACGATCGACGCTGGACCGTAAAATTCGTCGATACGATCTGGCAGCGAAACGCCCGGAACCTAACGCATAAGACATCGGAAGTCTCGAATTTAGTCATTTATTATGAAGCTCAGAGTAGGCGTCATCGGACTTGGACCCGCGTGGGAGTCGCGCCATCAACCCGCATTGCGAGCATTGTCGGATCGGTATGAAGTTCGCGCTATCTGTGCGGAGGTCGCCCGTCGCGCCGAGCAAGTAGCCCGTCCGTTCAATGCCGCCCACGTGGACGGCTTTCGAGCCCTCGCGGCGCGCGACGACATCGACGCCGTGTTTATGCTGGCTCAAGACTGGGTCGGACCATTGCCCATCCTGGCCGCCTGCGAGGCTGGAAAAGCTGTTTACACATCGGCTGCTTTGGAAATCGATCCCACTCAGGCGCGAGAAGTCAAACGCCGAGTCGAAGCATCGGGCGTCGCCTTCATGGCCGAGTTGCCGCGCCGCCACGCACCGGCGACGTTGCGTTTGAAGGAACTCATTGCCACTCGGCTCGGACAGCCGCGTCTGCTGTTTTGCCATCAACGAACTTGGACGGCGGACCAAAGCAAACCTGGAAGTCCACGGGCGCAATGCCCTGCTTCGATGCGAGACATGATGGAACTCGTGGACTGGTGCCGTTACATCATCGACGCCGAGCCGCAATCGGTCGTCGGCGTTCATCATCAAACTGGCGAACGAGACGAAAACGATTATGCGATGATGAGTTTGGACTTTTCAGAGCCAAGCCAAACTGGCACGGGCCCCATGGCACAGATTAGTTGCGGCCACTATTTGCAAAAGTCGTGGAGCGAGTCCATTTCGTTTCGTCCACCGGCGGCGCTACAGATTTGTTGTGAGCGTGGTGTGGCATTTATTGATTTGCCAACGACGTTAATCTGGTTCGACGAGGCCGGCCAACACTTGGAATCACTCGATAGCGAACGCCCGGTGGGCGAGCAATTGTTGCTGCATTTTCATCGTGCCGTGACCAGCCTGGTCCGCAAAACATCGGATCTGGAAGACGCTTATCGAGCGCTCAAAATCGTGTTGACTGCCCAACAGAGTTGTGACGAAGGCCAGCGGCTGGCGATTGAGTTTTGACCGCCCTTTGGACGACGCTTTGGACTATTTGTACGGCAATGTCCACGTACCGTCCTTTTCTTCTTTCTCGTCCAACTCTTTCAATTCCTCCAGCCACAGCCGGATCTCGTTGTCGTATTCGACCGACAAGTCGCTCAGCACCAGTTGCCGGTGAAACGCGGCCGCGCCACCTTGGCGAAGATCCGCGGCTTCGGCATTGGGAAATCGCACCATCGGATCGGGAGCGATCAATCCGCGACAGAAGTTCATCAGCAAATCGTTGACCGTCACCTCGTCGGGCAGCAGCGACTCTAAACGATGTGGCAATTGACGTTTGGCTTCCAGCAGTTCACGAAAGTCTGTCACGTTCGGAAAAACCGGCCTGCCGGCTAGCATTTCGACAAGCATGTATCCCAAGCTGGCGAGATCGCTGCGTGGCGAACTTTCTGCGCCTTCCAAGACTTCCGGTGCGGCGTACGTCGGCGTGCAAGTCCGATGTTGAGGCAAGTCTTCCAGGTGAAACGCCGAGCCGATATCAACAATCTTCGCATTGCCCGTTCGTTTCAACATGATGTTCGAGGGCTTGATGTCGCCGTGGATGATTTCTTCGCGATGCAGCGCGGCCAACGCGGCCAGACAGTCGCGAACGATCGCCACGGCCACGCCTGGTTTGATCCGCGGTTGGACGGGACCGTTCGTCACGATGACACGGTTGATGTAATACCACCGCTTTTGGCTCACACGCGTCCGAATTCGCGTCAGCATGTCTGGCACCAAAAGCATCCGCAGATCGTAACCGTCGACCCACTCCATCACCATGATTCGGATTCGGTTGCGATCGACAAAGTTTTGCACGTCCAACAAGTTGTCTTGTTGGATTTGGGCGACTTGTGCCGAAACACGTGCAATCCTTCCCATCGCCTGGTCGTAGTCGCGCGCGTTCTCATATCGTTCGGGAGAGAAGATCTTGATGGCCACTGGCAAGGTGAACTCATCGGCGCCCCGGCGCTCCGTCAAATAAACAACACCTTGGCCGCCTTTGCCGAGCAGTTTTTGAAATCCGTGATGCGAAGTCCAGTTCAGCCGCTGTCCCTCAAGCACATCCCGATAGTGATCAACGAGTTCGTTCGGTGGATGGTCGGACTGTTGGCCGCCGTAGGTAAGCGTCGGCGTTAGATTGTTTAGCGTGGTCGAATACATGACACCGTCGGACAAATGAGGGAAAAATCGAAACACTCTCGCTGGTGTGACAAACGATTGGGGTGTGTCTACATCGACATCAGTCGCTATATTAGACCGGCGACGCGAAAATCGTCCAGAGGAGTTTTGAGCCCAGCGGATCGGAGGTCGATACTGCCGTGCCAAAAGATCGCTGTTAGTTTGAGCACTCTCCGGATTGGAAACCGGCTTGTTCGATGAGTTCGCGCGCGCGAGTTTTGCTGACGTCCCCTTGGATGATCGCTCGTCCGGGCTTTAAAGTCACGATGACGGCGTCGATGTCCGAGTCGCTGGTGAGAACGCGCTCGAGCTTCGCGACGCAACCGTTACACGTCATTCCCTCGACGGCGATTTCCAGCTTCGGTTCGTCAGATACCCCGACGGATCGCCGCTTGAAGAAGCGCGCGACATCTTGCACGGCAAACCACGCAATGAGCACGAGTAGAATCACGGCACTGGCGACACTCCACCAGGTTGTGGTGACGTGTTCATGAGGAATCATGGCGGCGTCGGTGCTGATGACAAAGCCAAACGCCCAACCGAGTCCGATGCTGCCGATCACAACGGTTGCCAAATAAACGCCCAGCGCCCGGACGCCCAGTGTCCGATAGACCGCACCCAGCGTGGCGACGTTCGTTGCCGGTCCCGCCATCAGAAATACCAGCGCCGCGCCGGTCGGCAAGCCGCTCGCCACCAGCGCCGCGGCAATCGGAACGGATGCAGTCGCACAAACATACAACGGAATTGAAATCAACAGCGTTACCAACATCGCCGTCAAACCGCCGTACGCGGAAAGCCCGGCAAAAGCACTTTCGGGAACAAACACGTGAATCGCCGCCGAAGCCACGATGCCAACGACCAACCAACCCCAGATTGTTCGAATCAGCATCAAGCTGTGCCCGCAGAGAGCTGCCAGCCAATTCCTTGATCTGCCTTGTTGGTCATCGCCTGCTGCATCCAATGGTGAGCACTCGGATTCTGCTGACGAATTGCTCATGGCATGAGTCACCCATCCACCGATAACGCCCGTGACCGCGGCACTAAACACCTTGAAAGCGGCAAACGGCCATCCCAAAAACGAAGCGCTCACGAGAATAGAGTCGACACCTGTTTGCGGCGTACTGATCAAGAAACCAACTGCCGCTCCGTCACTGGCCCCGCCTTTCTTTAAGCCAAGGCCAACCGGAATCACACCACACGAACAGAGCGGCAAAGGAACACCTAGCCCGACCGCCTTCACCACTCCGCCATACCCAGTCAGTTGATGCCGAAGAAAATCGGACGGCAATAAAACATGCAAAATGCCAGCGACACCAGCGCCCAGCAATAACCAAGGCGCCAATTCCAGAAACACGATCCACATGAAATAGAAGAGAGTCAATGTCGTTCCTCGATGCCGGTACGTCTTTCGTTGTTGTAACTTGCGCGCCTCTAACGCGGATTATTCACTAACCCGACGCGCAAGCGAGGGGCCTTGGGCGTCGCCCCTCGCTTGCGCGTCGGGTTAGTGTGGATTCGAATTTGCGCGGTGTTT
>CAYFJO010000384.1:0-10578 GCA_964343305.1 uncultured Pirellulaceae bacterium | reverse complement strand
TCGCGCCTCGTCGGGCGTCATTTCGTTGACGGGCGGGATGCCCAATTTGGCAATCGCGTCGAGTTGTTGTTGAACTTTTGGATCGAGTGGCATCTGATTGGGTTCTCCTCGGATAGTTCAGCGATTTCTCAGCGGCGCCATGTTAACACAACATCGCGACTTTGTTGCCAAGTGAGGCTCGGGTGCGTTATGATGAGGGCACGGCAAGGCGGACCACCAACGCATGAGACGAACCGTGAATCGCGACATCACATTTGTGTTCCCTCTGTTCTGGCTTTGCCTCGTTTCATCTGCATCGGCGCAGCTTTTTGTGCCCATCTACTCGGCTGATCCAGTTCGTCGGGCTCGCCAGTTGGGCAACACATCGGAAAACCTGCGGATGATGCACGAGGAATGGGAGCGGTTTTGGTTCTTTGACCAGCCCAGTGCGTTGACGCCGTTTCCCAATTATGGCGGCGGACCTTATGTCCCCAACGGTGCTCGCATCGGCGGCTCCTTCGTTCGTCGCCCTGCGGTGGCTCCGCGTGCACCACGAATTGTCGTTGTCCCGGCCGATCGCCGGGCGCCGGTCATTGTTGACCGCAAGGAACGACTATGGGAAAAAGAAAAACGCGACGCAGAGGAAATGCTCGAGTTGTTTGCTTTGGGCGAACGAGCGGAAACCAACGGCAAGACTAAACTGGCCAAAATCTACTTCCGCATGGTCTCCAATGGTGCGGTTGGTGTTTTGAAAGAAGCCGCGGATTTGAAGCTGGCCGCACTCGATGGCGGGGAGGCGAATAAGAGTTGAAGTTTGTGCTACCAATGAACAAGGATGCAGATTCATGACACGTTCGAATTATCCACTGGCGTTTGTCCTTGCCTTATTCGTCCCCCTTTCGTTGATCGAACGAGGCGCGGTTTTCGCAGACGACGAACCGTCGGCGAAACCAACAGTGAGTTTTGCCACCGTCTACCTCGCAGAAACCATCGGCAACGCCCATCGCATCTTAATATCGGGCGAATTGGGCGGTGAAGGTAAGGTCACACTCGAAGGCAACACGTGTACGATCACTCAGTTTGGCGATTCCGGGATCTGCACCAAACGGCTCTTTCCGCCCATCGACGTTGAAATTGTTCAACTCAGATTGGTCGATCCATCGGGGCAGGGCCGCCGACTGTTTCAGATCAAAGGCGAGTTGCCGGAAGGCTACAAGTATTACTTGGTTGTTCCGCGTCGCAAGAGTTCAGCACATCGGTTGGTCGTGGATGAAGGCAAGGATCGGCGGCGAGTTGTCACGCTGGAGGCCAGTTCAGCGCAAGAGAGGCCGAAGCCCAAACCAGAACTCGCCAAGGACGGGAAATACAAGGCCGAACAAGCAAACGGCGTCGTGACAATTTTCGCCGAGGGAAAAACTCCCACGCCTGGCTACAAAGTCCGGCTCGAGCAACTGCCGATTCGAATCTTTCCCCCTCAATACCGGCTTGTGTGGGTTCCGCCGGCAGGGCCAGTACCACAAGTGCTCACTCCGTTTTCAGCGAAGACGTCTTTTAAGGCCGAGATGCCAGTGGCACAAGTGATTGTTCACGATGAACGTGGACGGCACAAGGTCCCGGTGGATGTCAAGAAGTAAATCGCTCGACTTACTCGACGGCCACTTCAAACGAGTGAAACACTTCTTCGCCCGACAGAGTGTTTACACCGACGATGACGGTGGCCGCGCCGCCTTCAAAGTCTTTGGGAATCACCCAGCGCACAACACCGTCCTTGCTGATCGTCATTTCATCGGGGCCCGCGTCCAAGCGGAATTGAATCGTCTGGCTGTTGGATTTGGCTGCGACGTGGTACTCCAGGCGATCCCCTTTTTTTGCAGTCAGCGGCGGGACGGAATCAACGAACAGGTAGTCTTTGTCGGCCCGTTTCAATTCCTCGATCAGGTCGATTTTGTGCAGGTGAATGGTTTGATTGTCGTACGCGAGCGTTGCCAAAACGTTGGCCCAAGGGATCCAATGAAATCGCTGGTGCCCCTCGGACAAATGCCGGTGAGTGCTGTATCGTTGGTTTGTGTTGCCGCGAGGGACCATTTCCTCAAGTCCCTTGTACGTGTACACAATGCGCCGATCGGCGACCGTGCAAAGATGTGCCATCGTCTTGCCGTCGCTGAATTTGATGGCGAGAAAGTACCTTGGGTCGACCGTTGGGTAGCGAAATGTCTCCAGCAACCACTTGGCCGAAACTGGTTGCAAGGTGCCGGACCAAATGCCGGTCGTGCTGAAAATCAAACTCCCGTCGGCCGTTGGTTGTGCCCAGCGAATGGCGTGGCTGGTGCTGCTGAAGTTTTTGTGATGCGTTTCACGGTCCTTGATATGCATGTGCGTGAATGAAACGGGACCGTATCCCGTTGGAATGCCGCCAAACGACTGGCTATCGGCGGAACCACGAATTGAATAGCCGTAACGACCGCCGCCAATGACTTTGCCTTTGATGTCTGCCTGTTTCAAGGTGGAAATGTCAATCAACAGAGCGCTGCTTCCCGCGATCAGTAGCGGCTCATCGCTCGTCTCTCGCGCGATCCAGACCAGCGGTTCAAATGTCACGTCGGGAGTTGCGAGAAACGCGACAGCATGGTTGGCGGGAATTGCCGGGTTCACCTCGTAGGCACGTGTTCCGGGGCCCATGATTCCCAGCACTTCTCCATCCAGGCTCACCACCGGTCCACCGGTGGAACCGATTCCGGCCGAGACCGAGTAGTCGATACGCAGCCTTTCAAGCTCGCCCGCCTTCTTTTCAAGCGACGAAATCATACCGCGCACGGCGCGAATCGATGTAAAGCCATTTCGTTTGATATTGTCGGCGGATGCGAATGGATAGCTGAAGATGATGAGGTCAGTGGCTTCAAGCAGATCGTCCGTCGGACCAAGCTCTAGCACGGGTAGCTTGGCGGGCTTCTTGGTTGTTTTCAACAGGCCAAGTTTCGTTAGGCCGTCCGTGCGAACGACATGAGCTTCGAGCACGCTCTCGTCCTTTTCGCCAACATTCAGCACGAGCGACACGGCGTTGCCGGCCTCCATTTCTCCCAAGACATGGGCACTGGTGAGAAAATATCCATCTTTGTGCACACAAAACGCCGTGCCGATGCCTCGCGGCGCGTCGCCGCTCGACAGAACTAGGGCTGTCGCACGCTTGGCGCGCTTGATCATCTCGACGTCTAGTTCCGCCTGGCTCATAGATGCAGTGGCGACGAGCAATGCCACGGCGAGCCACGCAACGGATTTGCGGGCGAAAGAGGAATCATGAATCATCGTTCTGTTCCTTGTTGGCAGTTCGACTTTCGAACGCCGTTCGGCAGTAACGCATCAAGCTGAGCGACTCCAACTCCGATCTTAGTTCGTCGTGAGTTGAACAGTCGCCGGAATTCTCGACTTGTTGAACCAAAATCTGGGCGAATTTCGTGCGCGCCCGTTCCAGGTTCTTTCTCACCCAAGCGGCCGTGACTTCGCTGTCCAGCGACTCGGTCAATTGTTCCGCTAACTCGCGCGATGAAAGGTCCGGATTCTCGACGCGCATCAACAGTGCGGCGTGATAGCGGACATTGTCTTTTTGCAAGGCCGACCAGGCAGCGTTCAACAGATCTTCGCGCAAACAATCTTCGAACGACGGACCCTCGCTCAACGTCTCTGGTCCAACGGCCGGATCGGGCGCCTTCGGGGACAACTGTCGCTCGGCGTTCTTGCGGGCCTTGAAATGATCGTTGACCAGGTTGATCAGCACACTTTTGACGTACTGCCGAAAGCGACCCCGGTCGGGACTAACGCGATGAAAGTCGCCGCGCAGAAATCGAATAGCAAATTCCTGCGACAGCTCTTCCGCCTCTTCGGCGTCGCCCACCGCACCGATCAGATATCGAAGCACGGCACCTCGATACCGATGCAACACCGATTCCTTGGCCGGCAGTTTGCCGTCGACCGTATCACCGTGAGCACGCTGGACCACCGTCCATTGCGTTTCGATTCGGCTCAATCGATCTTCCCACGTTGTCTCTTTTGCCGGTTGCTTCATGAGATTGATTGTACCGCCATTTCCAGGAGAGGTGTATAAATCTGAAGGTAGCGACACGATTGTCCTGTGTTGGCTCGTTGTGGAACATTTGCATGACATTTGGGGGTCTGATTTTAACTTTGCAATGCTCTAGGGTTGAGGCATCGCAAGACCTTTGTGCATCGAAATGGCGAACGGGCTCTATCATGTCACCGCGCGTGGGTGGCAGCGGCAGCGGCGATACGCTCGGACCGGCATGGCAGCAACCGCAGGATGCCCATTCCGGCGAGCATCCACCATCCGACGGACAAAAAGTATGCCATCGCCAGGCAGACGCCAACCGCAACTCGAATCGGCCGATCCGCCGACCGATTGTGCCTTTAGCGCACGTCCCAATGGGAATAGGAGAACAGCGCAAGAACTGCTGGAATAGCCCATAACCAACGTGGCACCGATTCGTCATGGGGCGTGCGAGCCATGTGGGAACTCAGGGCGAGTGCTCGGCCGTGCCGATCCTAGTATCAAGTTGGACGCAGAACCAGCGTTGCCAGCGGTGGGACCCTCAATTCGAACGAACAGGGACGGCCGTGAGACTCATGTTCGACCGCCCTCACTTCCGTGGCGTTACCGACGTTGGTTCCGTCGTAGTAGTTCGAATCGCTGTTGAAAATCTCGCGGTACGTCCCAGCTTGTGGCACTCCAATTCGATAATTGTCGCGCACGATGGGAGTGAAATTGCAAATGACCACGACATAATCGTTCGGATCCTTGGCTTTGCGGATGTAGCTCAATATGCAATCTTCGTGGGCGTTGCAATCGATCCATTCAAAACCGTTACCGTCGAAGTCCACCTCGTGAAGTGCTGGTTGCTCGCGGTAGAGCTTGTTGAGGTCCGCGACCAGGTTTTGAATCCCCTGGTGCGTGTCCCATTGCAACAAGTCCCACTGCAGATCCGCGTCGTGATTCCATTCCGTCCACTGGCCAAAATCGCTGCCCATGAACAGCAGTTTCTTGCCAGGATGCGTCCACATGTAGGAATAGAGTAGACGCAGGTTGGCGAATTTCTGCCACAAATCGCCTGGCATTTGGTCCAGCAATGCCCCTTTGCCGTGCACGACTTCGTCGTGTGACAGCGGCAGCGTAAAGTTCTCGGTAAAGGCGTAAATCAAACTAAACGTGAGTTCGCCGTGATGGTGACTTCGATAGATCGGATCGCGTTGCATGAAACGGAGTGTGTCGTTCATCCATCCCATATTCCACTTGAGGTTGAACCCCAATCCGCCCGTATATGTCGGATGAGAAACGCCGCCCCACGCTGTCGATTCCTCGGCGATCGTCAACACGCCGGGATAATGCCCGTGCGTTTGCTCGTTGAATTCCTTCAACAACGAAATGGCTTCCAGGTTTTCACGTCCACCAAAAACATTGGGCACCCATTCACCCTCTTCGCGGCTGTAATCCAGGTACAACATCGAAGCGACGGCATCGACGCGCAGACCGTCGATGTGATACTTGTCCAGCCAGAACATGGCGTTCGCCAACAAGAAGGTGCGAACTTCGTTGCGGCCATAATTGAAGATCATCGTGCCCCAATCGGGATGTTCTCCCTGGCGCGGATCGGCGTGTTCATACAACGGCGTGCCATCGAAGTCTCGCAAGCCGTGTTCGTCGCGCGGATAATGGGCCGGAACCCAATCGATGATCACACCGATGTCGTTCTGGTGGCAGTAGTCCACGAAGTACATGAAATCTTCGGGCGATCCATAACGGCTGGTCGGGGCAAAGTAGCCGACCGTCTGATATCCCCAACTGCCGGAGTACGGATGTTCGCTGACCGGCAACAGTTCGATGTGCGTGTATCCCATTCGTTGGCAGTATTCAACGAGTCGATGAGCCAATTCCTGGTAACCCAGCCATCCATGCATCCCATCGCTGCCTCGCTGCCAACTTCCGAGATGAACTTCGTAAACAGAAATCGGCTGATCAAGCCCGCTGGTCTGCTCACGTCGTGTGAGCCAGGCGTCATCCTTCCACTTGTACTCGGTCAGATCGGAAACGATAGAAGCCGTACACGGAGGCAGCTCGGCGGCAAATCCAAACGGATCTGCTTTGTCGACCGTTTGCCCGTTGGCTTTTGTGACGTGGTATTTATACTTTTGCCCTGGCATTGCATCGGGAATGAACAGTTCCCAGACACCGCTGGGAATGCGTTTGTGCATCTGATGCTTTCGGTTGTCCCAGCAGTTGAAGTCGCCAGTGATCGCGACGCTGACGGCATTTGGCGCCCACACGGAGAAGTTGACGCCCTGGACGCCATCGACCGTTCGCATTTGTGCCCCCATCCGCTCGTAAGCGCGAAGATGCGTGCCTTCGGCAAACAAGTGAAAATCGTAGTCAGTCCAGATCGTGTCGAACGAATAGGGATCGTGCATGGTCGTTGTTTTGCCGTCTTTCAAGATTCGCAGTTGATATCGGTTTTTATGGTTGTTGACGTCCACCGGACAAATGGCTTCGAAGAGTCCATCCGGGTGAATCTGTTTCATCGGACTGGTGAGATCATGGGCCTGGTGAATCACCCACGCTTTGTCCGAGTCAGGCAGATAGGCTCGAATCGCAACCGCCTTCTGTCCTTGATGTGTTACATGGTGCGGTCCGAGGATATCTTGTGGGGTCGCGTTTCGCTTTTGAACTAATGTCTTGACGCTTTCTTGGAATAGGCTGCCTTGCACGGTCGTCTCCTGGTGAAGTTGCCGACGCAACTTGCTCGCTGGTGATTGTGAAAACTCAAACTCGATTGGTAAAGTGCCCCTGCTCATTCGCGGCTTCGCTTTTTGGTGCGTTTTGCTCGGTTTTCGGCCGAAAGTGTGGCTTTGGAACGGCACATCGACGCCGGCGTGAGAACCAAGTTCCAACGCCCCGCATCTTTTTCAGAAAACGACTCCAGGTGGTCGTCGAGTCTGCCTCGCCCGCCTCGTCAGCATTCGAATCGTCCGGTTCACTCTGGCAAGTGGTTGGTTCATGCTCGGCCGTATCGAAACGCCACGTTCGGCATTCGACTTGGTGAAAGCGAAGTGCCCGGTCAATGCGTTTCCAAAGGTCGCCGTTTTTGATCGGTGCCATTTGGCCGAATCGCTCCCATTGAAAGCCGTTCTCCCGCCAATCTTGAAGTCCGTGCCGAAAGCCTCGCGACACATAGCGGCTGGGCGTGACCAGCGTGACACGAGATGGTTGATCCAAGGCTTCCAATCCCCGCACCACGGCCAACAGATCCAGCCGCTCGCCGGAAACCAGTTGCGGTTCCTTGTCTTGAACCTCCATCTTGGAAGAGCCATCGACCGCTTCCAACACAAATCGCCATTGGGCCACTGACGGATTGCACTGGGCGTGATCGCGTCGCGATTCAGAAAACAACAGATAGTGAGGAGAGGGTGTGGGCATGGTCGATTCGAATACAACGGTGGGATGGAAGGAATGGATTGACGCAAATGTCGCCACAAATGGTGTTTGTGGTGGACCTTCCGTTGTCTCGACCACGAAATCCACACCAGACGGAAATCTGGTTGGTTTTACTTATCGGCAAATGGAACCTATATTCCGTAGTTTAACTCAGCAACGAAATCCAAATTTGGTGTCCCACGCCTGTTGGATCTTCGAGAGTGCAGCCTCGCCCGGCATTTTGAACCATGCCCAATTTTGCAGCTCTTTGTCACGGCTTGGTTGGCAATTACGATGAAACGATCAAAAAAATGCCGCAAGATTAGGAGATGATCGTGGGTCGAACGACATTCATCACGTTTCTCACACTAGTTGCTGGCCACATCGCGCCAGCCGCCGACTATCCGCTCAAACCAGTTCCTTTCAACAAAGTCGAAATGACGAGCGACTTTTGGCGGCCTCGGTTGGTCACACAGCGGAAGACACTGGTGCCTTTTGCGTTTGAAAAAACAACGCCGGGTGTCGAGCACCTGCGGGCGGCACGTGACTTTCTGGCTGGCAAGAAAGTCGAAGGGCATCGAGCGCATCGCTTTATTGACTCGGATCTTTACAAAGTCATGGAAGGTGCGGCGTATCTATTGCAACTGCGGCAAGATCCGGAACTGGAAGCCCGGTTGGACGAAATTGCCAACGTGATCGAAGGGGCTCAGCACAACAACGGCTACCTCTACCCTTCGCACACGACGGGCGTCGGCAAGTCGAAGAATATGATGGGCGACGCTCCTTATACGTTCATAGTCCATAGTCACGAGTTGTACAACGTCGGTCATCTCTACGAAGCGGCCGTCGCTTACTATCAGGCGACCGGCAAAGACAAGCTGCTCAAAGTCGCCGAGAAAAGTGCCCAGCACATCAATCGCGTCATCTTCGAAGGCGATCCCCAGTACAACGGTGGAAAACCCATTCGTCAGGCGCCGGGACATCAGGAGATGGAACTAGCACTCGTCAAGCTGTATCGAGTGACCGGCAAAAAACTGTACCTGGACATGGCTCGCAAGTTTCTGGAGATTCGCGGCGTGACGTATGTCCCCGACGGCGAAGGTGTGATGTCGCCAACTTACGCACAGCAGCACGCTCCCGTGGTGAAACAATCCGAAGCCGTTGGCCACGCAGTGCGCGCGACCTATCTCTATTCGGCGATGGCCGACGTCGGCACTTTGACTGGCGAACCGGAATACGGCAAGGCGCTCGACCGCATTTGGCAGAACATTACGAACACGCGCATGCACATCACCGGCGGGCTTGGCGCGGTTCACGGTATCGAAGGCTTTGGCCCGAAGTATGAATTGCCCAACGCCGACGCCTTCAACGAGACTTGTGCGGCGGTTGGAAACGTCCTGTTCAATTATCGAATGTTCCTGCTTCACAAAGACGCTCGGTATCTGGATGTTGCAGAAGTCGCCCTGCTGAATAATGTGCTTGCCGCGGTGAACTTGGAAGGCAACCGTTTCTTCTACGTGAATCCGCTCGAAGCGGATGGCAAGTATCCGTTCAACCACGGCACGGCCGGACGTGCACCGTGGTTCGGCACGGCCTGCTGTCCATCGAATATGGCTCGGCTGCTTCCGCAAGTGCCGGGAATGGCCTACGCCCACAACGAGCAGCAGCTTTACATCACGTTCTACGCCGAAAGTAAAACGAAGGTCGAAATGAACGGTGTGGCCGTTGGCGTCGAGCAAATGACCGCGTATCCGAACGACGGCGAAATCAGCATCGTGATCGATCCTGATCACGCGGCAGAATTCGAGATGCTCCTTCGCATTCCAACTTGGACCAGCGATCGCTTTGTCCCCGGCGAATTGTATCGATACGCTGATGACAACGACGCGACGGTTTCCATTTCGGTGAACGGAAAACGGGTCGATCCCACAATCGAGAAAGGCTTTGCGTCAATCAACCGCGAATGGCAGGCCGGTGATCGGGTTGTTGTGAATTTGCCAATGCCGGTTCGCGTCAGTGAATGTCACCCTGCTGTGAAAGCAAACACAAACCGAGTCGCACTGACGCGTGGTCCATTTGTGTTGTGTGCCGAAGGAGTTGATAATGGTGGCGCAACTCAACGGTTCTTTTTCGGCAAGTTGCCGGACACGTCGAAAGGCGTTGTGTCAACCAAGACGATCCATTCCGGTTCGTTCATCCAAGTCAGAGTGCCAGCGAACGCCGTCACGAAGGACGAGAAAACGGAATCAGCAAACCTCGTGTTGACGCCGTATTATGCCTGGAACAACCGAGGAACCGGTTCGATGTCGGTCTGGTTTCCACGAAACAAAGCTGCGGCTGTTTTTGAGCCGCATCGGTTGCCGACGGAGAGTGTCTTTGCTGAGATTCGCGCATCCCACACATCACCGCTCGACACCGTTTCCGCGATCGGCGACGGTAAAGAGCCCCGTTATTCCAGCGGCAAGAAAGTGCCCCGCTGGACAAGTCGTCCGCAAAAGGGAAAACCGCAATGGGTCGAAGCCCGCTTTCACGAATCCAGGCCGTTGCGCAGCGTTGGCGTTTACTGGATGCAAGACCGCGAGGACGTCCGGTTTCCGAAAGAGTGGTCGCTCGAAGTTGAGCAAAATGGAAAGTGGAAGCCGTTTGATTTGTACACGACCGACCGCTATGACCGCCGAGCGAATCAGTACAACGTGGTACACCCGGCTGCGCCGCTGAAGTGTGACGCGATCCGAATCCGCGCGACACCCCAGGACGACGCGTGTGTTGGAATTCTCGAAGTTCAGGTTGCGTTCGAGGATTGATAGCGGAAACAAGTTGCTGTGGCCGAAGTGAAGAACGGGAAGACGCAAGAGCAGGGTGTCTGAGGCTGGCAACTTGTCGATGAAAAACTGATCGACGCAGTGGTCAAGAAAGCTGGCGGCGAGGCCCAGATAAGACTAGATGAACGTCCAAAACTCCGCGGTTTTGCGAGCGCGTACAAAAGGTCTTCGAGTTTTGCAACGCGCTAGTTTTCCAAGATCCACATTCGGCTAGAATTCACGTTAGCCAAGAACCGCCGTCCAAACGACGTAATGTTCTCTGTGAAAAGGAGTTGCGTCTATCTTGCCTAAAACACCGCGCAA
>CAYFJO010000383.1:0-10579 GCA_964343305.1 uncultured Pirellulaceae bacterium | reverse complement strand
CCAACGATCGTAGTTGAGGCAGCTTGGCGAGCGGCGATAAATCGGTCAGCAAGCGGGCATGGATTGTGAGCGTCTCAAGTTTGTCAAGCGTCTCAATCTGATCCGGGATGAGCGGAATGTCCCATTCAAGGCCGCCCAACTGGAGTTCCGTTTCTCCGTTCTTGCGAGCAGCATTGATGGCCGCCTTTGCTTTTTTCAAGGCGTCGTCAGTTGCCACCGGGGTTTCCTTTGGTTGAGTGTCGTTTGGCTGCGCAAGTGCGGCCCGATTTTGACCAGCGCGCTGTTCGCTGCACGCTGCCAGAAAGGGCATGTTCATCAAAACAAAAAGCAAGGCGATGCGAGTCATGTCAGTAGGGGCTTCTTAAAAATGAGTTTGGATGTCCGACGGCCGCGGGTCGCAGTTATTTTACTTGTGTTTGCGAGGCAGCTTATTGGGTGACTCAACCAGCTGCGGTGCTTTTGCTGGATTCGACTTTCGCTGTGCTGACTCCTTGGGCAGGTGTTTCATCGCTTCGTAGCCAGCTTCAGTGAGGCAGTACGCACCTTTGTACGACGCCTTGGCCAACAGATCATTCTCAATCAGTTTTCCAATGGCCACTCTGTACGACTGAAGTTGCTGCGAGTTAAAGCACAGCATTTGCCTGGGCGTCATGAGAAACTGGTTGAAAATCTCGAGTACACGCCGTTCGGTTTTTGACATTGAAGCTCGATCGTTGGGTGTCGATTTTCGTGATTCTTCGATGTATCTCACGGGCAAATGTTCTCCGACAGAACGAAGAGATCGAATTAACTAGCATTTTGGAAATCGCGCATTCGAAGTCCACAAATGGCGTTACAATAATCCAATCAGGAACTCCGCTTTTCACATTCCTCGTAGCCCAGTTTTTATGTTAGGGGTTTTCACCATGAATACGCGATTCACCTCCGTTGTGTTCCTTGTGTTGGCTAGCTTAAGCGCTCGACCAGCGATGGCGGATCCGTGTGGCATGGTTCCCCCTATTTATCCAGGCGAAGCGATTCCGCTGGCACGTGTTGGGCTTCAACAGACGTATGTCTTTTACAAGGAAGGCGTTGAGACGTTCGTCATCCGCCCAGGCTTCACTGGCAAGGTCGACGAGTTCGGAATGTTGATTCCGTTTCCAACGCCACCGGCGATTCGCAAAGTTCCAGATCACATCTTCGGGCATCTGGCCGCGGCGGTTGATCCGCCGGAAGTGGTCGTTGACCTTCGACCGCAGTTTTATTCTTTCGACGGAGCATTGGGTGGCGGCGGCAATAGGAATCTACCAGCCAATGATGCGTTCGCGATCGTAAAAGAAAGCGAAGTCCGTGTGCTGCGCGAAGAGGCGGTCGGCATGTACGAAGTTGCCGTGCTCGCGGCTGGCAGCGCGAAAGCGCTGAAACGTTGGCTGGACGATCACGGATACAAGTATCCCGATGGCATGGACAAGCCGTGCAACGATTACGTCAAAGAGGGTTGGTGTTTTGTGGCCGTGAAAACCAAGGTCGCGGAGAAAAATAATCTCGACCCAAAACCGGGACAACGAACAGTCAATCCAAATTTACCAGCCGGCTCAACATTCGACGGACACGTCCAAGGCATGGGTTTCCGATTCAAGGTCGATGATCTGGTCGTGCCGATGCGATTGTCGGCGTTCAACAAAGGCGAACTACGAAACATCGTTTACCTGTTGACCGACGAACCAAAGAAGATCCGCATGATCCCCGAAGAGTACGTCGTGCGACAGATCAGTGGCGAACAACTGATCAACAACATCAAGCAGCCATTGCCGATCCGCATCATCGATGGCACGGCGGCTGACATTCCTGAACCACGCCGCAAGAGTCTGGTCAAAGAGCGCGATCCAGTTCCGCACAGTGGAGCGGCCAAAGACTTGTTTGCGTCCGACTTGTTGTCGGTCAGCTCAGACCGGCTCGCGCTTCCTCACGAAGAGCGCGAAAAGGAACTTCTGCGAATCGGCGAACGATTCGGACTTCGCGGCACAGAGATCGACAAACTGAACGAGCAAGGCATGGTCGAGATTCGCAAAAAGGCCGTCAACGGCCCGCTCGACGAATTGAAAAGCATGACTTTAACCGTGATCGACGGCGACTTCCCGCGCGAGTTGCTGGCAAATCGAAACCTCACCTTCGCTCAATACAAGATGCCATCGCGTCGCAACAAGGCCACCACCTACGACGCCAAAACAAAAGGCCCTGCGGCGAAGCAACCCGGTGTTCTTCACCTCGGCAGTCTTGATTTTCAATTGCAATCGGCTGACGAACAAGTTGCAAACGCGGATTCGCGCGGCCAAGGCTTAAGTTGGCTTTCGTTCATCATGGTAAGCCTTGCGGTGTCGATCGTTTTCATCGGACTGGCGCGAATTCAGCGAAACAAATCAAACGAAAAATAATTGGAGTGCAGTTCGATGCAAGATTCTTTCCTTCGCAGTCTGGCTTGTCTGACGTTGATCACGACGACGATTGTCATGTCCAAACCAGCCGGCGCTGATCCGTGTGGCATGGTGCCGCCAATCTATCCGAACGGCCAACCGATTCCGCTCACGCGCATCGGTCTCCAGCAAACGTACGCGTTTTACAAGGACGGTGTCGAGACGTTCGTCATTCGCCCTGGCTTCACTGGCAAAGTCGACGAGTTTGGAATGTTGATTCCATTTCCAACGCCACCGGCAATTCGCAAAGTCCCAGATCATATCTTCGGGCATCTTGCCGCGGCCGTTGATCCACCGGAAGTGGTTGTTGACTTGCGACCGCCGCCACCGACTGCCAGACCGCGGCGATTTAGCGGCCGGGAAAAGTCAAAAAACAACAAAAACGAGTCACTTGCGTGGAAACGGAAAGTCACAGTTCTCAAGCGGGAAGCAGTCGGCATGTACGAAGTCGCCGTGCTCGAAGCGGGTAGTGCCGACGCGCTCAAACGATGGCTGGACGATCACGGCTACAAATATCCTGAAGGCATGGACAAGCCGTGCAACGACTATGTCGAGGCGGGCTGGTGCTTTGTCGCGATCAAGACAAAGGTCGGTCAAAAGGACGGCGTCGATCCCAAACCCGGCCAACGCGAAGTCAATTCGAAACTGCCTAGCGGTTCCACGTTCGACGGCCATGTCCAAGGCATGGGCTTTCGATTCAAAGTGGACGAGCTGGTCGTACCGATGCGCCTGTCAGCGTTTAACAAAGGCGAGTTGCGAAATGTTGTTTATCTGCTGACCGACGGCCCTCGTAAAATCCGTGCCATCCCCGAAGAATACGTCGTCCGGCAAATCTCCGGCGAGCAGCTTTTCAGGAATCTAACCGACCAATTGCCGCTACGCATTATTGGTGGCACCGAAGCCGATATTCCCGAATATCGACGCAAGTCACTCGTCAAAGAACGAAATCCTGTTCCTAAGAACGGGGCGGCCGGCGAACTATTTGCATCCGATTTATTGTCGGTCACAACAGGCAAGCTCGCGTTGCCTCATGAAGAGCGAGAGAAAGAACTATTGCGAATCGGCGAGCGTTTCGGACTGCGCGGCGCGGACATTGACAAGTTGAACAATGCGTCTCTTACCGAGGAGCGAAAGAAGACCGTCGATCAGGCTCTGGCGAAACTCAAGGATATGACTTTGACTGTCGTGGACGGTGACTTCCCGCGTGAAGTCTTGGGAAAACAGAATCTGACATTTGCACAGTACAATATGCCATCGAGGCGAAATCGCTCTCAATTGTATGATGCGAAACTGAATGGCCCGGCACCGAAGAAACAGGGCATTCTAAAGTTCGGCGCTTTGTCGTCGATTTCGAATGAACCATCGAACCAGTACGTCAAGGGTTCGCAAGATAATGCTTCACAACGCATCCTTGTGGTGCTATCCGGACTCGCACTTGCGGTTATTGCCTTTGTCGTTGTGGGTCGCTCGTTCAAAAAAGCAACGGCAATTGAGGAATAGCCATGCACCTTCAAAACAGGATTCCAACCACTGTCGCTGCCCTGACACTGCTAATGGCGTCAACGTCCGTCACATTGGCGCAGCCGCGGAAAGAGAATCGATCAGAGCAGGACCAACGCAACGATCGTTCAAACGCCCTCGTTCGGCGCATTAAGTCTTACGACAAGAACGGCGATGGAAAAGTCAGTAAGGCCGAAGGATCGGAGACACTTCGACGCGTCTACTTCAGCCGCATCGACACCAACCGCGACGGTTTTATCGACAAAGCTGAGTTGAAGAAATTTGGCGAAGAATTGAGCCAAAGCGGCAATTCGAATCAGCGTCCGCGCCGTGAACGTCGTGCAATTGTAGATGCGCCATTCATTTCCGCAGGCAAAGTGACGGACCAGGTCTCCGACAAGGAACTCGTAATTGGTGTCGTGATTGATGGTAAATCGCGAGCTTATCCGATCAACATGCTTACTGGCCCGAGTCGCGAGATCATCAACGACATACTTGGCGGCCGGTCGATCGCGGCCACCTGGTGACACCTTTGTCACAACGGCGTAGTTTTCGACCGAAAAGTGAAGGATACGACCGTGGCACTCAGTGTTGTGGGGCCGATTCTTAAGGGCAGTTTAGTGATGCGCGACAGCAAGACGGGCACACTGTGGAGTCAGCTGCTGGGAGAATGCACTGAAGGCAAGTTGAAAGGTGAAACGCTGGAGTCGCTGCCGTGCGACATGGTTACTTGGGCGGCGTGGCGAACCGAGTATCCGGACACGACCGTTCTGAATATGTCGCGTACGTCTAAAAACTACAGTAGCGATTATTATGAAGGCAGGCGTAATCCTGAACAGTTTTGTCTTGGCACGATGGTCGATCACAAAGCGTACCACTGCACGTTTGCAACGCTGAAGAAACAATCGCTGTTGAACCTCAAGCTGGGTGACGACGATTTGTTACTCACATTCGATCCTGAAAGCACATCGGCCCGTTTGTTTTCACGAAAGCTCGACGACCGTGTCTTAACGTTTGTCTCTGTTAAAGGCGGCATCATTCGTGATGAGGAGACAGATTCAAAGTGGAATCGCATGACCGGTATCGCCACTGATGGTCCGTTGAAAGGCAAAGAACTCGATCATCAAGTCGGGATCATGTCCTACACGAATAAGTGGAAAGACCTGCATCCCGAGAGCAGCGAGATTCGTCGAGTCTCCGAGTGAATTTGACCAAACGCTACGGCATTTGAGACGAGCGTCTTAACAGCAACTCGATGGCGTTTAGCTTTTGCTGTTTCGCGATGTCGATCGGCGTCACTCCATTTTGGTCGCGTATTTGAGCGTCCGCACCATTTGCGAGGAGCAGTTTCACCACAGGCAAGTTTTTCGCTGAGACGGCGCGATGAAGCGCTGTGTTGTGCGGGCCGTTTGCTCGTTCGTTGACTTTTGCGCCGTTGTCGATCAACAATTCGATGAAATCGACGTGATCGCCGGATTGACACGCAAGCATTAGTGGTGTGTAACCCCAGGTATCAACGACATGGACATTAGCACCTCGCTCAATCAACAAAGCGGCAGCGTCAACCCGGTGTGAATCGGCGGCGAGATATAACGCAGTTCGGTTATGTCGATCAGTGGCATCGACGTCAGCACCGTGGTCCAGCAGCACACGAAGCATTGAAGCCCGGCAATGCCCTGCGGCGGCAACGATCAAAGGAGTGCGCCCTTGTCCGTCGCAACTATCCACCGATGCACCATGACGGATCAAAAACTCAAGCATTTTTGGATTTTGGGGCCATCGCATATCCGCAGCACTATGTAACGCAGACGCTCTGAGATTTCCGCGTTTGTCTTTCGCCTGAAACGATGGATCGGCGCCGTGACGAATCAGCAATTCGGCCGCCTCAACATTGCCCTCCCAAGTCGCCCAATGCAGCGGTGTGTACTTGCCACGTTCAATGGCTTGGACATCAGCCCCCATCTCGATTAGTCGACGCATAAGAGGAATGTCGCCATCGCGAGTTGCGTAATGCAATGGTGTGTAGTTACTCGAATCACCCAGCGTCACGTCGATGTGCGGATCGTCCAATAGACGGAAAGTGATGCCGCGCGTGCTATTTCTCGATGCGGCCCGCTGCAGGATAGCAACATGCGTTTAGATGCGGATGTCGATGTGACCAGGGAAGGTAATTGAAACCTGGAGGAACAGCTCATAATGCGGTCGACGTTCCTCGCGTCGCTAGGTTATTGCCTGATCGTGTGGCTTACAATCTCCCTGCGAAATAGCGTTTTACGTGGCGAGATCCGACGATGCGGACAGTTCAGCGTGCGAAGCGCACTTTTGATAGTGACGGCAATCTGCGTATACCTTGGCATGCTTGTTGATCCAGAGTTGTTGCGCAGGGCCGGCGGATGAGCGGACATGTCATTACAGATGGATGGCTCATGCCCCCGCCATGGCTGCCGAGATGAAGTAGCCGCCGCCACCAGACATGAAGCCACTCGACTTGTGATTACTGCCAACTCGCACCTCCGCTTAATCTTCCGACATGTCGCGTCAAACACCATCCCCCAATGGACTTTGGGGCTGATTCTGCGTGGAGTGATTGCTCCGACATTTGAAAAGCCTCCAGATTGGGGGCTCCTGTAAATACCTTAGCGGCCCTTGAACGGAGCAGAGCTCCGCAGACGGCCGCCGTCAAGGCAATTCGATCACGTGACACGTTGGCGCCGGATCACGAGATTTCAAGATTCTTCCGTATTGCATTTTCCAAAAATTGTGCGCCAATTGAACCATTCTCCACCGAGCCTTACCACATGAAGCAGACGGAAGACTTGGAATTCACCCATTTGCTTCCTGAAGCCACCCTGCCGAAATCATTCGGCGAAGATGGACCTACCAGCCGGTCGACTGACGAAACTGGACCAGCCGTCGCGCAAGATCAGACCAACGTCGTGGTGCAGAATGAATGTGAAGTCTGTGTCCTGGAAGCATGCAGCGATCTGGGGCGTGTGTGGATTTGTCGTAGCCGTGATTGCGGCCCCTTTGCTCTCGCTGATTCCTGGTACGCCAGGCAGAGACAATATGTTTGTCTTTCTCCTGTGGTTGATCTGGACAAGTGGAATCTTGGCTTGGCGCCGCCCTGGGCGCGGTCGCCGAGATGATCGTAAGCACCCCTTGGCGAAATCCGCTGCGGAAGGAGAGGACCTGAAAATCGAAAACCCTGGGAGCCCGACGACAACGGCGTGGGGTCGCACCTACCCAGCACTCGGGATCTGGTTGGCGGCAGCAATGGCGTTTCTGCTTGGGCTCGGCTACGCCACAATTGGGCTTCCGAATGAGCGCGATGGCGGCGAAATCGCTAGCACTGCCGTTTTCGCCCTGGCATTGCTGCTGGCGACGGTTGGCCACGGTGTTTGGCAACGCAGGTTGTGGGGACAGATAGGAGCCCTCTTGGTGCAACCCGCCTTTGCCGCCATTGGCCTCTGGTGCCTTTGGGCGGCGGCGTGGAACGCCAGTGGATTCAGCTTGCTGTTTGAGTTTCCCCTTTTGTTCTTGGCCGGCATGGCAATGTTGAGTTACGTGGTCGCCGTGACAATGGCTTTGGTCAACAACATGCGTTCACGATAGGGTGTTTCTCCGGCCGCATCGAGACGCGAAGAAAATGCCAACTGGCGGCAGCTGCCCCGCTCGGAAAAGAGACGCGAGAAAAAGAACGGGGGATGCGCAAAGCTGGTTTAGGCCTCGCGATCGCGATCATTGCCGGGCTCCGTCAAAGTAGATCCAGAAGTCGGCGTCACTTGCCCGACGTCGGCAAAAGAAACTCGCAGGTTGTCGCCAAGATGAAATTCCACCGCGTGACGCGTTGGGACCTGGTCACGCGATTACGAGAGTCTGAGACGATTTTGGCCCGATCCGGATAGTTTTGGGCGACAAGCAGTGTCACCCAAATGCAAGATTCACCGCTAACCAGAAAGGCATGGTTGAGATTGATCCCCGTCGCGATCAGCGCCTTGCGCCAGGTGGCATTGGCTTACAAAAGATAGCTCGACTGTTCGGCGAAAACTACATTTCCTCGTTAGCGACAATTAGAAATCCGCCAAAAATTGTTTGAGTTACTTAGTGGTTGTTGTCTTCGATTTCGGTGACTGTTTCTGTTTGGGAGCCTTGGCCTCTGGTCGTCGCAAATTGACACGAAATGACCACGATCCCGCCACCGAAGCGATGACGGTGGCAACGATCCAAAAGAGATTTCGGCCAACTCGGCCACTATTGAAGAACGGCAGTAGCTGTCCGACAAGCCAGCAAGCAATGAGAATTACACCGAACATGAACAAGAACGAGGAAACCGCTCTTGCGTATTGAGGCCGTTTGCTAGTTGTGTGGTCACTCCGTTTGTCATCGGAATAGGAGACATGGAGAAATAAAAGAACTGTCACGACCACGCCAAAGACCCAGAAAGAGATTACGGCGCAGAAGAAATTGGTCGGATCCGTCGTCAACAGAACAATGTCTATGACCGTAAACGGAGCCGTGAAACACAATAGAGCGATGGCAGCAGCCACCCATCGTCCCCGGAGCCGCAATATCGACAGACCAATGAGAAGCGGAGGAACGAGGAACAGTATCAATACTTGCCAATAGGATGATGTCACCACTGCTGTTCCCTTTACACTGAATGCTACGTCACAGGAGAATCGACGGCGCATGGTCTGGTCCACATTCAGCAGCCCATCCAAGACTATTTCCCCGTCAGCCAGAAGTATAGACCGATGAAGATTGCCGATGCAATGAAGCAACCGATAACAAACTGAGGTAGACCAATCTCAGGATTTCTGAGGGCAGGAATATCCGGTCTCGACATTAGAGTTTTTGACGCAGGCTAGTCGCAAGGTTCGGATTAGATTGGATAATTTGATGCCAGAAGCAGGCGCTAAAAAAGGCAGTGATCTTTGATTCGTCGCAAGCACTGCCACCAAGCCGTCAAAGTTCAACATCAGTCAAGCAGAATCGAATCAAACCCAAACGCATTTCATCCAATGGGGGCAGCGCGGCAACGAATAATTTGTTGAAGGAGGCGATGCTATGTCCAATTCAACAAATGCAACTGAATTGCTTGAAACAACTGCGAAAGTCTTGATTCGCTGCACTGGCTTTGGATTTCTGTTCCTGCTGATTTGGGTCGGTTTCTATTTTCTAACCGGCGATCTGATTTACAACCTGCATGGAAAGATGTTTGATCTGTCACAGCATGAGCTGAATGTGATCCATTATGCTGGTATGGGTTTGTTCAAACTTGCGGTGTTTGTTTTCTTCCTCTTTCCCTGGTTGGCGATCAAGCTTGTGTTGTGGAAGGGGAAAGCTACTCGTACTCCGTGATCATGCGAACATCGACGTCGATGTATCGCCAAGACGAGTTCGGGGTAACTGCGTTGAGCTGATTGCTTTCCTTTGCGTGAAGCAGCAACGCGTACGTTGATTCTCGTTAGAAGGAACAACATGTTTGTATTGCTGGCCTTCAGGCCAAAAAGGGCCCAGCACTGCGGCAAGTTCGTCATCGTCTGGTCGACATGGAATTAGTCAGTCATCCTGACCCTGGAGAATGATACAATCTTAATCATACTTTCAGCGGGTGTGGAGCATGTCCCGCTCCTCTAAACGGCGGTCAGAACGGTCCAATACATCGGCTCAATTCCGAGTAAGTGTTCCATGTTTGATAACGTAATTCTGGCACAGCCATCGATGGGCGACTGGTCCAGGGCCTTGACGGTATACGCGATCGGGGTGCTGGTGCTGTTTTTGATTGTGATCGCGATCGGGGTGTCGATCGTCGTCGGCGCCCGCAAAGCGAAAAAGACGAAACGCGAATCCATCCGGGCGCTGTCGTTTTGGATTACGGGCGTTGTGGGCGCGATATCGGCTTTGTTCGCCTGCTCGTTCGCACACTTTTGGTTGGAGAAATATCACGTCCACGGACTTTTTCTGTACGTGTTGCTGCCGCTTGCTGTGCTTCCGGCACTATTGCTGGAACGCAAGAAGCCGCGTTGGGGAGGGATCGCGTTAATGGTCGGTTCGGTGTTGACCGCCCAATTAAACCTCAGACAGGCTCGTGCGCACGATCCGATTCAATTTGCTGTTGAGATCGCGTGGTTCGCGTGGTTCTGCATTCTCTTATTTCTACTGGGAGGCTCGTTCTATTTCAGCGCCGGAAAAAAACCGCGGCAGTTCAGTATCCGACAAATGTTGATCTGGGTTACGGTGTGCTCAGCGATTTGCGGTCTGTTTACCGAGGCCGCATCTCACGCTTGGCATCAGAGTCACACCGATGAAGAGGAAGAAGATGTCGAATATCAAATGGAGCGGGAGGAGGATTGATAGTCAATAAATCAACGAGGTCGGGCGGCAAGCGAAGCCACATCCAAAAAGTTCGAAACGGTTCCAAAAATGACCGAACCCAAATGCATCGGGTGTGCCTCCCCGAAAGTAGTTGCGCCAAATTAGAATCTGCACGTTCGTGCCCTTGCGCATCCCATCTGTGTAAACCAGATGATCGCCGACGAGACTAACGCGCAGTGTATCATGTATCAGATGACCATAAGTCGAATTGTAGCCGTTCAGTGCTCGTGTTTCACGTTTCTCCGGTC
>CAYFJO010000382.1:0-10618 GCA_964343305.1 uncultured Pirellulaceae bacterium | reverse complement strand
ATTCAACCGACTGACCAAAGTATGGACTGCGGTGCGCTCCCGACAGAAATCCTTCCACGATGTGGCGCGCCCGGAGGTCAAGTCGTGCAATTCGCTTGATCGCGTCAGGATGCAAAAATCTTCTGGAATCGGGCATCGCTTGTAAGTTCGTCTTCCTTGGTGGGAGTCACGGCAACAATTCGATCGACGACGTTGTCGGGTGTGATGCCGTCGCTTTCGGCGGCGAAGTTGACGACGATTCGGTGTCGCAGCACCGGGCGGGCCAATGCCTGAATGTCCTCGGTCGAGACATGCGTGCGACCATTCAATAGAGCGCGGGCCTTGCCGCCGAGAATCAAAAACTGAACGGCACGAGGGCCAGCTCCCCAACTGATCAATTCTCCGACGAAGTCCGGCACGCCCGGAGAACCGACGCGCGTCTGCCGAACGAGCGACAGAGCAAATCGAATCACATGGTCCGTCACGGGAACTTCCCGAACAATCTGTTGCAACTCAAGAATCTCCTCGCCAGTCAGCACGGAATCAACCGTGTCATCCAGCGTGGCGGTCGTTCGCCGGGCGATCTCAAACTCGTCATTGAAGTTTGGATAGTCGACGAACACTTTGAACATGAACCGGTCTTGCTGCGCTTCCGGAAGCGGATACGTGCCCTCTTGCTCGATCGGGTTCTGCGTCGCCAAGACAAAGAACGGATCGGATAAAGGATGTCGCACGCGTCCGACAGTGACTTGTCGTTCCTGCATCGCTTCTAACAACGCGGCTTGCGTCTTGGGCGGCGTTCGATTGATTTCGTCCGCCAGGATGACGTGCGAAAACAACGGACCTTCGAGGAACCGTCGCTCACGGGCACCCGTCGTACGATTCTCTTCGATGATCTCCGTGCCTGTGATGTCCGACGGCATCAAGTCGGGGGTAAATTGAATTCGGCTGAACGACAAACTCAACGTCCGCGACAAGGTGCTGATCATCAAAGTCTTGGCCAATCCCGGCACACCTTCCAGCAAACAATGGCCCCGGCTGAACATCGAAATCAATAACTCGTCGATCACCTCCTCTTGGCCGACAATGATTCTTGACAACTGTTTTGTGATCTTCTGCCGAGCTTCACCGAGCTTCTGAATCGCATCGGAGTCGCCAATTTTGGCCTCCACGACTTCGGCGTCAACGGTTGGATTGGGATCATCGCCCGTTGGAAATGAACTGCTGGATGGGTCTGTCGACATACACGGTTCCTTGGATTGGCCCAAACTGGGGGGGTGAGTGTGACCTTGGCAGCAAAAAATATATGGATTAGGTCAAATTTGAGTGTCACAACCGTCCTAAATGGTTCAATGGTCCGATTTTGGAACATAAGCGGTCCTTCATTCCACAATCAAACATACTTAGACAAGTCGCAATTGCCTAGCTTACGCGAGCCGAAATGTTTAACCAGACCGACGTAGCACGGGCACTCTTGCCCATTGTGGGCATTAACAGGCAAGAGTGCCCGTCCTACTGGGCTGCGACTCTACTTGTTACAGAATTCATCCCACTTTGCCAGCAATTCGTCGAACTGACGCTTGGTCGCAGCGGCTTGTTCCAAGTTCGAAAACAGATCTGGCGGCACGGGAATCGGGCCAAAATCTTTTTTCGTGATGCGTTGAAGCGATGCAATCACCATGCCGGCGTCGAGAAACCGAAGTGGATTGTCCGGATCGCGCAAACGAGAAAGTGAAGCTTTGATGATGTCCTCACCTGTGAAGTCGCCAAACTCGGTGAGGAAACAAGCGGCTTTGAGTTGGTTTTTCGCATCGGGATCCATTAGACAGCCACGGAGACGCCGCACTGCTTCGTCGCTCTTCGAGTCAGCCAGTGCGTAGATTGCAAACATGCGAACCGTGGCATCAGGATCTGATGAGGCTTTAATCAAGTGCGGGACAAGTCCAGCAACAAGTGGTTTCTTTTCTTCGCCTCGCTGCTGGCGGACGAAACCATACTTGTCATGGCGGCGAGAAAAACGCCTCAACGTGTGGACGGAGTTTTGGCGAACAATAGCTTCGGGATCGTCGAGCAATTTGATCAGAACTTTGGCCGATTCGTCCGACGGAAAGTACCGCAGCACTTCAGCCAACTCAGCGCGTTGAGCCGCCGATGCTCTAGGCAATGCGCCTGTGACGGAAGCGACCGCCGTATCGGGATGCGACTTGAGACGCTCAAGCGTCCGAAGACGTTTCGATCGGAATTCGCCAATCCGGTCGCTCGGCGGATGCGCGAGACGCAGGTACTCCGAAATAATGTCAGAGGACGCTTCTGTCTTCAATTCATCATCGCGGTTCGGCTTCGTTTCGTCCTTCTTATCGGCTTTCGTTTGTAGCCGCTCCTTCCACACACCTAGAATCTCGGCGAGTGTCTTATCACCCTGCCACTCATCGATCTGCGAGATTTTCCAGCCGTCCGTATCCCTTTTCAGGATGAAATACAAGAGTGTTGTGTCGTCGTCACGTTGGGAGCGTGGACGTATTGCAGCGAAGCCATGCTCAACAACCACCTCTTCGATCACAGCGAGCGATTGGACTTTTCCGATTCGTTTTTCATATTCTGCGGTGAATTCCTTGAGCACCGCCTCAGGATTGCGCTTCGCGTCGTTCGCTCCAAGCTGAGACAAGTCGACCCGCCGAACGGCCGCTTTAAGATCGCCTCGTGCCAGTTGATTGATGAACGAACGGTACGTCACACGCACCCTTGCCTCGCTCAGCTTGGCACGAGTTTGCTCCTTCGTCTGCTTGGTGCGAGACCGCACCACTGTTTCAACGCCACCGCCTTCGAAACCGAGCACTTGCAGCACCGCGAGATCGCCTTCCGCACCTAGCACGCCGACAAAAATTCCCGGCCAACGGCCTCGCGCAGCACGAGATTCTTTACGTGCCTCGGCCAGCGGCACGGTCCGCTTTCCACTGCCAGAAATCTCTCGATGCAATTGTTCGTCGGAGACTTGATCGGCTTCATGCCAAGTTTCTACAGCCAATCGTGCTAACTTCGCGCCGCGCACGGCGAAAAGAGCACCACCCTTGGCGTCGTCGAATCCGACATCACCTCGACCTTCGCGAGCGAGCCACGTGTTGAATTCACGCGCGTCCTTGATGCCGGACTGAGCAACCAGCATGTCACCCGTCTTGGCATCAATCACGCGAGTCGACGTTTCGATATCTCTCAGTCCAACAAAGTTGCCGCGAAAGTGAGCCGTGGAAACGAATCCCAGATGAATGAAGCCGTGCGCATCACCGATGCCCCCGACCTGGTCGTCGAACGGAAGTTCATAGTCCACGGCATCAGGAAAATGAGCTTCCATCGCGGCACGTACAATGAATCTCGTCACGAAGAGAAGCTGCACATTGCGGTTGAGCGATTTGAGTTCTGACTTGAACTTGGAGAACTGCTCATCCGTCATCGGGCGGTCGAGCACAACGCACAACGCACAACGGATCATCGAGTCGTTTTTCAAGCCGCTGCAACGATTCGTCATGCGTCCCATCTTTAGTAGGTTTTGGCCGGCCCTTTACGTACTTCCGCATCCATGCTCGTTGCTCGTCTCGCCGCTCGCGCTGCTGATTGCTGAGTTCACCCCGTCGCATCGCCAGGTCGAGTTTCCACTTCAGCACCAACACTCCATCCGGAAGCGACAGATACGCAAGGTTCGGTTGGTAGATGTTTCCGCTGGACTCCGCCAGGCTGATCAAATGCTGCACGCCATTTCGTTCGATCGATTTCAAGATTGCCGTCTTCCTCGCATCGGACAAATCTTCAGGTTGTCGATCAGCGACGAATTGTTCAAAGTCATCCTGAATTGAGTTAAGTCGTTCTTCATTGAGGAACGGCAGTTTGGTGGCACCGAGCACTTCAGCAATTTGATTGGCGACTTGTTTCGGAAAGTCGTCGGTTGGCGCCGTCGCGTCATTCGGCTGATCATCGCCAGCATTGATGATCGCAATCGGAAGTGTGATGAGAACGACGACACAAAGCGTCAACGCGAACGCTATCCAAGGATTGCGTGTGTGCATCGCGGGCGATTGACGGCCAATGATCCGACGAATCCGCTGCACAAGTGATCCACCTCTGGCCGACAACGCAGGCTGCGGAACGGCGCCGCACAACTGTTCAACTGCAACCAAGGCATTCGCGTATTGCACATCGTCACAAATGCGAAGAACGATGTCGTCGCAACAGTTCTCGCGTTCGCGCCGCACTTGTCGCGAAATCCACCACACGGCCGGATGGTAAAACAACACGGTCTCGATCGCGGTTTGCAACAGATTGACCAGGTAGTCATGCCGTCGCACGTGAGCCAGTTCGTGCGCGATGACCGCTTCAAACTGTTCGCGGCCTAAACCGGTGACCGCCGACGCAGGCAATAAAATGAGTGGCCGAAAATAACCAACCACCGCGGGCACTTGCGCTAATGCGGATTGCGCGATCTCCACGCTTCGCCGCAACTTCATTCGTGCCGCGGTTGTTCGCAGAATCTCTTCGATGGAATTACTGACGGCCGACAGGCCAACTTGTCGCAAGCGTCGCACGGCGTAAAGCCCGATGATTGGCCGCAGTGACAAGAGCAGAATCCCACAAAGCCAAATCGCAACAAGCACGGGCAGTATTGGGCGAACCTTCTCGACGACACGCTCATTCCACGTCCGCGCCCTTTCACTTGAGTCGGGAAACTCCATGCTTCCATTGACGACCTCGCCGCTCTGTTGCTCAATTGCAGCGGCTATCTCAGTGTCTTGCTGTGGCTGGACAATGGGCAACTCATTGACATTTGCTCGGTCAGTTGACGGAACGCTGGTACTGTGCACGACATCCACATTCAATGGCGCATCGGGCGTTGGCATCACGAAAAACGTTGCCACAGGTGTGACCACAAGCGCCAGCAGCGCAAGACAACCTGCGAGATAGCGGGCATCAGCGGAACGACGTTTCACCAGCGACGTCACGATTGCAAACAGAATGGCAACAAGCGCGATTTGCCAAATTGAATGCACCAACGTCCAGCCGATTTTCTCTACCAACCAGGAATCGATCATAATCATTCTCCGTGCTGTCGCTGACTGTAAGGTGGCTTTCCAAAACCATTCTACAGCAGTGTCACGCCTTACGTCTTTTCATCTTTTCCAGCAACTGTTGAATCTCATCCAGATCTTCCGCCGACGCCTTGCCGGTCGATAGCACTTGAAGCACAAGGCTCTTGGCCGACCCGTCGAAGACTTTTTGGATCATTTCATCAAGCATTCGCCTCTGTGTTCGTTTCTGGGTCGCGAGAGCCCGATAAACTTGCGGTCGAACCGAGTCATCGCGCGTGACCAGACCTTTTTCCAACATCACGAGCAACATCTTTACCGTCGTTGCGTACTGAGTTTCTTTCTCCTCACACAGCCGGTTGTGAATCTCCCGAACGGTGCTGGGCCCCTGATCCCAAAGCACTCTGAGGATCTGTAATTCAACTTCTGTGGGCTGCGAAGATGTCTGTCTTGGCATGGTTTCCTCTGCAATTGACTTAGAGAATCAATTCTCTATTCGGCTGATTGTAGTGAAAGAATTCTCTAAATCAAGACTATTAATGAAAGAATTCTCTAAAAGGCGAGTTGAATTGCCATCTGCTGCCCGCCTTAGGTAGTGTGCTAGTTTGCCGATTCAGACTTCCGAAGTTTCAGAAAACTTCGGAAGTCTTGCACGCAATTAGGACACTTCTTCGCCTTACAACGTGTGCTTCATCCGCGCGGGATGTGATACAATGCAAAGCTTGCGGTTTCCCATGAGAACATGGAGTGCATGCCCAGCAATGGGACGAGTTTCCTGTCCTGGTTTGCTTTTCCTTTGTTTGGGACGCGGAGACGATCAAAACAGCAAAATGAGCGCTGAAGTTGATCTCTATCTGCTCGGCGGTCAGTCGAACATCTACATCCGATCGCAACGAGAGCTGGTGAAGATCGGCAAGTAAACGCGATGATTCATCACCCCCTCACCGCTTGTCTGATTCTTGCACCCATAGGGATTTCGCATCTTTCCTCAACCATAGCGAGTGAATAGCAATGATCTCACAAAACAACTCGATGCTGCGACACATGGCGGCTGTGCTGCTGGTCAGCACCAGTGTCGTGCAAGCACAACGAGCCCAAGATCCGAGCGCGCCGCAACGTGTGCACCGTATTACGGTTGAGCAGTACGAAGCAACTCTACGTTATTGGGAACAGCAGCACTCCGAGATTCTCGACGTCGAACAAGTTGGTTCGTCGAGCGCAGGCCTGGGGATTCATCTGCTCATAATCACGGACACGAAGGTCGCCAGTGATGGCAAGCAGGTTTGCCTGATCACCGCGCTACACGGCGGTCCAGAAAGATCGGGCACGACAACGATCCTACATCTGATCGAATGGCTACTAGGCGATTCAGAAGAAGCGCAGGAAGTCTTGCGCAAGCAAGTTTTGCTTGTCATGCCGATCAATCATCCTGAAGCGTTTTTCCATACAGACCGATTTGGAAATACCGCCAAGATCGATCCTTACACCGGCGGCGGTCCACAGCACTGGGACCTTGAGAAACTGGAATACAAATCCGCGGACAAAGCGCCTGAAGTGAAAGCCGTCTTGAACGTTGTCGATCGTTGGCGTCCCGATGTCCACGCGGATGTGCATGGCACGGGATTACAGGAGTATCCAGTCGACAAGTTGGGTGATCGGACTCGCTACCAGGGACAGATGATGATCGAGATCACGGGCTCGGCTTACTCAAACTACGCGCTGCGACCTTGGGACTGGCGCGTCACGGAATCCATCATTGCAGCCGGAAGAGAGGCCGGATATCCATCTGATCGCTTTGAAGCCGACGCCCAGCGATCCTATCACGGTCCGGTGATGACACCGATTTCCGATCGGACGTGGCGAGGACAGCCAAACTTCTACACCGCTCAGTACGGCTACGCAAAGTACCACACGATGGTGATGGCATTTGAGGTTGGTTGGGAAAAAAGCGGCGTCGCGCGACTGCGCGGGTTGCTTCGACTCGGCAATCATCGCTGGCAAGACGAACCTTATGCCGGCTATCCGGTCGACCGCGTCAAAGCATTCATCGGCCATTACGTGACTAGTTGGGGGCAAACCGCCGAACAGCGTCGCCGCAGTCGTGTGGAACTTTGGCAAAAGCAAGGCCGCTTCACGCAAGCCGTTTTGTATCCACAAACCGATGGCCGCGACACGTACTTCGTGGCGACTTCGGCAGCAGCGAGCGAAGTGCTTATGAAGGACCGTGACCAATTCCTATTGGCGGCTGGTGGGCACAGCGACGTTGATGCAGCAGCGCTCGGCGGTGTTGTTCACTCCGGTCCCGAGATCATGCTCGCAGTTGACGCCGCGCGGAGCAAAGGCGACTCGCCGGAATCGATTCAACATGGCATCGGATTTCGATTGCGCCTGCCCTACAACAAGCTAGCGATCAAAGCCGTGCGACTCAACGGACACTTGCTCAAGCCCAGCGACACCGATGGCTGGCGATCATGGCATGCCAACGGTTTCACTCAGGTCCAGATCAACGTCCCGCCAGAGAAGTCTGCCAAGACGGACCTCTATCTGATCACGTGCGAGTACGAACCAAGCGAGGTGCGCCGCATCGGCTGGACACCGCCTGCCGAAGTCTTGAAGCAATTGCGTAAGAGTCGGTAATGTGGGTGCCCATTGTCTTTAGTTGACGTCTTCGGGGACCCGTGTCAATTCAAAATTGCCGGTGAACTTGTCCTTGTGTTCAACAACGAATTCCTGCAACTCATTCGTAGGCGCGGTGATCAAGCGTTTATTCTGAAACGTGGCGAATTGAATCGTATCGGAATTCGCATCAAGGTGCTTTTTCAGCCACTCGTAGTCAATCGACGCCAACTGAAGTCCCGGCTCCGTGCCTCGAACCAGATAAACCGTATGGATTGGCACCAAATGAAAGTTGTAGAAACCGCTCTGGTCGGCATCGAGTTTTTCTGGGTAAAGATCAAGGAATCTCGCACCGTCGAGTTGGGCAAGGCGCGCGACAAAAACACCTTGCTTGCCGTCTCTGCCGGTGTAGACGAGGCGATATTTCTTCTCGCCAAGTTTGCTGAATTCCCACTTCGTTTTTTCTCCTTGTGCCCAGGTCCCGACGATCGCCGGATCAAACACCAGGTCCGCCTCCGTGTAGACGGGGTTCAACGACGGGATACAGCCGATGATCAGAACTGTAATCAAGGGCAACACGGCCCAACGCAAAAATTGAGATTTCATGACTTGCTCCTTTCAACAGTAGACAGTTGGCAGTTACTGGTGTTTCGTTGCAAACCGTATACCCAACACACCTCAGTTCTGCCGTTCTTGCCTTGAGGTTGTTTTCTGCGTGCGAGAACGCACATCAGTGTGACAGCGTCGCACGCGTATGGTCTCCAAACTGAATTTGCGGCACGGCAATGGCAATTGGCGCGTAAGTTGCAATCAAGAGACTTCGGTCTTAAGAGCATTCGCGTTGCTAAACAGAGCAGGTGCAAACGATGAGCGACACATTTGAATTCACCACGTTGTTGGTCCCAACCGACTTTTCTGAGATGTCGAGCGCGGCGTTTGATCGGGCGTTACAACTTGTCAAGGGCGAGGATGCCAACGTGATTGTGCTGCACGTCATCGACCCGACGTATGTCGACTTTGCGGAGGCTCATGGGTTCGTGAAGCGAGACGATGCAATCAAGCAAATCCGGGCGCGTGTCGAGGCGCAGATGGAAGAGTACGATTCCCCTTCGCCGGTCAAGGTAACGAAAATGATCTGCGAAGGAACGCCGTTCCTACAGATCATCGATCACGCGCGCGACTTGCTGGTTGATGCAGTGATCATAGGCAAGGTCGGCTCGCGCGGGCCGTTGGAAAGACTGCTGTTTGGGTCAACCGCCGAAAAAGTGATTCGTGGCTGCCCACGGCCGGTCGTTGTGTTGCCTGTTGACGTTGAGTGAGAACATTGAATTGGAGCAAAGTCATGTCCAACCCTATGTTTCCTGTCCCCAAAGAAGCCCTGTCCAACGGCGCGACCGATGTGAAATGGTTTGCCGGAATGGCGATGCAGGCAATGATCATGAAACACGGCATCCCAGAGACTGACTCCGCGCGCGACGAGATTGCATTGTGGGCGTTTCGCATGGGCCAAGCGATGTGCGCGGCTGATCACAACTTGCACGCTTCCGACTAAGCTGGGTTGTTCAGTGCGCCGTGCAAAGACGGCGGTTTTCAGTGGGTGCGAATCCCACCCGGTAACTGGTCGCTCCAGCCGCGTGCAGGCTCCGTCGAGACGGCTTGAACCATCGAACAACTTTCCATCTTCATGAATGGTCGAATAATCTCACGGGTAGCACGTCGGCTGCAACAATCTTGTTACACCGCGCTCGACCCGGTATGCCGAACTCACGCTTTCGGCTTGAGCGCATTGGCTTTGTTCACCAATGGATGCTTTGTTAGCTTTGCAGTAAACACATCCTCGCCAACCAGCCAAAACAATTCAACCGGCAACTGGATCTTTGCCAATTGCGTAAACCACTGTATGTCAGTTTCACTGGGTGCTGCGTCAAGAACGACAGCGTGCCACTTTGAGTTTGGCCGGCCAGGATAGTAGGCGTATTCCAGCAGCTGGCCCAAAGCCTCACGTAACGCATGTCGAGTTGACTGGCTGTGGCATGTCTTGAGTTCAAAGAGGCACACCTGCCCTTCAGACAAGCACGTTGTGTCTACCGACTGTGCCTCTGTGTTGATTTCTGTTGCGTGCACTGAAACAAGCCAGTTTTTGAAACGGTTTGAGAGAAGATTGTGGCGACAGACGATCACGCGCTTTTTGGCGGTGGTAAACCGAACGTAGCTATCCTCAAATAGATCCTCTGGCGGCGGATCATGCGGCTGTATGGCGTCCGGGTCCTCGTTTGTTGCGCTGGCTGGTGGCTCTTCGAGAAAGACTGGCTTTGTATATCTGTTGAGCCTGAGAGGATTCCGACCACCCGTGTCTTCTGATTGTAGTATTCGCGGGGGAGAAAATGACAATACGTCCTGGGGTGAGGTGTGCACGTTCAACGCGAAATCCTGAAGAAGATGCTCAAGTGCTGCACTCCGGTCTGACAGCTTGGGCATGCCAAGAGCAACCAGCTCTTCCGCCCGCCGGTCAAGCACGTCAGAGCCCTCGAGTTGCATGCGAAGCTGACGCCGCTCCATCGGCGTGAGGAAATGAGCATTTTGGTACCCGCCCACAAGAAGGCGTTCTTTGCCGGGGGCAATGGTGAAGAAGAATATACTGTGCGGTCCGAGAGGGATAACACCCCCTGCGGGAGGATTGTAGTAGGTGTAGCCGTAGACCTTGCCGTTGATCAGATCGGCCGTGTTGAAATTCCATTCTTCGTGTCCGAATCCGTTCTTCCCAACGTACGAACCCTCCTCGCCGTATTTCTCGCCGGTCGGACCGCGCCAACCCTGCGAATTCCAACACAACCTTTGCAGGAGGATCGTCATGTCTGCGATGTGTGTTTATTGGGGTGTAACAAAACTACGCGGTGGCGGGGACTTCGCCCCGCAGCCGTGGCCGCTGTGCGGCAGTGATGGATGCGGGG
>CAYFJO010000381.1:0-10640 GCA_964343305.1 uncultured Pirellulaceae bacterium | reverse complement strand
TGACCTCAGCCGACTCCGACTCGGTGGTGCCGTCGCTGACCTTGTAGCGGAAACTGTCCGTGCCGTGGAAGTTGGCCTGGGGCGTGTAGCTGAAGGAGCCATCTGAATTCAGTTCTAGATCACCATAAGATGGGCCAGAGACCAGCGCGGCTGAGAGCGTGTCGCCATCCGCATCGCTGTCGGTGACAAGAACACCATCCGCGGCAGCCACGCTCAGCGTGTGATCCTCGCCGATACTGTACAAGTCATTCTCGGCCAGCGGGGCATCGTTGAGCGAGTTGACCGTGATCTTGACCTCAGCCGACTCCGACTCGGTGGTGCCGTCGCTGACCTTGTAGCGGAAACTGTCCGTGCCGTGGAAGTTGGCCTGGGGCGTGTAGCTGAAGGAGCCATCTGAATTCAGTTTTAGATCACCATAAGATGGGCCGGAGACAAGCGCGGCGTCGATTGCGTCTCCATCAACATCGAAATCGTTAACTAGCAATCCGTCTCCAATGCTTATCGTCAATTCGCCGTCTTCGCTCGTGGCGTAATGATCATCTCCGGCCACTGGTGTGTCATTAACAGATTTCACGTCAATTGTGACCGTCGCTAATTCACTGTGACCAGTCGCGTCGTAAGCGCGATATACGAATCGGTCGACACCGAAGTAATTCGTGGCTGGTGAATAAATGAATGAGCCATCAGATTGCAAAGTCAACTGTCCGTGCTGAACGTTTTCTACGAGCTCAACGAAATCGACATTCTGATCGTTTTGCAGCACACCGTCCGCTGCCGAAATCGACAACGAGCCATCCTCATCGACTTTATACGCGTCATTAGAGGCCTTCAATTTCGGCAACATGGATCCCCAGTTTCCAACGATTGGAATATCATTCATTCCGCCGAATTGAAGAACTTGATCCGAGTTGGATCCCGGGTCCCATGCGCCGTTCCCGTTTGTATCCAGATAAAACCGACCGGCACGATTCACGCCAATGTCATCTTTGCCATCGCCGTTCCAATCTCCGATAACGGCCTTGTCATTGCTTCCACCAAAAGCAACGACTTCGTCCACCGTTGGACCGTCCCACACGCCGTTGCCGTTTGCGTCACAATAGAACTTGCCGGTTCGACCGCGATGAACGCCGATGTCGTCCTTTCCATCTCCATTCCAATCCCCGGCAATGGGTGTATCACCCAGTCCACCGAACGCCATAGCGCGGTCGATCGCTGCGCCGTCCCAAATTCCGTTATCGTCCAAGTCAAGATAAAAGACGGAGTTCGTCGTGCGATAAACGCCGATTTGGTCTTTGCCGTCTCCGTTCCAGTCGCCAATGATTGGCGTGTCGTTTCGAGCTCCGAATCGAATGAGGCTGTCAACATCTGCACCATCCCAAACACCGTTTCCATTCATGTCACGATAGAAGGTCCCGCTTGTCCCACGATAGACGCCAATATCGTCCGTGCCATCTCCATTCCAGTCGCCTACGATGGGTGTATCGCTCGCCGCACCAAAGTGTTGCATTTGGTCGTCATCACGTCCGCTCCAACGGCCATCCCCATTCGCGTCTTGATAAAACTTTCCGGCACGAAAGACGCCGATTTCATCTGTGTCGGATAATTGACGTACATCGTCCGTGTTGACATCGCTTGAGAGATCGATGCCATCCAATCCGGCCGCGTCCATCATCTGCCGGTTTTCGAGCGATTCGACTCGGAACTTGCGATTGCGTTTTTTGCGTGGATCGTTGTTTTTTCGCTTCTTGCCGCTAAAGAATGACATGATGTGACTTTCTGCATGAGAGGCAGGTTGACTGTGCTCGTACCTGTACATCCAGAACTCCCCGAGAAAAGGGCCAAGAAGGAGAGAAAAGGCGAAAAACTCTTTAGCAGAAGGCCGAAGAGACTGTGCCGAAGTGATTTCCCAGCTATGCCCACATCAGAGTTTTCTGAGCCGATTGCCACCTCAGCCGAGCTGTTTTTCGGCCGAAAGCAGCATTTGGTTGAGAAAACGGCAGCCCTTCGCAGCCCATGTTTTTTCCACCGTCTGTTATTAAGCCGAGAAGTTCTCGCGGCCGTTACAACCGTTGTTGGCTCAAAGTGGCACGGGCCGCGATGCTACGAGACAGCTAGTGCAGCGTGAGTATCGGGGCCAATTCGAATCTCCGAGGATCGTCGCCAGTGATAGCCGCCAGTGCTGTTACCATCCGTCGCCTTAACCGACACATAGAATGTCGCGTTACGATCTGCGACCCACGAGATGTTCCGACCTTCCGCCAACACGGTGGACCCGTCCTCTGCGTAGAGTGTCACGATTGGATCGTCCAAATGACTTGGTTGAAATCCCCAGTCAAAATAGTCTAGCCAGGCTGCAAACGAGTAGGTCTGACCTTTCTCGGCCTCAAAGCTGAACATATCGACGTCGCCTGGTGATTCAATTTCGCCAGATTTCCAGGGGAACAAACGGGGATCGTTTGGCAGTACCCGAATTGGAGTCGCGCTCGTGGCGGTATCTCCGTGATCGTCATTAATTTGGTCCCATTTGCCGGCGATAGGCGTATCGCCTGCCAAGCCAAACTCAAAGAGGACATCGGAATTCGTAATACCGTCCCACTGTCCATTGCCATTGAAATCCACATAAAATTGGTTGCTTCGATGCACACCAATGTCATCTTTGCCATCACCGTTCCAGTCCCCGATGATTGGTGTGTCTCCGCTGGTGCCAAAGCTATCCACGCGGTCGACTGACGTGCTGTCCCAAATTCCGTTTCCATCTACGTCGCGATAGAATCGATTGGTCGCCCCTCGGTAGACGCCAATATCATCTTTGCCGTCCCCATTCCAATCACCGGTAATTGGAGTATCGCCAAGTGCGCCCATAGTGCTGACACTATCGACCGAACTGCCATCCCAACGCCCGTTTCCATTGGTGTCTCGATAAAATCTACTGCTTGATTCCCGGTAAACGCCAATGTCATCTTTACCGTCACCGTTCCAGTCACCTGTAAGAGGTGTGTCTCCGACAATTCCAAAACGGATCGCACTATCCACTTCTGGTCCGTCCCAAATGCCATTGCCGTTCATGTCGCGATAAAATGTGGCATTTGAACCGCGGTGCACACCCACATCATCTTTGCCATCACCGTTCCAATCGCCGACAATTGGCGTATCATCAACGGCGCCAAATTGCACTGGATCGGCGGGTGTGACCAGCGCACCCTGTCCGGCGACGTCACGATGAAAACTCCCCTCCCGGTGAACGCCGATCTTGTCTGCGTTGTCTGGATTCGCGATGCGAATTACCTCACGTTTCCCCATTTGGGGGTCATAAAACTCAACTCCATTCACCCCATTTCGATCGATTGCGTAGAAGGTGAATTCCGCATCGGACGGGGGGGGGGCCACAAGAGTGGAAATACTGGAAACTCGCGCAATCTCATTCGTGCCGATCTCGACGTAAACGCTAATGCTATTAGGGTCCGCCGCGTCCCGCGAATGCGAATACACGAAAGACTCCGAGAAATCAACGTTTGGCAACTTAAGTTCGGGCCCTAAATCATGCCGCAGTTTTTCCCAATCTCCCTTGTTTTCGATAACTGTTGACAAATCGTGCGCGGCAGCGGTCGACTTTGGCATGACGACCGATCCGATAGGAGTAGCTGCTCGTGAATTGTTGCTCTCGACGAGTCGCCATGCGCGGTAATCAGACGGGAGTTTGTCTTCCAGAGTCGTCTCAAATTCGGCAACGGGTGCATCATCCCCAGAGTCCAACATGTTGGTCTGAGTGTTGTCCATCCCACTGGCATCCATCATTTGGCGATTCTCAAGGCTCTCAACGTTAAACCTTCGCTTGCGTTTCTGACGTGGATCTTGATCTTGTCGTGTGAACATCGCGAAGCTCCGGGTTTTCTGTTTTTGTTTTTGGTTGTCTGAGCAGACGTACGTCCAGATCGGCGAGCGAAAAGGGCCTCAATGGTGACAAGAAAATCCAAAAAATCTTGTGTCAAATTTGAAAGAACGCCCAAAACAACGTGTTTCGAGCAATTCCAAAAGAACCTCACTGGATCTGGTCCATTTGGCCAAGAAATCCGGATATACGTTCCAGCGTCGCCTTCAAACAATCACTGAGGTCACGGCACACTTTTGAAATGGAGAAAAGAAATGGAGATGTCAATCAATCGCCAATGTGCTGTTCGGTTATCGAAGTACACCGGCACCAATCATCCGCTGAATCGAATCATCGCCACCGAGCGACGCGGCAAAGACCGAACTCGTCCACCTCCGAATTCCAAAGACGTGTCGTGCGGATGAGTCGAACACCCTGCCGAAAAATCTTCCCGTGAATTTAGAAGGAGTACTCTGTGTTTACCTTGAAGTTCGTCAGCCTGTCGGTGTTATTCGTTGTCTTTGATTTGCTCGTCTATGAGCCCTTCATCAAACCTCAACTACGCGCCGATTAGCTTTTAGTCAGCGACTCAGATCCCTAGCAACGGAAAAGAATCATGTTAAGTTTCATCGCTCAAAACCTGGCAAACGGATTGCGCTACCTGACGGTAACACCGTCGGATTCGCCCCGCCGTTGGCAAACGGAACTGCGAAAGATCGCTGTGTTGGAGTCTGAGCTAGAGAATCTCACGAACGAGGAATTGCGACGTCGCAGTCTGGCACTACGCTACCGAGCCATGAGCGGTGAATCACTTGCTTGTATTCGTCCCGATGCATATGCGCTGGTCCGTGAAGCCAGCCGCCGCACCTTAGGCATGCGTCACTATGACGTGCAGATCGCGGGTGGCATCGCAATGAGCAAAGATGCGATCGCTGAAATGCACACTGGTGAAGGCAAGTCGCTCACCGCTACCCTGCCCATGTACCTGCACGCTCTGCACAAGAAAGGTGCCCACTTAGCGACTGTCAACGACTATCTTGCCAAGCGAGATGCTGAACTGATGCGCCCAGTTTTCGAGTTACTTGGTATGACGGTTGGCGTTGTCACATCTGAAATGGAATCGCCGCAGCGACGTAAGGCCTATCGCTGCGACATCACTTATGGAACGGCTCGTGAGTTCGCTTTTGACTTCTTGCGTGATCGATTACAGAAGCGAGAAATTGTCAGAAGCAAAACTGGCTTGGCCAGTGCCCAACTCGACATGGTCACGGACGATTCGCTTATGCAGCGAGATCTGCATTTTGTGTTGATCGACGAAGCCGACAGTATCTTGATCGATGAGGCACGCACGCCATTTATCATTTCGGCCGCGCCAAGCGAACGTGATCGTGCGGCGGTGACCGCTTATCAGTGGAGTTCGCGAGTAGATCGTCAGTTCATCGAGGGTACACATTACAAGTATGACGACGATAAACGCAGTGTCGAACTCAATGCGACGGGACGGCTATTGGTTCGTACTCTTCATCAGCCCATCGAGGTCCAAGCTCTGGGAGCGTTAGAGCTATACGATTACATCGAACGCGCAATCAAGGCGGCGCGCGACTTCCACCGCGATCAAAAATATGTCGTGCGAGATGGCGAGATCGTGATCGTTGACGAATCGACGGGACGATTGGCCGAGGGGCGCAAATGGCGAGACGGAATCCACCAAGCAATTGAAGCTCAAGAGGGAGTCGAGATCACGATTGAAACAGGAACGGCAGCCCGCGTTACGATGCAGGACTTCTTCAGCAACTACGACCACGTTGGCGGAATGTCGGGCACAGTCTCGACGGCCGCGGCCGAGCTAAGGAAGATCTACAAACTCGCCGTCGAAAAGATTCCGACGAACAAGCCGGTTGCGCGCCGAGAACTGAGCGTCTCAATTCACGGTACGAGCGACCAGAAATGGAGTGCCGTCGTTGCGGAAGTCTGTCAGTTGCACGAACAAGGTCGACCCGTCTTGATCGGTACGCGTTCGATTGACAAGTCTGAACATCTTTCGCAGCTCTTGGCTCAAGCCGGCATCGACCATCAATTACTCAACGCTAGGCACGTGGCCGAGGAGGCAGAAATCGTGGCCCACGCCGGCCAACGCGGCAAAGTTACCGTTTCGACCAACATGGCTGGTCGCGGCACCGACATCAAACTAGGTGAAGGAGTATCGGAATTGGGTGGTCTGCACGTGATTGCAACCGAGATGCATGAATCCGTTCGTATCGACAACCAACTAAAGGGTCGCTGTGGACGTCAAGGCGATCCCGGCACGTTTCGCCAATACTTGGCGATGGACGACGAGATTTTGAAAATCGCCATGGGACCGAAGAAGGCATCGCGTCTGAAGAAACGAGGGGAGAATTTAACAGGTGTAACGACCGGTTTTTCGCCATTTAGAACCGCTCAGCAACGCATCACGCGAAAACACTTCCGCGACCGAGCGGCGATGCTCTACTTTCATCGAGAGAAAAAAAAGACGCACAAACAAATGGGACTCGATCCATACCTTGATGTTGCTGAATAGCAAGGTGTGCCTCGAATCGCTCTTAGGGCGCGACAGCTTGGTGCTGCTTAGTAAGATACAAATGTGCGTCATTTATTTCATAAGTCTGCGGAATACTGATACCGCCAGTTTCATAATTGCGTCGCATTTCCCCCCTCAGCTCCGATTTGCTAAGTACTGAGAACTTGAGTTTCCTTTGCGGCTGGATTGTTTCAACTGGCTCATTACAATCAATCCCCGGCAAGCACACATCCACTCCGTCCCACATGTTGGCGTGCGTGCGGTGATCCATCCACTCAAACTGTGGGCAATTCACATGCGAGCCATCGACGGAAACCAGCCAACGCGCGCTAAGTCGAACGAACCATTTCTTCGATCGCAGCCAGTGCATCGCGGATGACGCGCGTTGTATCAGTGAAGATTCTTTTGCGCGTTTGTTTCCGCATGTTTTCAGGAAGTTGACGCAGTACCGTGTACGGGATTTGTTCTAGGATCGTTATGACTGACGCCGCAATGAGTTGATCACGGGCGCGAACGTCATCAGTGATGAGAAAATTACCCTTGGTTTGCTCCAAGTCGATCAGCGCTTTTTCCTTTGCGATTCGGTCCCGCTCGGCTGATTCTATTGTCTTTCGAATTCTTGCTTCGACTAACGTCGTCAGTTGTCCGTCTAACTCGATACTCGCCGTTTGTTGCTGGCGATACGGGCCGAGTGACTTCTGTTGCAGCCAACTATCGATCTTGTTGAGATTCCATCCCTTCTTGGTTTTCGCCGGAAAGCCGGCGCGGCGAGACCATTCGCGCACGGTGTGGCGCGTCACGTCGAAGTGCTTGGCGATGTCATCGAATGAGCTTGCGTAATTCATCGCGGGGTAAGGGTAAGTAGTTTTTCGGGAATACGAATTCGGCGAATGCCGCGACTCTGGACCCCGTTCAATTCGACCGGTGGTCGAGATAGGACCCAACGGGGGCTACCGTCACGGTATTGTGAGGCATTGGATCCTCGAGCGCCGGTGGATGTATCGACGCGGCTGACCGCAACGCCGAGATCCGACACGCCGCAGTCTACGCACTGCACGACGCGTGCCCTGAAAAGGCGCAGCCAGATCTGAGAAAGTTGCTCGACGATTTCGACACGCCCAGCGCCGTGAGCACGATTTTGGATCAGCTCACCGAGTACGAGAATCACGATGCTGCGGGCCAGGTGCTGATCGGATTCATCGAACAGACGTTAAAGAATCGCGCGAAGGCCGAGCACGTGGACGACGCTCTCGATTCGCTGGAAGAAATCACTGGTAAAAAGTGGGTGAAGAACCGATCGAGTACGCCTGCCGAGTTCCGCGAAGCGGCCAAGGCAGCGATTGCCTAGTGGAACGATCGGCCCAAGTCAGAACGAGCGTCAAGACCGTCAACGGATTTCAGTCGTCTAATGGTAGTTGCGGCTATTTTTTCGATTGCATGTTCCGTTGCCGCCGATGATCAAAAACCGGCGACATCAAATTTGCCACGCCTGGACTACAATACCGGAGCGGTCAAATGGAAGTTTAAGGCACACTCATGGCTTTCATCGCGCCTAGCGGTTCACGACAACAATGTTTTTCTACCTTGTAATGGCGGCCGTCTCTACCAAATCAATGCCAAATCCGGTGAATTGAAACCGACCTTCGCTCCAAGAAAGAGATTCATCGCCAAACACATGTGTACTCGTTTCCCATCGTGACGCAAGAACTCGTGTACTTTACGGTCGGCGAGGAGCAAATTCACGCGGTCGAAATCGAGAGCGGAGAATTAAGATGGGCGCTGCGGCCATCGGAATCTTCGCAATTGTATTCAGCACCAGCCTTCGATGAATTGCGAATCTATGTAACATCCCTTCAGAACAACAAGAATTCTGGCGAATGTGCCGTCATCGCGATTGCCTCAATGCGATGAGATTCTATGAAAATGCGAGGCTAAACCGTGTTCCATCGCCCACCGGCTATCTCGTCTTCGATGAGAACCGCCATTTACCCGTCCGTTTTTTGAAACTTGGCGCGCAACTATCCTGATCGCTAACGAGGAACGCTACAATGCATCAGCGGAGATTATTGGCACGACGCTATTCGGCGTTTGGCTTCGAATCAGTTGTGCCTAGTGTGCCGACGACTAATCATTCGAAGAGCGCGTCCGGCCGAAGATTCTCTTGATCGAGTGTGCATTGCGCCCAAATTCTGTCAGACTAATTGAGGTCGCGCGGAACTTGGCAATTCTTGGAAAGCCATCGAATAGCCGCTCCACCTCAACCCACTCTCCTTCTAGCCAGAACAACATTCCGTTTTGCATCTGCTTTTCTACGTCTTTTAGCAAGGCATCTATTTCTGCCTCGTTCTTCGCTGGAAGGTCCCACTGGAGACGCACTGTGGCGTACCTTTGGATCATTAGCTGATGCGCTTTTGGATCAAATTCAACGTCCGTCGTGTACTTGCCATCGTCATCTTTCTGCAACACGACCAAGAAAGCATTTCTGTTCTTGAATGGTTGCCCGGGTTTCCATCCGGCAAACCCAAATGACGCATCGAGCCGAGTATGATACTGTACGAGGATCCGCTGCTCATTCTTCTGATTTTCTTTCTGCGCAAAGACCACGGTGGACAACGTTGTAGAAACTAACAACGCCAACAAGGCAGCGGTAGAACGTATTTGGATTAACATGTTTTGATCCCTTCCTGTTTGAGCCGCTTCCGCGGCTCTAATCGTGTTGCCAACCGCGATACCAATCACCTTACCCAAGGAATCAGGCTTGACGCAAATCGTTCGTCTCAATTACTAGCGAGGCTTCGCCTCAGACCGACGGTGCATGTTGAATGAAGAACTCCGGTTGATCTCGAGGGACAAGCGCCTCTGTTAGCCGCGTTGGCGGCGGTGGACAATGGCGTCCCAATGCCAACCGGAGTTCAATCACATGGTAACCTCAAACATCCCGCAGTTGCTAGACGAGCACGTCACGTTAGACGTCGAAAGTATCGATCGCATTTATCTCAACGGCTTTCAGCCGCGCTTGCAGTATGAAGCGGGTGTCGTCGGGTTCTTCAAGTATCATCGCGGTCAACCATTCGTTTCCACGTCGCTGATGGGGCCCATGAGCAGCGACTTCGTCCGCCGCATTGAACAGTTCGCCGCACGGCACGAGGTGGAGATCTTCCCTTTCGAGAAAGGTCAACGCAAGGATGACGTGACTCAACAACGGCTCCGTGACTTTGAGAAAGAAGAAGGCGTGGTCTTCGTCGGCAAGGCTCAAGAGAAGTTCTCCGCCTTCCGCACTGGCAAGCGATACAACCCGGAAACGGGCAAGTCCTATCCTTGGATCTATCGCAGCAGCGTGATGTGTAACCAATCCTACTCCTACATTCTGGATCGCGACTTCGGCCCGCTGTTCATCAAGTTTAGTTCCTACTTTCCTTACACGATGCGGATTTGCCTCAACGGACATGAATACGGCAAGCGTCAATTGGATCAGCAAGGCATCGCCTACGAAGTGTTGGACAACGGCTTTCTTTCCTGTGACGATCCGCCACGACTGCAACGCATCTTACAAAGCCTGACCGCGCACAAGATCGACGCGGTGGTCCGCAAATGGCTGGCGCGGCTACCGCATCCTTTCACGCGACAAGACCGCGCCGCCGGCTATCGCTACGACCTTTCTATCTTGCAAATCGAACTGGCTCGCACCCAGGTCTTTGACCGCCCGGTGCGAGGCCGCCAGTTCTTCGAGCAGGTTCTCCGTGAAAACCTGGACCTCGGCCGGCCGAGCCAGGTGAGTTTGATTTTCGACCGCCGCGTGACTCGCCGCACCCCCGGCAAATTCCGCACGCGTGTGATGACCGAAGGCGTGATTCCTTCGCTGCATGTCAGCTACAAGTCGAGCAAGATCAAGCAATACTTCAAGGAGAACCGCGCGTTGCGGACCGAAACGACGATCCAAAACACGCGTGACTTTGGGATCGGCCGCCGGCTGGAGAACCTGCCGGCTTTGTGCCGACTCGGCTTGACCGCCAACCGACGCCTGCTGGGCGTCCAACGACTGAGCCACGATTGCTTCGTGGGTCAAGAGCGTTTTGCGCAGGTCAACCAGCCGCAAGTGGTGGATGGCCAGCGTGCTTCGGCGTGACGCTTTGGTGAGCCTCGGACGATGGCGTTGTTGGCCGCGGTGTGTCGGTTTGCGCGACATGCGATGCGCCGCTGTATCGCGACCGC
>CAYFJO010000380.1:0-10658 GCA_964343305.1 uncultured Pirellulaceae bacterium | reverse complement strand
ATAGCCGCCGTGATAAAAACCATGTCCCAAGGAAGGGCCGGAATGTTTGACAATGAGCTCCGAACCATCCGGGTTTCTGCTCCACGTGCGGAAGAAGGAGTTAATCGTCTTAGGCTTGGGCAGGTTGACGAAGCCATCTGATCGGTTGCAAATCTTGATCTTAAAAGCAAATCGTTCACCTGCAGCAACTGGTTTCTCCGGTCGCTGAATCGCAACAGAAATCGGTGGGGTCTGCCTCGTCTTTGATTCTTCAATGTCTTGTGCGGCTGCACGATTGATCGCCGCTAGCAGTATCGCCACTCCAACAACTGAACCAAGTTTAGTTCTCATTTTTACGTCCCCAGTAAGTTGGTCAGACCATTTGAATCCCTCCAACGCGTGTGGAATATTACATTCACACTTCTGATTCGATCAATCCGAGTAACCCCCTGCGATGGCGCGCCGAATTCAAAGCTCAAATGTACAACTGTGGCTTTGGAGCATTTCAGGTTGGTCGATTTGCCACGGCAATCCAACGCGGCGAATGACGGTTCAGTCGACGAAGCGCTGGATACCCACAAAGTTGGATGTCCGCAAATCCAGCATTCCGCAAGATTGTTCGAATTTCTGTGCCGTTATAGATGCGCATAGTGATGGTGTGCGATTCTTGGCGGTCGCCGCGAGACATCGTCCATTTATCATGGATTCGATTGTTTTTGGCGTCCCACCGACTGCGATGCGTCAAAGATATTCCAGCAACTTCCTCTTCGCGATGTGGCTTGAAGTTTGATAGAAGCCATGACTTGTTTAGCCCCTCGATCAGGAACCGTCCGCCCGGTTTAAGCGCGAAATAAACTCGGCGTAGGAACTGCATGTTGTCGGTTTCCGAAAAGTATCCGAAACTGCCGAACCAGTTAAATGCGGCGTCGAATTCTTCCTCGAATTCGATTTCACGCATGTCCGCGCACTCATATCGCAGATTGAGTTCTCGATCTCGCGCAACGCGGCGTGCCTTCCGAATGTACGACTGCGTACGATCGACGCCAGTCATAACAAGACCCATGTCTGAAAGTGGAAACGTCAGCCGGCCTTGGCCGCATGGAACATCGAGCGCACTTTGCCCTTTACGGATTCGCGCAAGGTACTTTACTAGACGTGCCTCCTTTTTCGACTGTTCTTCATTAAACAGCTCGGCCAGCACCTTACCGTATAGGCCATCGAAGAAAGTTTCGTGCCATGACTCGATCTTACTCATAATTTGCTGTCGGCGTAGGAAAATACCCGCATCGCTGGTGCGCCATGAATTGTCCCATGGCATCCTTCGCTGCCACGGATTGTTAGCTGGAGGCTGTTTCGGTTTCCATGCCATTTCTCTTCTTTAAGACGAGCTATCTCCAGTCAATCTTGGCCGTCCTGTTCTCCAGGTCCACAAACACCGATGCGTGTTCAAATTTTCGCCGAAAGGTCCAGCCTTTCTGTACGGCATCGCCCTTCGGTGGTCCCAACGGCTTGTCGAACTGCGGATACCAGTCCAGCGATCCGTCTTTGGCGGTCCATCCCCAGCTGTAACAGAAATAACAGTTCGGCTCGGCCCCCACCAGGAAACACGCCAACGGGAACGTGATCTCCTTTTGAGCCGTAAGCAGAACTTCATCATGCGGTTTGTTTTTCATCTTCCCCGCCCTCCACGCGGCCAGGAAGCGCGGCCAGCCCTTAAAAATGATGACCTTCCCGTCTTTCGCGGCGGCTCGCATGGTCTTGATCGTGTTGGCCATGTATTCCTTGCTCTGCGCGCGGAGCCGGTCAAAGTCATCCACCATGGCGCCATCGGTCACCGGAAGATACTCCTGCCCCAGTTGCGCGCGTTTTCCGTCATGACCATGCAGCGGATTAAAGATGATGAGCTTGTCAGGCCCCATCTTTCTTTTTGCCTCCTTCAGCATGGCAAACACAGCCTTGTCCATGGCGGCAGCCTTCTTCTTGCCGACCACGCGGCTTAATGTGCCTCCGGGAGTGCCCGCAGTTGCTCCGTCCACAAAAATACCGTCGCACGCGTACTTGTGGACGGCATCGGCAGCTGCGTCGGACCACCAAGTCTGCACGTCTTTGCGGCTCAGATCGAACCACTTGATGATTCGGTCCTTTTGCCCGTTTCTTTTTTGCGTCTGGATGATGTATTCACCCGGGTAGGCTTCATTCGATATTTTCGATTGATGCTTCGGCTTATCGCTGGCCCAGTAGAACAATACTTTCGCTTTTGGATTACGTTTCTTGATGGCACGGGCGGCTTCGGTCGTGTACAACTCTGCGCCGCCCTTGCTGTTTCTGGGGAGGGGCCCTGCAGTGAGCGTGATGAAATTGAAGTGCTCTGCAATGAAGTCATATTGCTCGGGCGTAAGCCCCTCGCCGATACCAAAGTGCACAGACACCGGCACTCGATCCCAATTGAACTGTGGCAACCGGTTGCGCGCGGGCTCCTGCCCCATGGCAGAACTGGCGGTAATCACTGTCAAGAAGATCGTTCCCAACCGATGTTTGACCTTCATGGAATAGTTCCTTTATCGAGCACTGTTTGCTTGAGTTGCGTGCAGCTAACTTGGTTATAGGGAGTTTCCGCCTGTCACCGGTAGGCGGCAGAGTTGCAGCCTAGCGCCCAGGGGCTGATTTCCGTTAGTCGCATTCTAGCTGTTGGTTGCTTCGTGGTCACCGCTCTCGCTGTGTTATAGGCCGCTTCTGTCTAGCGCTCATTGGGCCGACAGGCCAGGCCGTCCGCCGGACGAGACCGTGACCGTGGTCAATTAGCAGCCGAAACTGCGGTCGTTGAAGTCCACCTCCTGCAGTTTGCAATTTGCCTTCGTGCTCGAAGTTGGACACCCGCCCGCAGGAAACGTGCGGCCTTCCTGCTGGCGCTGGCGGCACCTCCGCAGGTTCGGTGGCTTCCTGCACGCTTCCCCGAAAAATGATCCGAAAAAGAGGGAAGTGTACAGTTGAGAGATCGGCCCAATTGCTCGCGGGCAATGCACCCGCTGTCACGAAGTAGATGGCGAAACTCGCATCGGTGGGGTTCGTCAGTGCACGTAGCGAGTCGCCGGTGTATCATTGTGACTGCACTTTTGGGACCGCATTCCGGTCTGCGTTAATCAAGCTTTTCGCAGCTTCGTAGCGCCTCCACGAGGCAGGTCGCGCGATGGTGAATAAATGAATCCGACGTTGGCAACACTGCGGGATTACGAACTTCTACTTCGTGCCACAACTAGCGCGACAGCAGAGTAAAGAGCCGACGAGTTCCGTCTCCGTGGTGGAAACGGAGATCGATGAATGAAAACATTTGTGAGTCGCTTTACAAACTCCTTCATTGTATTTGGTCTCGCCATTTGTACGGCGAGGACGGTTGTCGCCCAGAAGTGCGATGTCTTTCCGCTGCTTGACGGCGACCGCCGGGCCATCATTGTTGGCAGGGCGAACACGTTGGCTCAGGGCGTTGAACGTTGCACGGGCGTTAAGCTCGAACAGGTTGCTGAGAGTCGATTCAAACCGCGGTCGGATCGTTTTCCGATCTATGTGGGCGATACCCAAAAAGCACGGAAGGTGCTGGCCAGTGAGATCCCGAAGCTGGACGCTGAGGGATACATCATTCTGGTGACGCCCGAGTACGCGATCGTCTACGCACCGAAATCGACGACGGATACCGGGGAACCGATCACGTGGGCGCAGGGCGATTTTTTGCGGCGGTTTCTCGGAGTCGATTGGTTCATTCCCGGCGAACTGGGTGAACATTATCCGGCTCTGGATCGCGTGCTGATTCCGTCGGGTAAGTGGATCGAAGCCCCCGCGTTCAAACATCGACATTGGAGCGGTTACTGCGGCAAGGCCAATTCGACGTGGCGAGTTCGCGCGTCAGGCGGTGGCGGGCGTTATCGCTATCACCACAACCTGTTCCGAATCGTCAGTCCGATGGATCACGACAACCATCCCGAGTATTTCCCGGTCATCATTGCGAAGCACGATACCGACCGAAAAGGCAAAGGCGTTCACCGACATCTCAAACCCGGCGAGCGTTTCGTTCCGCCAGAAAACCTTACCACCTACTGGCAACCCTGCACGACGAATCCCGAGGTGCTCGAACTCACCGTGAAGGCCGTTTTGGATTACTTCGCCCAAAACCCGCAGGCCGACAGTTTCAGTCTTGGGATCAATGATTCGGGTGGCTATTGTCTGTGTGATCGTTGTTTGGCCGTGTCGCCCGACGGCGTCGAGCCGGACAGCGATGCGGCGAACGGGTATCGGTTCTATCGCTATTACAATGCGGTCGCCAAGCGAGTCGCGAAATCGCACCCGAATGTCCGTTTGGGGTTCCTCGTTTACAGCGATCTCACCGACTGGTATCCGGAGAAGTTGCATCCGCTGCTCATGCCGTATCTGACCATGAGCATGGCCGATCGCTGGGACAAGGCTTATCGCAAGCAACAGAATGAACACATCAAACGGTGGAGCGGCATCGCCCGGCAGTTTGGTATCTATGAGTGGCTCTTCGGTTCCGGCTTTCTGATTCCGCGAATCTATCTGCACGAATTCGCCGACGGCCTGCGTCAGGCGCGAACTGCCGGCGCGGAAGGATTCTATGCCGAGGCTTACGCGAACTGGGGATTGGACGGGCCGAAACTCTGGGTGGCCGAACAGTTGCTTTGGGATCCAGAACAGGATGTGGATGAACTGCTGGACCGTTGGCACAAAGGGATGTTCGCCGAGGCGGCCGAGCCGATGAGAGTCTACTTCGATTTCCTCGAACAGGCGTGGCGCACTCAGCAGACATCCGACGATCGTCGCGGCGGGTATCGGATGTTGGGTTCTTATTTCAAAGGGCAGCAATTCACCGATGTCATTAGGCCCGACGTGTGCGAACGGGCGTGGAGGTTGCTGGAACGTGCCGAGGCGGCAGCTCGGAGTGATTTGGTTCGCAGACGGATCGCGTATTTCAAAGCGGCGTTCGGCGCGACACGTTTGGCATCGAATCGTTATGCCGCTGCGGTAGAACTGGACGCGATGCTTGAGGACGAGCGTCGGCAAACGACGTCGTTGAGCGAATGGCTTCGACGTTTGGAAGACTGGCAGCGATTTGGACGGCTTGATCCTTACATGCAGCGAGTCGGCGAAGAAGCGCCGTTGTCGTTCCAGCAGTTCTGTCAGGCGCAGTACGTCAAGAGTTACACGCCGTCGTTTCGCGACTGGGACACGGGTACGATGGCGTTGCCACACATTGTCCACAAGGCAATCAATGAGGCGATGTCCGTGGAGAAGAACGCCGGCCCCGAACAACTTCTCAAAGCGTGCGATGAATTGCTCAACCGCGTCGGAGATTATCCGCACGCCAAACGTCTTGTACGCGAGCACGTTCATCAGTCGATCATGACGATTGAGCCGCTCAACGAGGCGCCGCTCGTTGATGGCAAGATAGAGGATGCATGGGGCGAACCGTTCTTCGATGGCGCGTTGGTGAGGTATCCGTATTTCGACCGGCGCGATTCTCGACGTACTCAGATTTGGTTTCGCAGTCATGGGAATCGTTTCTACGCTGCGTTCCGATGCGAGCAGGACACGAAGACTCTGGCCGACTCATGCACCGGCCGCGACGAAGTCACTCGCAACGACAAGGGCATCGTCAAACCGGGCGACGGCGCGTCCGATTTTCCTTACCTGCGCGGCAATGATGTCGTTGGCGTCGTCCTGCCCGGCAGGCAAGTTGTCATCGTCACTGCGGGCGGCGGCATCTTCGACGCAAAAAGCACAGCGTATGGCTATCGCACCGAATGGAACGGCGCCGAGGCGAAAGTCACCCGTCGGCCCGATGGCTGGACAGCAGAAATCGCGATCGAACTCGGCGACGAGGGCGGCAAACTCTTCGAGCAGTCTGGCCCACTTCGTGGATTCAACTTCTTCCGCGTCACCAACAATGTTCGCTACGCATGGACTCCCGCCACACCACGACGTTGGTCGATTCACCCCGGCAACACAGGATATGGAGTTCTCACAGTACAATAGGCGGGATGATGAGCAGGAATCAGCCGCTGAACGCAGCTACGACAATGCACAACGATAGAATGAACCGGGCGCTAGTGCGTTCCGGCTGATTTCCACAATTACGGAGAGTGCCAAATGCGGAATCCACCAGCATGCCTGCTCCTCTTAATTGCTCACTTCCTGACGGCGACTCTACCGGCCGGCGCGGAAGAAGCTCTTACGATCGTCGGTCCAAGAACGCGAACAGCTATCGTCCATGCGGACAACTGGAAGCAAAACGTCTGGTATGACTGGGGCGGGCATCGCATTCTGCATCGGTTTGCGAAGCTGATTACCGGACAGAATGTTCCACTCGCGTCCGCTGCGAAACTTGATCGCGAACAATTCGATGTACGCATCTGGGTCGGCCGTCAACCTGAAGTCGATCGTGTGATCGGGGATCGGCTGGATGCGCTGGACGACGATGGTTATCTGCTGCTGGTGAAAGGCCGAGACGTCTATCTCGCCGGCAAGCACTGGTGGGGAACGAACTGGGCTGTTTACGATCTGCTGGAATCGTATGCCGGCTGCCGCTGGTATCTGATGGAGCCGCGGTGGTGGCGTGCCGACGAAGATGGGATGCTTGGCCCCGGCGACATTATTCCCAAAGCCGACACGATCCAGATTCCCGCTGAACTAAACCGAACGGAAGAGCCGGATTACAAAGCTCGCTGGTTCAGGATCGCACCGATGCATTCCTTCCGTCTGCGCAGTCGCGACAAGTTTCACCATGCGTTGCGGCAGATCTTCCCGTTGGAATTGTACGACCAGCATCCAGAATACTTTCCGGAGATCGACGGAAAACGGGACCGCCCACGAGATGCAAACCACTCACAGCCGTGCGTCTCGAACCCGGACGTTGTTCGCATCACGACCGACTTTGTGCTGAGGAAGTTCAAAGAGAATCCGAGTCTGGGCACGGTCAGCATCGGCATGAACGACACGGGCCAGTTCTGTGAGTGCAAGGATTGCCTCGCGATTGCCCCGCAGCGAATTGAAGACAAAGGCCAGCGCATCGCCTACGCGTTTTTCGATTACTACAACAATGTCGCTCGCCGAGTCGCGCAGGTCTATCCGGATAAGCGTCTCGGCTGTCTTGCCTACGCCGGTCTGCGGCGTCTGCCGGCCGATTCGATTCAACTGGAGCCGAATCTGGTTCCTTACCTCACGCTGGACAGCGCCCAACTGTTTGATCCGGAGCAGGTCGTCGAGTTCGCTGACAGCGCTCGCAAGTGGGATCGCATTTCGCAGCGGATGGGCATCTATGAATACATCTACGGCGGCGGCTTTATCATACCGCGAATCTACAACGACGATCTGGCCCGCAACATCAAAAACCGGTACGGCGTGAATGCCGACGGTTTCTACGCCGAAGCCTATCCCAACTGGGGACTCGACGGACCGAAGTACTGGCTGGTCTCGAAGCTACTGTGGGACACGTCGCTCGATCCGGACTCGCTTCTCGACCAGTTCTACGGCGACATGTTCGGACGCCGTAGCCGGACTCGTGAGAGTTCGGAACGCACCGCACCCAACGCCCGAAGTCTCACGATATCGGCTACGTCCGATCTGTCGGAGTGCGCCAAAACGATGAAGCAATACTTCGCCCTGTTGGAAAAAGCATGGCGCGACCAGACTCTGAAAAGCGATCGCAGCAACTATCGCTGGCTGAGAGATCCGCGACAGATGGAGATTTTCACTCCGAAAATTTGCGAGGAAGCGCAACGGCTGCTCGATCGCGCGTATTCACTGGCAAAGACGAAAGAACAGTCGCGCCGTATCGAGTTCTTCCGAACGACGTTTCAAATCACGCGAATCGTCTGCACGCGGTATGCCCACGCGCGTGAAGTTGAGCGACTGGCTGGCGACGATTCGGCAAGCGTCGATCAACTCATCGCCGGCTTGAACCAATGGATGGCGGCCGGCGACCTCGCAGCCGCCATTGAGAAAGGCCGCGCTCTGGGTTTTGCCGCGCTAAGCAACACGGGCGACGACATGTTTGAAGTCACCCGTAATTTCGATCAGCAACCTGTCGCCGCCGCCACACGCGTCGCCGAAGAACTCGTCACCAGGGTCGTTGCAGATCATTCGTTTTCGTCGCATCAGCAACTCGTCGGGGCCATCGACAAAGCCGCGCCAAAGTCACTGTTGGATCTGGTTCGACGTCGGGCGTTGTTCGTCGCAAATCGCGATCGCTTGCCCGTTGCCGATGGCGACATCTCTTCGGCTGAATGGGGACCGCCAATCTTCGACGACCGCTTCCATGCTTACGCCCACAATGTTGGCCGGTCGATCAGTTTGCTCGACAAATTCGGTCACGACGACACGCGAGTCTGGTGTGTCCGCTCCGGAGACAAGTTGTGTTTCGCCTTCGATTGCGAACAGGATCCAGCGACGGTCGGAGCGTCAGTCCGCGACAACGACACAACGGGCTGGCGGAATCCAGCGATGCTTTATGACGATTGCATCGTGCTGAATTTCTTTCGCCAAGGCACTCAGTTTCGCTCAGTCCGCATCAACGCCAACGGCGCCTGGTCCGATCATCAAGGCGGAAAGAACGAGTGGAACGCGGTCTCAGACGCCGCCGCGAAGATCGCCGCCGACGGCTGGCGTGCCGAACTCGTTCTGGACTTGAAACGTCTCAGTCTTGGCGACGGCACCGATCTGTTCGAGATTTCCATCGCCCGATACACGCGCGAGCCCCATCCGACGAAGAAAGGTGAGTTCGTGGCGCGAGCCACGACACTGGTTCCGTTCCCGTTCACCAAAGGAACGATCGGTCATGGCAATCATCCAAACCTCATGACCTTCCGCACCGGCTCGCAGGTCATTTTCGCTCAAGACTGAATTGTGGCGTAGCCTTCCAGGTTGCGACGCTGCTCGGGCAATGCGTCGTCGGGGATCTGTGGCTACACTAGAACAATTCGCGAATCGGGTTGCCGTCGGCGATCAGTGGCATGGGGCGGTCGAGTTGGTCGTTGAACGTGGTTTTTGTGCCGTCGATTCCAAGATGATGGTAGACCGTGGCGGCGACATCTTCCGGTGAAATGGGCCGACGGACGACGTGTTCGCCGCGTGAGTTGGAACGGCCGACCACTTGTCCCATCTTCATGCCGCCGCAGCCGACCAACACGCTGAACGTGCGGCCCCAGTGGTCTCGTCCCGCGTACTTGTTCATTCGCGGCGTCCGGCCGAACTCGCCCATTGCGATGATCATCGTGTCTTCGTACAAGCCGCGCGTTTCCAAATCGGTGACCAGGCCCGCGATGGCATGGTCCAACGGCGGGATCAACAGCCTCGCGCCTTCTTCCGTTTGATAGCGGTTTGATGAACCGTGATGATCCCAAGGAACGCAATTGACCGTAACAAACGTGACACCGCGTTCGACCAATCGACGGGCAACTAACGCGGACTGGCCGAAGGTGTGCATTCCATAGGACTGTCGAGTGGCGTCGTCTTCAGCGTCGATGTCGAACGCGTCACGCACGCGACGGCTGGTCAATAACTCGAACGCCTGCTGGTGATGTTGGTCGAGGTCCGACATGGTTTGCTCGTTGGCTCGTTTCAACTTGTCCATCGATTGCAGGAGGTTCAGGCGGTCCGCCAATCGAGGCCGTGTTAATCCGGTGGGCAAGGCGAGATTGCGAACCGCGAATTCGTCCGAAGCAGGATCTGAGTTAACGACGAACGGATTGTATCCCCCACCAAGATATGCGGCGTAATGAAACAAGTTGTCTGTGCCGCCCCGCAGATGCGGAATGCCAACGTAGGCAGGCATGCCCGTGTGATTAGCGCCACGCACGTTGGCCACGGCGGAACCCATGGATGGACGCCGTTGCTGTCGATTGTCCGGAGCATTGAACGCTGGGCCCTCGAACCCCGTCAGCATCCAATGGTTTCCCTTAGTGTGGTCGCCGGACCCGTGATTCACGCTTCGCAGGACGGCGAGCTTGTCCATCATGCCAGCGAGTCGTGGCATCAATTCACCGAATTGCACGCCTGTGATGTTCGTTTGAATCGCTCCCAATGGGCCGCGATACTCGACCGGCGCATCTGGCTTCGGGTCCCATGTCTCCATGTGGCCTGGACCACCGCTCAGCCAAAACAGAATCACCGAAGTCTTGCGGCCTGACGCTTGCGTTGCACCCTGCGCCCGCAACCGCAACATCTGGCTGAGTCCAAGTCCGCCCACGCCTAGAACACCAGCCTGCACAAAACTGCGGCGACTAAGTTGTTCAAACTGTTTTTCGGTTGGGTTCATTTTTCAAAACTCAATTTCGTCGTAGCTGCGTTCGCCAGAACGCGGAGTTGTTTGACGTCAAATCAAGGGGCGGAGCCGCAACCAAACGTAGCTGCACCTTCGCGTATTATTGCAGACCAAGTTCGTGAGATCCATGTCGTCCATTCTCGAACTATTCTGCATTCATTTTTTGATTCGCTCCAGCGCTGCCTCGATCTCCTTCTCAATCTGCGACAATGGATTGAGCGGTGTTTTGGGATCATCGACGGGACTGACTTTGTTTGTTTCCGGATTCCAATTCACCGCGCCGAACCGCGCTGGCTGCGCATCGTGATTCATGATCCGATCGGCGACGTCGCCTTTGCTGAAGTGCCAGAATTCG
>CAYFJO010000379.1:0-10719 GCA_964343305.1 uncultured Pirellulaceae bacterium | reverse complement strand
TGTTTGGGATCAGGCTGCGCGGGATGCGGATTTGACGATTGAATTGCCCGGCGGCGTGCCGATGTTCTTTCGGCGGATCGAGAGAGGCGAATTTGAGATGGGTTCGCTGGGGGTATTGCGCCGAAGAAGAACCCGTGCATCGTGTTGTGATTACGAACGACTTCTATCTTGGCACGTTTCCCGTCACGCAGGCGCAGTATCGTGTTGTGGCGGAATGCTGTTCCAGCCTTGAAAACAGTGATCCGAGCCATTTCAAGGGTGAGCGACGGCCAGTTGAAGACGTCAATTGGCACGATGTAACAGAGTTCTGCGAGTGGATTACTGACCAGCGAGGGGTGGAACTGGCAATCCAAGCAAGGTTGCCCACCGAGGCCGAGTGGGAATTCGCTTGTCGCGGTGGGCCGCAGATGGAGTATTATTCCGGCCACGGAGTCGAAGCGTTGGAACAAGTGGGCTGGTTTGGCGACAACTCGGGTGGCGAGACACATGATGTCGACGAGCGACGAGAAAACCATCCCTTTGGTTTGTTTTGCATGCACGGCAATGTCTGGGAGTGGTGTCGAGACGCATGGGATGCCAATGCCTATCGGAAGCGGCCGGATGGCGTCGAGGATCCGTGGTGTGAAGGTGACGACAACGCCCTGCGGCGTGTGCTTCGCGGTGGGTCGTGGTACGACGCGGCGGATAGGTGCCGCTCGGCGCGGCGCTTCAGGAACGGTGCCGTTAACCGCGGCAGGATCCTCGGCTTGCGTGTCTGTCTGGTTCGCAGTCCGGCGGCCACAGCAGAACAGTGAGCGGAGCGGAGAAGGAGCGGGAGCAAGGGAGACGGAGCGACCGAGGGACGAGGGAGCATAGTCGAGCGGCGACTGCTCCGCCGTAGCGGAGCGCGCGAGATTTTTGCGGGATCAAGTAATCTCAGGTCAGTGTAGCGAGCCTGTGATACGTTGCGTGAGATTCAGCGAGAAGCTCCCGATGTCCTGAGCCAAAAGTGTCTTGCGATCAAACACGGCGGCGAATTAAACCGCTGTCGCCAGGGTGTGCCGTTTCTGGGATTCGTACTCTATCCAAACCGCACAAGGCTAAATCAACCAGGAAGAAGGCGATTGCGGCGAAAGTGGAAGGATGTCGAGCGGGCATACGAAACCGGGCAAATCGATGACTTGGAGCTTCAATCCCGAGCCAAGTCACTTTTCGCCCACGCAGAATTCAGTAATGATGTAGGCTGGCGACGAGAAGTTTTACGCTTCTCACGCCTCGGGGAGTTGCAAGGACCAGCAGCGTGTGCTTCGCGGTGGGTCGTGGAACAACACGGCGAATAGGTGCCGCTCGGCGCAGCGCAACAGGAACGATGCCGATAACCGCAACAGGAACAACGGCTTTCGTGTCTGTCTGGTCCGCAAGACGATGGCAGAAGCCGCCGGACAACGCGACTTCCTGTTCCCGCCTGGCGGGACGAAACCTGTTATTCCTGCCGGACGCCGACATCCGCACAAGCAGAGAACGCGCCCGGCGGGACTTTTCAGTCCTGTCTTTTTAGCCTTCCGTTCCATCATGGCCAACGATTCACCGCCGAGACATGTTTTGACGTGGCCCGAGGCGAATGTGCGAATGGCGTTTCGCCAGATTCCAGCCGGTTCCTTCGAAATGGGAAGTCGTGGTCGCGAATCGGACGAAGAGCCGGTGCATCGAGTCCAGATCACTCAGGATTTCTGGATGGCGGAAACTCCTGTCACACAAGCTCAATTTGCCATTTGGACGCGGGCTGAATATGTTGAACACAAGAATCACTTCGCCAATCGGCCAACCCATCCGGCGGAAAACATGGATTGGCATCAGACCGTGGCTTATTGCCAGTGGTTGACCAGGACCAAGGCGGGCCAGTTTCCGCCCGGTTTCGAATTGGCGTGCCTGCCCACAGAAGCACGATGGGAATACACTTGCCGCGCGGGCACCGACACGGACTATCACACCGGCGATGGCGAAGACGCACTGGGAAAGGCGGGGTGCTACGGTGAAGAATGGGATTCCGGTTCAACTCACCCCGTGGCCCAAAAGACCCCTAATATGTTTTTGCTTTACGACATGCACGGCAATGTTTTGGAATGGTGCCAAGACAACTGGGATGATAACGCTTATCGCCAGCGGCCGGATGGTGTGCGTGATCCGTTGATCGTCGGCGGCGAGGACCTGCTGCGTGTGCTTCGCGGTGGGTCGTGGAGCTACTCGGCGAATAGGTGCCGCTCGGCGCGGCGCGACTGGTACGATGCCGATTACTGCAGTTGGCTCATCGGCTTCCGTGTCTGTCTGGTCCGCAGTCCGGCAGACAGCAGTAAGCGGAGCGGAGAAGGAGTGGGAGCAAGGGAGACGGAGCGACCGAGGGACGAAGGAGCATAATCGACCGGCGACCGCTCCGCCGTAGCGGAGCGCGCGATATTTTCCGGAAAATGAGCAACTTCAAAACGACGGTGGGAACACAGTGATGCAGTCAGATTACAGCAATCAAGTAGTCGATCGCCAAACCGAAGAGCCAATTAACTGGCACTGCTACGGCAGCCAGGTCACCAAGATTGTCCTGGGAAACTGTCCCACCGATGATGACGGAACGCCGATTTCGGTGAGACTATTGCCGGCCGACTTTGCCGAGCGTTTTCCCGTGTTGACGCATCTTCACCTGTGGAAGATCCAAGACCTGGAAGAATTGCCACCACTGCCAGGAAGTTTGCGATGTTTGGATGTTCGGGGGTGCGAGAATCTGCGGCAGCTTGGTGAACTGCCCGATGGACTGGAAACGCTAGACATCGGCGATTGCTCCCGACTTGCCAAACTGCCTTACGAAGCGCCGCGAGCGATCAAGCGGTTTTATTTCGAACGTTGCGAGTCGCTGTCGACCCGTGTTTTAGAAAACTTGTTGGCTTCGATGCGAGAACGCGAAATCCCGGTCGTCGAGATTCGAGGTTCCCACAACTCGTCGGTCACATCTCTGCGAGAGTTTCCCAGCGCTGTCCTGAAGAAACTCGTCTTGGATGGTTGCGAACAGCTTGCCGATGTCGAGGGGCTCGAATCCTTCGATCGGCTCGAGCATCTGGATCTGCAAAGGTGCTCGAAGCTGTCGGTGTTGCCGAAGATCCCCACCTCGTTGAGATTTCTGGCGCTGCATGGTGCCGAAAACCTGACCAGCTTTTTGGGACAGAGCATTGGTCCGTATGACCGCGGCAATCAGGGCCAGAACGTGGCTGCGATTTTTCATACGCGGAGAAAATTCGGCAGCGATCTGGCGGTGATGCCGCATGCCAAATTGCTGCTGATGGGCGATGGCCGTGTTGGCAAGACAACGTTGGCCAAGCGTCTGCAGTGGGAAGAGTTGGACGCGGCCGCCAGAGAGCAACCCGCTGGCCAAAGCTATCAGCCACGACACAACGAGCCATTCTCTCACGGCGTTCAGTTCTGGCATTGGAAGACAGGCTTGGCGCTTGCTGGGGATCGAGTGGCCAACTTGCAAGATCATGCCGCAACGGCCGAGGTCCAAATTCCAACAAGCGACGACGGGCTGTTGGAAGGGGGCGTTCGAATCTGGGATTTCGGTGGACAAGAAATCTATCACAACACACACCGCATCTTTGCCAGCGAAGGGGCGATCTTCCTGGTCGTTTGGCAGGCCGACGAACCAGAGTATGGCGACCCGCCGCAAGATGTCACGGCCGAAGAGTGGCTGGAATGGAATCGCCAACGCTCGCTGGACTATTGGCTCGACTATATCTTCGACATGCGGCCGGATGCGCGGGTCGCCTTGGTTTGTGCGAAATGTAAGAACCCGGACCAGATGGAATTCCAGCCGAATTGGAAAGAACGCGCCCCGCGGCACAAACAGCGCGATCTTGATTGTTTTTTCGTGGACAGCTTGGACGAGAACTGCGGCCAGCACGGCGATTTCAGGGGGCTGGTCAATTGGATTCGCGGGGCTTGCGGCAACGAGGCGGATCGAATCGGAATTGTCCAGCCGACTTTCTTCCGCACGGTGAGCGACCAGGTCGATGCCTGGCTGGAACAAAACTCCCAGGCCCGATGCGCAGATCTCAAGGCGGAGCATCTGTTGGTCGAATGGGATGATTGGCGGCAAAGTGTCATCACGGCGCACCAACAGCATTCGTCGAGTGAGCCGGTCGAACTCGACGAGAGCGACATCGTTACCATCACGGATTATCTGCACGATGCCGGGCACTTGTTCAAAGTCGATCACCCGGAAAATCGAGCGGTGATTGTCGATCAAGAGTGGGCGGCTGATCTGATCTATCAGTTGTTAAAGCCGGGCGACGCGTTTCGTAACAACGTCAAGGGAACCTGTGGAATCTTCTATCTCTCGACGCTGGAAAACGACGCCCGTTGGCGGGCGCTTCAGGACGATACGCAGCGAGCGCGATTTCTGGAATACATGGAGCAGTGCCGGACCATCACGAAACTCGGCGACCGAAACTCGCATCGCTTGGGTGAAGACGTCTATCTGGCCTTGGACAAGTGGTTGTTGCCGCCGTATGAAAGCGTCGAGGAAAAGGTCGAGCAACGAATGAACTTCGTGCTGTCGAAACCGGCGATGGAGTCGAAGAAATTCGATTTTCAAGATGCCGCGATCAGCGAATTTGAATTTCGCGGCTTGCAAGAGCAACTGGCGAGATTCTTTAAGACGCGCGGCGTCTACTTTCGCAGCGGCTTGCAGGCCCGCGATCGTTCGGGCTCGGATTGGTGTTTTCGAATTCGCTGGACGCCGGACCTCGAAGGCGCTTTCATGGGCAAGATCGACGCCGTGATGGTGGCTCGTTCTGAGCAAATCGAATCGATGCTGATGCAGATCGAGGATGTGCTTTACACCGACGACGGCCCGTTCGCACAAGCTGGCAAGCCGGTCAGTCGACGGCACGCCGACAAGTGCGATTTGACGCATGAGTTCTTTCGATCACTGCGGACAGACGAATACGACGTGGCGGTTTCCAGTTGCGGCGCGGATGCGGCGGATGTCGAAACGATGCTCGCCTCGCTGGGGCAAGCAGGATTCGCTGTGAATTGGTATCGATTCGAAGATTGCCGCCACGACGATCGTCGTGGCGTGCTGGACTTTATGAACAGTCTGAACCGGCAAGACTGCATCATTCTGCTTCTGTCCGCGGATTACCTTCGAGACGATCCCCACAACAATTGGTATTGCCCCTGGGAACTGGCTCAGGCGATTTTGCAGATTCATCGAAATGCCCGCAGCGTCGAGCAAACGATCGTGGTATTCAAGAGCAGCGATCGATTTCAATTCAGTAGTTTCAACGAAGTTGCTCGCAAGTTGTTTACAAACATGGCCAAGTTTTTCAACAACGCTTACGCCGATTTGCCCTTCACGGACAAGCGTAAGTTCAAGCATTACCATGACTTCATGCAAGATTTCGCGGACGCCATTGAATCCAACGCTTGGGACACGTTCTTCAAGGCACACGGGTCACTCGGTTTCGCCATCGACTACAACAACCTTGCCACGACAGCGACTGGCCAGAAGGACTTCCAGCCAGTCATCAAAGCGTTGGAGCGAGCCGGGGCGAAACGATCACTTCGAGTGGTGTGATGCCAGCATTTTGCCGCACTTTCACCGCACTTCGATGCTGGGTCAGCCTTCATCGGGCATTTGCACCCATTCTGTACCGGATTCTGTACCAGCCACAATCAGCAAACGGTCAATCTGCCACGCCTCCAAAAGTGATTCCCCTCAGTCTTCCACTACGTTTGCTCCATTGATCCACTCCAAGAAATTCACAACATTCGCACTAGTGTTGCCCCGGGCGATTGCGTGATTTCGACGATAACCAATTACGAACTGTACACCGGCATCGCGAAGTGTGCGGCACCAGACAAAGAGCAAGGCAAAGTTGACCTGCTGCTTAAGACGGTCAACGAATTGCCGCTGGATCAATCCGCCGCGCGCGAAGCTGGAAGAATTCGGGCGCTACTCGAATCGCAAGGCGAGATGATTGGCCCCTACGACATCCTTCTCGCGGCACAAGCAATTGCTGCGGAGATCACGCTCGTCACCGCCAACACCAAAGAGTTTCAGCGTGTCCCAAATTTGACAATCGAGAATTGGCAAGACGCGGTGGGTTAAATAGCCTTGCGCGATTTTGAACCAATTGATGCCGCTGGATTGATTCCAGCGGTTTTCACTTTTTGTCCAGCCCAAATTGTACCGAATCCACGATGCTGCCGGGTTTATCCCGGGGGTTTTCACCTTCGACCTGATTTCGCAGCAAAAAGTCAAGTACCTCCGCGATAAACGGGGGGGCTCGTTCGAGTCTCTGAACAGCGACGAACTCAGGGAAAAGGTAAACACCGCTTGCATCAAGCAAGCGGCATTGGCTCAAAATCGCGCAAGGCCATTTATAGATCGATTGGGTACAGTTTGTCCACTCGCTAGGCTTCCCTTCCAGCACAATGGTAGGTCCACGGTTGAGTTTTCGAAACGTTGTGCGTGGCGTCCGTGCAACAACCACGGTCCCATTCAATTTCTAGCGTCTCAAATCCCACGATTGGTTTGACACGTCGCGCAATCAACGTATTGTTTTCTTGCACCCACACCTTGAGAAGAGGCGTGAGTATTACGCGACGGGGATAGCTGGAAGCTTGAGGGGACCCTGTCGCGTTTTTTCGTACTTCCTTCTATCGCTGGATTTCGACCATGCTCGCCAAATCCATTTCATGCAAGCGTCAGCGCGGCTTTTCGCTCACCGAATCGTTGGTTGCCCTGACCATCCTGGCCATGGCCAGCGCAGTCATTTTGCTGGCGGTTGAGACATCGGTCAGCACGACCTATGACAGCGTCGAGAGCACGATCGCGGAAGGGATGGCCCAGCAATTGATCGACGAAGTGCTGGCCACGCGCTACAAGGCACCGTCGGCGGATCCTTATCAGTTTCCGCTGGTGGCGTCCGGTTGGGAGTTGGCCGGCAACGGGCGGGAGCGATTTAACGATACGGACGATTTTAATGGCTTTGTCGCCCATTCGGCCGAAGACAAATGGGGTCGGCCATTGGGACAAGGCAATGGCCATGGCGGACTGCGGCACGAAGCGTTTCGTGCCAGGCCAGGATATTTCCACGGTTGGCTCCAAAAGATCGAAGTCTACTACGTCGACAACGACGATCCATCGACGCGTTTGCGTGGGAGCGCGACGAGCAATTACCGTGCAGTGGAAGTCACGATTTCGCGCAAGAATCCCGACGACAGTATTCGCACATTAGCTAATTTACGAAGAGTCTTTGCTTATGTACCACCTCCAGAAGATACGTGGTAATCCAAGAGCGTCGCGCCGACGGGGGCTCACGCTCACCGAAATGCTCATTGCCATGACGTTGATGGTGATGTTGAGTGGCGGTCTGTTGGCGCTGGCAACAACGGTCGAGAGTGGTGTCAAGACCGTCCAAGGACAAGACGCCGCGGCCATGCACGCTCGCGTCGTCATCGACCGGATTCAGCGATCCATCAACGCGGCGTACGCCAACGAGCATTTTCCTGGGTTTATGGCTTTTGGAAAACATCCCGGTCAATACGACTTGCCCGATTCTCTGGTGATCTGGCGCCCCACTGGAGCACCAGCGAATCCCGACGGATTGCCGCGCTGGGATGAAATGGTTGTGTACACGACCGATGAATCGTACCCCAATCGGATCATCGAAATTCAATATCCAACAGACACGTGGAATGTGCCACCTTTGGATGACGAATCTGACTGGGAGATGGAATTAAGTTCACGAAGCTACGATATGGTGTACTCGACCACCATTGGCGTTCTCACCGATCTGTTGCGGGTCGGAGTCGCCGATTCAAATATCGTCCGCGGAGCGATTCGGTTTCACGTCACCCACACGCCGTCGCTTGAAGACATGCAAAGCTTCGAAGCGGGCACGCAAGATTGGCACGATTTGCCCTGGCCACAGGACCTCTACGGACCCACCAGCGGCACACGTCAAAGCTGGTGTCGATTCGAATTTCAACTGCTGCCTGGCGAAGAAGTTCAAAAGCAAGAGCCGACCAGCGACAAGGCAATCCCTTTCTTTGGCTCGGCGGCAATCTACTACCAGTTGCCCCGTTCCTAGTGGAGACACCGACAGATGGCTCGACGAGTTCGATCACGACAAGGCATGGCCACGATCATGGTGTTGGTGCTGATGTCCATCGCGCTGGCGGTTTCCTATTCCATGCTACGCAATCAGGCGACGACCGCCAAAGTCACGGACAACTTGTCGCGGACGGTGGATGCGCGGCAAGCGGCTATCACCGGCATGAACACGGCCCTCCGCGTGATCCACGACGAAGATTGGGAAGGCGTCGATTCGGATTTGGGGCGGTGGTTGAATCAGCACGAATGGTTCCAGGTGTCTTTTGAGACAGGCGATGCTTCGTTGCACGAAGATCATCCGGACCGGCATGAGTATCCGTTTCGTGTGACCATTGTATCGACGGGCTATGCGGTGGATCCGGCGGATTCGAACGTCCGCGCCGAACACACGGTCAAAGCCGTGGTGCAACTGGTGCGCCGCCGGTTGTCGGAAACACCGAGCAATTGGGATGACCTGCAGAATTACACGGTTTATCAATGGGCCAACAAGAATGTATACGTCCAGCCACCGGTGCGGATCGAAGGGCCCGTGCGACAAACTGGCCGCCTCTATCTGAGTCACGAATATCCCGATGACGACTCGGCGCGAGAGCGCTACCTCAGCGACTTGCAACGGATGAACCTTGACGGGATCGGCGACTTCCGGCCCTACACGGGGCCGTTGGACTTGCGTTATCGGCGCAACAAGAGATCAACATTGACGTTGCTCCGCAGTACGCTCGGGTTGGAAACACACGACTTTTCCGCATCCACCTCGGCACCGATGACGCATCCGGGCACCGTGCTGACATATCGTCTGTATCCGGGCGGCAAAGAGTATGAGATTCCTAGAATCCAGAGCGTGTATGGCAGCACGCTGTCCAACATCCACCTGAAGCCGGATCCGGTGACAAACCCGCTCGGTGTTGTTCGCAGCTATCGTGATTTGTACCTGCAGGACAACGTGTCGATCCAAGGCACGGTGCTGTGTTACGGCAGTCAGGCCGATATTCAGATCTACGGCGACAACGTGCATCTGGAGCCCGCCACTTTGCCGGCGATGGTCGACTCGAGCGACACGATCCAAATGCCGACTGCCCTCGTCCGCGACGATCTGTGTGTCCACGAAGAAAGTCAGGGCGGATCCCTCACTGGCTTGGCAGTGACTTGGGATGATTTCGAATTTCGCCGCGGCGATGCCGACGTCTCGTTTGACGTCCAGGGACGCGTGCTGGCACGCGAACTCAAGCTGCGAGGCCGCAGATCATGGGATTTGAGCGACGATGACTGGGAAGATCTGTTGGATGAGTTTCTTGATCAACTGGACGATGAGAGTACCACCACAATCTCGTACTTTCCTCAGTGGGTCCAGCAGCACCGAGGTCTCAGCACAGAACCTCTCTTGACGATCAAGCCCCAATCCGGCGAAGTTACCTATCATTGGCCAAACTGGGACGAGCCCGTTTTCGTGCCACATCCCGACGACGACGGTCTTCGCTGGGAAGTCGTTCGTTGGAATGACAAATGACAAATCCACTACATTCATCAAATCCGGAAGGAACCAAGAGATGAAATCGTCTGCCTCTCGATGGATTGCTCTCGTCACGCTGAATATCACCACGTTGTGCATGCTAGGTTTTTATGGAAGCACGGGTGCCGCGCCGAAAACCGCTGCCCCACCCTTTGGGAATTCCGTCGAACAACGCCAGCAGATGATTCGCGAACTGCAGGAAATCAAAGCCCTGTTGAAAGAGCAGAACGGGCTGCTCAAAACAGCCAACGCCAAGAGTCCCCATGATCCAGCCAGCCAACGATAACTCGCCAGTCACGGTCCGCGAACATCGCCGCCGTGCGTTTTCGCTGATCGAACTGCTGATTGTCGTTGCCTTCGTAAGCATTCTGGCTGCCGCCGCGTTGCCACTCTTCGACGCATCGGATGGCGAGCAATTGAATATGGCCGCCCAAGTTGTCGCGGCCGATCTTGCCTACGCCCGTACTTTGGCGATTTCGAACAATTCGTCCTACGCAATCACATTTGATCGGCGTCAAGATCGTTACAGTTTGACGCACGTCGGCAGCAACTCGGCATTGGACAACCTGCCCAGCTTCGCCTTTGACGCGGCAAGCAACGACCCGAAGACCCAAGTCACCGAACTCGCCAAACTTCCTCATCTCGGTAAATCTGTGTCGCTAGTTGTGGCTGGCAAACTACCTGATGCCGAGGGCAGTTATGACAGTTGGGAAACCGCGGCATCGATGATGACGCAAACCGATGCCGTTACGTTCATTCCGCTTGGTGCCACACAGAGTACGACCAGCACAGTGATTTGGATCTCGGTCGGCGACGGCGAAGAAGCGTTATACACGCCAATCAAGATCAATCCCACAACGGGCCTGGCGACGATCGGAGAAATCTATAATTCGGCAGATTACGGTGAGATTATTAGCAATTGGATATCGACGTCGTTGGATTATGGTTCGTCCTACGACAGCGGCACTGACACCTACGACAGTGGCACTGGCACCTACGACAGTGGCACGGGAACCTACGACAGTGGCACGGGAACCTACGACAGTGGCACGGGAACCTACGACAG
>CAYFJO010000378.1:0-10731 GCA_964343305.1 uncultured Pirellulaceae bacterium | reverse complement strand
ACGCTCAATCGTGCTTGCCTGGCATACGCGGTTTGTTTTACATTCAGGTTTGCGGAAGCAAAGTCGAAACCAGCTACAATTAGGTTTTGTAGCGCGGGCGCGAAACCCACCACGTCAGAACATTCAACTTACCCTCTACGGCCAATCCGAAAGGAACTGAGATGACACAACTATTGCGCTTTTTTGTATGCACGGCATCCTGCATTCTACTCTTCAGTATTATCGTTTACGGAACCGCTGGTGAACGAGAGGAAGAAGAGCGAGCCCAGGCGCGTCACGAATTGGAATTGAATGCGAATCGCATGCGCAAGCTGGTGGATGTGTTGAATCACAAGCTGAAAGAACTCGAAGGCTCGGAGGAAGGCGAGAAGGTGCGTGGTCTGATTCTTAAGGAGCGGGCGGAAGTCGAAGAGCGGCTTCAGGATTTGGAACACGAGCTGCGCAAACTCGACTCAGATGGCCGATCATCGCGAGAGTTGATTCGCGATCGGGATCGACATGAAATCAATAATCGAGAAGCTGCGAAAGAGAACTTGCACCGTGAATTGATCGAACTACAACGTGAGATCGAGCGGCATTTGAAGTCGGGCGAAATTGATGAGGCCAAGGAATTGCAGCGGCACGCTCATGAAATCAAAGAGGAATTAGAACACCTGGCTCGCCATGGCGAAGAAGGCCACCATCATGGGCACGGCGAACGTCACGAGCTAGAGCGTCGCCTGCATCACATGCACGTCGCATTTGAGAACCTCAAGGCGGCGGGAATGCATGATTACGCCGAGGAAGTTGCCGGCCACGCGGAGCGACTCGAACGAGAGTTGCGTCACCATGAGGAAGGTCATCACCACGGTCACGGCGACCACGATCATGCCGATCACGAGCATCATCATGACCGCGTGGATCATCTGGAGGCAGCGGTGGACGAGTTGCGAGCTGAAATGAAATCAGTGACGCGAACTCTGAAGGAATTGGTGGAGTGGGCGAAACAACGCGAGAATTAGTTCGAGTCTGGTTGCTCGTTAGTCCTGGAAGCGAGAAACGACGACCACGCGCACGTCGCAGACGTTCGTGTGGGTTGGGCCGGTCTTGATCAGGCCGCTGGTTTGCTCGAAGAAGTGATAGGCGTCGTTGCGGCGCAAGAACTCCTTCGGGGTTACTGCCTTGGATCTCATTTCGTCCACTGTGGTGGGCGTGAGCAACGCACCGGCAGCATCTGTGGGGCCGTCTTCGCCATCCGTCCCGCCAGACAGCAAAACGATTCCGTTGCCGCGTGATGGATCTGTTTGAGCGATCTGTTCCAGCGCTGCAAGCACGAGCTGTTGATTTCGGCCGCCCGTACCACGCTCGGACACTGGTGCCAATTTTACGACCGGTTCGCCGCCGGTGATCAGACAATCGGGACCTGGTTGGTCGCGCATGCGAATCGCCATGTCGGCTAAATGACGCCCAACGTCCTCCGCGGCTCCTTCCAAATCGGTGGCCGCGTGCATGGCGTGTGAATAGCCGCGGTGTTCGGCTTCGATCCCGGCGGCGTCGACGGCGGTTGCGTTGTTGCCGATCACCACGTTGGTGGCTGCACATCTCGTTTCCGCGTCGGCCGGCGTGGCTTGTTCGAGATACTCGAAAACGCGCGGTGAAACACCCGCTTCGCGCGCGTGGAATTCATTTAAGACTCGCAAAGCGTCGGCGGGACTCGACGGATCCGGCACGGTTGGACCAGAAGCGATGATGTCGAGCGGGTCGCCAATCACATCGGAAATGATCAACGTCATCAAGCGTCCGGCATTGCAGGCACGCATCAAGCCGCCGCCTTTTACCTTGCTGAGTTGTTTTCGAACGGTGTTCAATTGCTGGATGTTGGCCCCCGCGCCGCTGAGGTGTTTTGTGATCTGTTGCTTGTCGGCCAGTGTGATGCCGTCGACGGGAGCAGGTAGCAACGCCGAACCGCCGCCGGACAAGAGACACAGGCACAGATCTTTCGGTGTCAACTCCCGTACCATGCGGAGTATTTGTTCCGTGCCTTCAACGCCTTCTTGCGTTGGCTCGTTGAGTCCTGCGGGTCGCGCGGCGTGCAACTTGATTTTATCCAGTGGTCCAGCACAGTCCGCGGGGACGTTGATCCATCCGGATAGCTGCTTTTGTTGCATGACTTCGCTGCCCAATGCCCGCTCCAAGCCGGCGGCCATCCCCGCACCCGCTTTGCCCGTCCCGACAACGACGATGCGGTTAATGTCGTCGAGCGAAATCGCGTCGCCGCCGACGTGAAGCCACCGGCCATCGACGTGGACATAGTCCTCAATCAGACGATCGCTGCGTACGGCGTCGACTCCGGCCTGCCAAATCGCCAGTGCGTCCTCGCGAAGTTGCTCGTTGGATCGTTTCACGTGACGACTCGTACAATGTCGTGCCATTGCCCCTCTTGTTGGACAACAATTTGGCTGAGGCCGTTTGGTTTCGCGGCGCGGCAGATCAAGCCAGCCAGAAGATGACCTTCCCCGACGGCGAATCGGCCGGTGATCGCACACCACGGGGTGCCTTTGCCTTGATCGCCCGGCAGTTGGATGTTGGTAAACAACAGTTGGCTGAAGCCTTGGGTGCTGAGCTGTTCGGGCCACTGGCGAAAGACGGGCTGATGCCAGTCGAGGATCTGCGAGAGATCCGGAATCAGTCGATCCACGGTTTCTCGCAGTTGATCCTTGGTCGGAAAATCGCTTCGCCCCGCGGGTGCCAGGACGAGGACGACCAGTTGAACCGGCGTTCCGTAATAAGTGAGTTGCGGACCCTTCGGAACAGGATCGGGGACCTTCAACTTGTCGAGGTCAATCGAAAGATCTTCGTCGCGAGTGGCCTTGCTGACTGTGTTGCTACGGAACAGTGAAAGTAGCAAGATGAGCAGCGCGATGATCGCGGCGGCTCCGATGCTGATCGCGACCAGCGCGTTGGCGGAAATTGCGGATTGTTCGGGCATGGCGAACCCTTGCGTGGACGGAAAACGCTTTCCGTCCTACAGAATCGGGCCGGTGGAGAGAAACTATTCCGTATTTTACACCAAGACGGGCGGCGGTCACGCCCCAGTTGCCAAGTGTGTTTCGTGTATTCGAACAGTGTCTGGATCGCCGTGCGCGTTCATATTTCGCACGAGAATCCACAGCATGGCTAACATCAGAACCGTTGTTAGTTGGAGACCGCCGATCGCAGCGACCGCGTGCGAAAATCCAGCGACGAAGTACATGGCGACGGTCAGCCCGATTAGCGCCGTTTCCGACTCTCGCGACACGACCTTGGATTGGGCCGCGTGACCCAAAAGGAACATTGGCAATAGCAGCATCGTCAGGTCGTACGTGAAAAGATGAGGACTCAGCAGTAATGTGCAAATGACCATTGCCGAGAATTGGATGTTAAAGCATTTCGACGTCGTATCAAGTTTGCCGCGGAGTATTGTCAGCAACATGCCGAAGACGAGGATTACCGAAATGAAGGTCGAAATCTTGACCAGCATGGTTGCTTGCCCACCCGACAACATTGCCAAGAATCCATACAGACAATGTGATTTGTAAAGGTCGTAACCGCTGGTGTGCAAATACTCGCCAACGCCCGCGCAGAACTGGTAATAGTTGACGCAAACGTCTGTGCCGGCCGCGAAACAGATTCCGACAAAGAACGAAGCGGTGGCGACGGCGCTGGCCGCAAATCGGAATTGGCCTTTGACCAGCATCGCCAGGCCAATGACGAGCGCCAATTGTGGTTTGAACGCCATCAGGCCAAAGACGACTCCGGCCCAAACGGGTCGCTTCTGTTTCAACAGGTAAAAAGTGCCCGTCAGAATCAAAAGACAGGCTGTGCCTTTTTGTCCCGTTGTTAAACTCCTCAGCAGCGGCACAAACCAGATCGTTGCCACGAACAACCAGGCGAATCGGTGTGGATTCACGTTTGGCAAAGCTCTCAGCATTAGCGTGCCAGAGGCGAACAAGCAAACGACCATGAGAACCGTGAACAACCAGGCGGCAACATGATAAGGCAACAGCGATAGCGGGCTGAGCACAATGTAATAAAACGGCGGATAGACCATCGAAAAGTAGCTCGATTCGCGCCACTCAAAGCCAAGCAATTCCGGATCGTGCTGAATTTGCTTGACGAACGGTTCGTCATACAACCGGTCAGCACCATTATTCCAAACGACGTATGCACCGATCCACTCTTGTAGAAAGTCACCAGCGAAAGGTGTCTTTCCGCCGCTTTGGAAGGCCAGGAAGTTGGGCGAAAACGCGAAGACGCACACCAGCAGTACCAGTGCGATGACGTACGGTGCATAGGTTTTTCGGAGCATCTGCGTTCCTCTAGGACGTGCGAACTCGCTGGCGGGTTGCAGGTACAAACAAACCTACCATGTAGTTAAAAGGCGATCGTGAGAGAAGAATTCAATCCGTTTGTGCCGCTTGAATCGAATGCGAGGCGCTCAATTGACAATCCAGGATATTCTTTGCTGAGCCCGCAGATTTCCTAAAGATTAAAATTTGACTTGGGCCCCTCATGACATAGGTTTCCATTGAGAGCGTAAGACAAACTTGTTTGTCGGACGCGCTTGGTGGCTGGAAGCAATTCCGGCCATGTGAGCCTGCTGCCTCACATCCTCGACAAAGGCAAACCGGTCGTAAGGCCGGGGCGCAAAACCAAGGGCCGCAACCGCGGCAGCCTGGTTACCGAAGGGATCGTGGCTCTCCATTGTGCTTCTCGCACAATGGCAGCTTCTGGTTACCTGCAATTTCGAGTGCGAGGCGTTTTACTGTAAACGTTGGAAATTCGTCAGACGAAGGCAGGCGGATGTGACCTTCACATTTCTGTTTGGCGGATTCCAAACTTATCCACCATTGGTCGCAGTTTTCGCGACCTCGATTAGCCCCCTGCGGGCTTAGAAATCGGAGTAAGTCATGAAGAGTCTCGCTAACAAAGTTCGTCGTTTTCTGGTTTCGGAAGATGGTCCCACGGCTGTTGAATACGCTGTGATGCTCGCTTTGATCGTCATCGTTTGCTTGACCGCAATTCAAGCAATCGGTACCAACGCCAGCTCGGCCTTCAACGATATCGCTGCTGACTTGAACAGCGCCCGAACCGGCAGTGTCAACTAAGCGATTCTGGTTTGCGGCGAACATTGCGTTCTCCGTGACCTATGCTTAAACGAACAGTTCCCTCGGCATCCCTTCGCGGGGTGCCGAGGCGGACTTTTGCGCAGGGGTTCAAAAAGGGGTCAGGTATCGTTGTGCCAAGCACCTGAAGGGCCGTTCCGGCAACGGTACCTGACCCCTTTTTGAACCAGGTAATCTTCTTTCGGCTACGCCCGAAGAAAGGTCAACGTCATGTTTACCTATTTACCCGGCGAAGCAGTGGCCGGCGCCTTCGAGATGGTGTGTTGTTTCTTCACCGTCGTGGTGGCGTTCATCGGCTATCTGTTCACATTGCGTTTTTGAGTTGCGTGTTTGAGAAAGCAAAGAGTGACTGTAGGACGGATTGCTAATCCGTCCGTCAAATCCCCTCGGACGGATTAGCAACCCGTCCCACAGGTAAAGATACACGGGAGTCGACAAAGAGATGAGTTTCATGGATACATTTTTCGCGGGGCTGGCAGAGAATTGGCACGTTTGGTTGGTCAGCGTCATTTTGGTCGTGGCCGCGGTAATCGACGGCATTCAACTCAAAGTGCCCAACTGGTTGACCTTTCCCTTCATCATCAGCGGTTGGGTTTATAGCGCGATCGCTTATGCGTGGATGGGCGAAGCCTGGTACGCAGGTCTGGGTTGGAGCATGGCGGGAACCATCGTGGGGCTGTCATTGCTACTGCCAGCATATGCCATCGGTGGCATGGGAGCAGGCGACGTGAAGTTGATGATGGGCATCGGTGCCTGGGTGCACTGTGCGATCACCTTCTACTCCTTCTGTGTTTCCGCCGTGGTCGGAGCCGTGTTGGCCGTCGTCATGGTTTTGGCCTCGCGAGGCTGGAAAAAACACTCAACCCAATTCCAAACGATTTTGAATGAAATCCTGACCATTCGGAATCCGGAGACACTTTCGGCCATCGCGGCGGATCGCAAAAGCAGCATGATGTTGTTGCCTTACGGAATTCCGATCTGCATCGGCACCATTCTGTACTTTGCCTGGATGGGAATGTTGGTGTGAGATGCAGATCGAATGTAGCCACGGTCGCCAGACCGTGGAGGGCATGGATTCCACGGTCTGGCGACCGTGGCTACCAGTTCCAGTAGTCTGGAGAGTTTAAGGTGAGTTTAACGATCAGCCAAAACGAGCAGTCGACGCAAACTTTGACGCCGCGACCTCGTAAATTGGACAAACCTTGCCGGTCGTACCGAAAAAAACGATTAGGTGCTTCGGCGGTCGAGTTTGCCATCGTTGCGCCAATCTTCATCTTGTTGGTTTTCGGAATGATCGAATTCGGCCGGATGGTCATGGTTCAACAGCTTATTACCAATGCTTCGCGTGAAGGAGCGCGTCAGGCAGTGTTAAACGGTTCCACGATTGGCGAAATCCGCACGACGGTCGTCGACTACCTGGCGAACGCATCCATCACGGTCGATCCAAACGACGTGGATGTGACGCCGGATCCAGTCGTTGCGAACAACGGCGATCCCATCACGGTCACGTTGACAGTGCCCTATTCCGACGTGAGTTGGCTGCCGACGCCCCATTGGCTGGGCAGCACAGACATGACCGCGTCGACCGTTATGAGGCGCGAGACGGGTAGTTAGCACACATTATTCCACGGCCAGACTTCCGAAGTTTTCTTGAACTTCGGAAGTCTCGATATGAAACCCCTACAAGATGAGGCACAAACGATGAAAGCGAAATCAATGGTCTTGATCATGATCGCCCTGGGTTGCGGCTTGGTGGCGGCATTTGGTGTGAATCAAATGGTTGTTCAGGGCGGCAGCGAAGCAGCACCCGCTGTCGAAAAGAAACCCGTTCTGGTGGTGACTAGTTTGATCAACATCGCTGACAAGATCACGGAAGAGAACGTGAAGGTCGAAGAGTGGCCCGTGGATATGGTTCCCGAAGGTGCCGTCGGCAGCTTGGATGAGATCGAAGATCTCTATTCGCTGACCAACGTTCTCAAGGGACAGACACTGCTCTCGGAAATGATTGGCGAAAAGGACGAGATCGGAATATTTGTAGTTCCTCCGGGAATGCGGGTCATGTCAATCAAAGTTTCGCAAGAAGACATCGTCGAGGGTTTGTTGCAACCGGGTGATCGCGTCGACATTACCGGCGTGTTCCGCATCGAAGGCAAACAAATTGCTAAGACGTTTCTCCGCGATGTTCAGATATTTTCGGTGGACAAGAAGATGGACCGGATTATCGATCCTGACGGAAAATCGCGCAATGCCAAAACCGTGTCCTTGTTGGTAAAACCCGACCAGGTGGAAAAGATCACCGTCGCCAAACACAATGGCAATTTATTGCTCTCGCTGCGAAATCTGGGTGATGTCGATGCGGGAAATTATACCAAAGGTGGCGTCACCGTGGAAGAACTCGCCGGACTCAACGAAAACGTGGAAGATCGCGAAGACGTCTATTCAGACAAAGACGACGGCAAAAAACCGGGGCTTAACGATTGGCTGGATCGCATCACACAAGCCAAGCACGATCCGTTGATGCCGACCTCGTTCCCGGTCACCGAGCCCGCTCCGGAACCGATAAAAATGGTCGTAATGACGTCGAACGGTTACAAAGTTTACACCTGGCACGATCCAAACGGTATGCCGGAAGTCTCCGATGGTTCGGCTGGCATGGCTCCTATTGCCCCGCCGGCGATTCCGTTGCCCCCCACAACCGGAACAGGTGCACCAACGGGAAACAACGCACCACCGACGAATGAAGCACCCGTTGATGAGCCGATCGAAGAAGATGAATAACCTTCGTTGATAGACAATTGACTAAATTAAGCACGCGCACGGATGTGCGTGATGCGTGAAAACCACCCACGCAAGGGAAACACGGATGGCACGAGAAAAACTCCCGGTTCTTACCGCCACCACTCGGGCGCTACTCGCCCTGGTCATCGCCACAACGGTCTCGCAGTTCGCCGCGGCTCAAGCGACACACCCTGTCGCAGCCGACAGCGCGAACTTTCAAGTGAGCGGCGACGCCGAACAATTGGAGATGATCGTCAACACCAGCCGGATCTTGACGCTCAACCACAAGGTCCCGCGGCTGCTGGTTCAGAATCAAGAAATCATCCAGGCGACGCCGCTGTCGCCCAACCAGATTCAAGTGTCCGCACTCAAGCCTGGTGTCACCGCGCTGAACTTGTGGGACGAGAACGACAAGATTCAGGTCATCAACATTCGCGTGTTCGGCGACGTGCGTGAGCTGGAAGACAACCTCAAGTCGTTGTTCCCGACTGCAAAGTTAAAGCTGCGTGCCTTGCCGTCGAGCTTGATGCTGTCGGGCTACGTTCCAAACTCGGACATGGTCCAAAGTATCGTGGAAGTGTCCGAGGAGTATTTCCCCAAGGTGATTAACCGCGTCACGGTTGGCGGAGCCCAACAAGTGTTGCTGCACGTGAAGGTATTTGAAGTTTCACGCACCAAGTTGCAGCGGCTTGGAATCGACTGGGCATACATCAATTTGGACGACTTCATTATTCAAAACGCGAGCGGGCTGGCGTCGAGCATCGCGGGCGGGGTCGTCCCAGCAACGGGCACCGAAACTGTGCGGTTTGGTGTCATCAACAACCAGGCATCTTTCAGCGCGTTTATCAACACGCTGCGACAAAACAGTTTGGCAAAAATCATGGCCGAACCAACCCTGGTGACCGTCAGCGGTCGCGCTGCCCGTTTCCTTTCCGGTGGTCAAGTGCCCGTCCCGGTTTCGACCGGCTTGGGAGCCGTTTCCATCGAATACCGGGATTTCGGCACGCTGGTCGACTTCGTGCCAATTGTCCAAGGCAACGGAATGATCAAACTGGAAGTACGCCCCACCATTACGGAAATTGATCCCAGTCTTCGTGACCCTGTCACTGGGACGCCCGGTTTCCGAGCCCGATCGGTGGATACGTCGGTCGAGCTTCGAGCGGGCCAGACCATGGCCTTGGCCGGCTTGATTCAAACGCGTTCCGAACCAACCTGTCAACGCCTATCAACCCGAAAGCGCCTATCAACCGATTGGCACTGGAATGCAAAGACAGCCTGCTCCCGTGGTACGAGGGAGTTCGGTGCAACGAACGACCGCGCCCAACAGTGACTCACGAGGCAGTGACTCGTATGGCAACAACTCCTATCGCAATGACTCGTATCGCAATGGCTCGTATCGCAACAACCAATACAGGCCAAACACGCCATACAATCCGGCACCGGGCGCCACGAACAATCAGTACAACACCAATACCTACGAGCCTTCCTTGATTGGTCCTGTGGGATACGACGATCTCAAATAGAAAAGTGCGTGCTACATTTGCATAGCTTGGATGACGCCCCGAATGACGTCCTAAACGGACAACGAAAAGACAGATATCGCAACGATGAGCAACGTTCTACGACTCGCAATTGTCGATCCGAATGATGTCTCCCGCGAGGCATTGAAATCCATGCTGTTGGGCATGGACATTGTTTGGCTGGAAGCCGAGTGTTCGCGCTACGAGTTTTTTGCGGACGTCGTGGGTCAAACACACCCCGACATCGGCGTCGTGGCGCTGGACCAAGACACGGGCAAAGCACTTGAGTTGATCGAAAACCTGCGCGACACCAGCCCGGAATGCAGCATCCTGGTTGTCAGCAACTCGACGGATGGCCAACTGATCCTGCAGGCCATGCGAGCCGGGGCCAAAGAGTTTCTCACCCAACCGGTCGACGTCGAAGATCTCGTTTCGGCCATGGGACGGATTGGCAATCAACGATTCGGCCGGCACGATGGGCGGGCACGCAGTTGCACGATGATTGCCGTTTGCGGAGCGACCGGTGGTGTTGGTTCCACCAGCGTCGCTGTCAACTTGGGCTGCACGTTGGCTCATGAAGAGTCGAACAGCGTCGCCTTGATCGATCTCGACTTGTCGCTGGGCGACGCGGACGTGTTCCTGGACACGATTCCCGATTACACACTGGTCGACGTCGCTCAGAATATCTCGCGGCTGGATTTTACCCTTCTCAAGCGGTCGCTAACCAAACACGCATGCGGACTTTATTTGTTGCCGCGCCCGGTCCAGCTTCAAGACACCGAGCTGATTACGCCTGATGACCTGAATCGTGTTTTCGGATTGTTGCGTGCAACGTTTTCGCACTTGATTGTTGATCTGTCCAAATCTTACAACGCGCTGGACATGGTGGCGCTGCAATCCGCCGACCAGGTTGTGTTGGTCACGCAACTGGACCTGCCGTGCCTGCGCAATGTGGTGCGGCTGTTGATGTCCTTCGAAGAGTATGAAAACCTGAAGGACAAGGTCAAAATCGTGGTCAATCGTGTTGGCCTGGACAGCGGCCAGATCAGTTTGAAGAAGGCCCAGGAAACGATTGGCACCGAAATCTACGGCCAGTTGCCGAACGACTATCGTGTGATGGTGGAAGTTCGCAACAACGGCGTCCCGCTGATCCAGGACGCCCCTCGCGCCGGCATTACTCAGGCAATCGTTTCGCTCGCCGACTCTCTCTGTGGAGCGGAAGAAGAGGTGGAAGAAGAGGAAGAGGCCGGCACCACGACGAAACGCGGAAGCTGGCTCAGTTTCCTGTC
>CAYFJO010000377.1:0-10734 GCA_964343305.1 uncultured Pirellulaceae bacterium | reverse complement strand
CGGTTAGGGACGTTGCCAAGACGACCGAGGACCGCGCAATCAAGATCGACGTTCTCGCCAATGATACGGACGTCGACCATGGCGCGGTGCTGTCGGTTGACAAGGCGTGGGTGGCCAAGGGCGATGGTTCGGTGGTGGTGAAGGGCGGGCTGGTGTACTACAACCCGGACGGCGCTTATCAGAGCCTGGCGGCCGGCGAGGCAACGAAGGTCTTGCTTGGCTATGCGATTTCGGACGAGCACGGCGCGACCTCGACCTCGACGGTGACGATCACGGTCACCGGCACCAACGACGGCCCGGTGGCGGTGGCCGACAGCGCCGCCACGACCGAGGACGCGGTGCTCGCCATCGACGTGCTGGCCAACGACACCGACGTCGATCTCAGCGATGTCCTCACTGTATCGAGCTTCGATTCGACGAGTTCCGGCGGCGCTACCGTCACGCGGAATGACGACGGCACCCTTCGCTACGACCAGGCCACCGCCTATCAGCACCTGGCCGAAGGCGAGACGGCAACCGACAGCTTCTCTTACACGGTTTCCGACGGCAACGGCGGCACCGACACGGCAACCGTAACGGTGACCGTGGTCGGCGCCAACGACGCGCCGGTGGTCGAGGCGATCACGGCGAGCACGGACGAGGATTCGGGCGGCCTGGGTTCGTCCATCCTGTTCGTGGACGACGACCGCGGCCTCGACGGTCAGGGGACGTGGCTGACGACGCTTTCGGATCTGGGCTACACGGTCGACTACGAGGCGATCCCGGCGACCGGCGACCCGACCGGCAACCTGGACAATTACGACCTGGTGATCTGGTCGAACGGCGATCAGGCATACACGAACCTGACGAGCGAGAACGCGGCGACGCTGAGCGCCTACCTGGACGGCGGCGGCAACCTGCTCTACGCCGGCGGCCACAATTTGTATTACGAGCCCCAGGCCGGCGGTTTCATCCAGTCCTACCTCGGACTTTCGGACTACGCGTCCAACATGCCCTTCGTCGACGGCAACCCGTCGGCGAGCGGCCCCGGCGGCAACTATACGCTGAACGCTTGGTCCGGCGGCTATTACGGCGGTACCATGATCAGTGCCTTCGATGCGTCGGCCGTGACGACGCTGATGAGCCTGGACAGCTGGAATCGGTCCGCGGACGTGGCGGCGGTGAACGAGACGGGGACGTACACGGCGGCGACGTGGGGCTTCGACATCAACCAGCTGGGCGCGGCCTATCGTAGCGACTTCCTGGCGGACACCCTTGAGGCCTTGGGCGCGAGCCCGACGGGCGGCCTCGAGGTCGACCTGCTGTCGAGTGCCAGCGACGCGGACAGCAGCGACGTCCTGAGCATCAACACGGTGGCCCAGAGCGGTGGGCGCACGGCGGAGTTCACGGTCGACGGGAATACCCTGGAGATCGATCCGAGCCAGTTTAACGACCTTGCGGAAGGGGAGACGGCGGAGCTGACGTTCACCTACAACGTGAACGACGGCCACGTGGACGTCGAGAACACGGCGACGGTGACCGTCGAAGGGCGCAACGACGGCCCGGAGGCGGTGGCCGACAGCGCCGCCACGACCGAGGACGCTGCGTTCACCATCGACGTACTGGCCAACGACACCGACGTCGATCTCAGCGATGTCCTCACTGTATCGAGCTTCGATTCGACGAGTTCCGGCGGCGCTACCGTCACGCGGAATGACGACGGCACCCTTCGCTACGACCAGGCCACCGCCTATCAGCACCTGGCCGAAGGCGAGACGGCAACCGACAGCTTCTCTTACACGATTTCCGACGGCAACGGCGGCACCGACACGGCAACCGTGACGGTCACCGTCGAAGGGCGCAACGACGGCCCGGTGGCGGTCGACGACGAGATCGGCGCCGCGGTCGACCTTACGGGTTTCACGCTCAATCCCGACAACGGCCATTACTACAAGTATGTTGATTACATCAGCGGCGGCACCGACGGCACGTGGTCCCAGGCCAAGACAGCCGCCGAGAATATGGGCGGCTATCTGGCCACCGTGACGTCGGCCGCGGAGAACGCTTTCATCAAAGGTCTGAGCGGGTCGAACCAAGCCTGGCTAGGTGCCAACGATACGGCCACTGAAGGTACGTGGCAATGGGTCACCGGGCCCGAGGCCGGAACCACATTCTGGGTCGGCCAAAGTGGCGGCTCCGCGCCGAGCGGCGAATACACCAACTGGGACGCGGGCCAGCCGGATGACAATAACGGCAACGAAGATTTCCTGCACATTGGCTCCACCGACATGTGGAACGACCAGTCCGGCACCACACAGATGGCTGGTTACGTGGTCGAGCTCGAGGTCGCCGCGCTTACCGACGAGGACGCGCCGGCGGTGATCACGGCGGTGGACCTGCTGGCCAACGACACGGACGCCGACGGCGATACGCTGTCGTTGTTGTCTGTCGGCAATGCGGTCAACGGCACGGTGTCATTCACATTCGACGCTCCCGGCATCAGCATCGTTGACGCCTCGGCCCAATCCGGACCGTCGATCACCAAACTCGGCTGGACGAGCACGCAGGGCAGGGCGACGCCCTTTGACACCAGCCAGGACCTCGCCTTCCAGGGCAACGGGTTGGCGCGGGTAGCCGTTACCAAGGACAACATTCCGGGCTACGAGTCCATTCACAACCCGGCCTTTGCCAACGACGGATATTACGGCAATGGCGCCAGCTGGATCAGCAACAGCCCCGACAGCTGGCTCAAGGTCGATCTTGGGCAGAGCGTGCTGATCAGCAGTATCACGTTCGGGCGGGACCGAACGGATGGCTATGACGATCGGGACCCGGGGCAGTTCTCGATCGAAGTCGCCGGTACGGACAATGTCTATGCCAACGGTGACGACAGCAACGACGAGAACGAATATACGCAGGTCTTCGACTCGGCCAGTGCTGGTTTCAGCGGCTTTGTAAGCGGCCCCGAGACCGTGCAGGCGACGTTCGCGCCGGTTGTAGCGAGATACGTCAAGCTGAATGTGGCCAATTTCGGCACGGCGATTGACGAGCTGGAGATATTCGCCGCAGGCGAGGTGGTATTCGCGCCGGACGCCGATTTCTCCGGGCAGGCAAGTTTCGACTACACGGTCTCCGACGGCCAGGGGGGCACCGACACCGCCACTGTGACCGTCAACGTGGGAGCCGTGGCCGACGCGCCGAACCTGAGCGCTGCCGATGTGGTTGCGTTGGCCGATGGCGTCCCGGCGGAGATTCAGTTGGCCGGCGGTGCTGAATTCCAAGTCAATTCCTACACCACCGGCAACCAGAATACCCCCGACGTCACCACGCTCGCCGGCGGTGGTTTCGTCGTTACCTGGCAATCGAAGAACCAGCCGGAGGATAACGACGATTACGGCGTCTTCGGCCAGCTCTACGATGCCACCGGCAAACCACTCGGCGATGAATTCCAGGTCAACACTTACACGACCAGTTATCAAGGGGATCCTTCGAGCGCGGCGCTGCACGATGGCGGTTTCGTCATCACCTGGACGTCGAATACCCAGGATGGCGACTCTTCGGGTGTTTATGGCCAACGCTACGATAGCACCGGCAAACCGGCGGGTGATGAGTTCCAAATCAACACGAACACAGCGTCAACAACCCACCCGGGATACAGCTGGCAGAACGCGTCCGTGGTGGAGACCCTTGCCGATGGCAGTTTCGTCGTCGCCTGGAATTCCAACACACAGGACGGCAGCTGGTCCGGCATTTACGCCCAGCGTTTTGATGCCGAAGGGAAAAAGATCGACGGCGAATTCCGAGTCAACCAGGTCACCTTCGATGATCAACTCTACCCGGATATTTCGGCGCTCCCCGATGGCGGCTACATGGTCACGTGAAATTCGACCTATCAGGACGACAGCCTCTGGGGAGTCTATGCCCGGCGCTACGAAGCCGACGGCACCCCCGTGACCGACGAATTCCGGATCAACACTTATACGAACGACTACCAGGGATTCTCGAAAGTCGCCGTGCTCAACAACGGTGGCTTCGTGGTGACATGGTTCTCGCGCGGCCAGGACGGCAGCGGCGACGGGATCTATGCGCAGCAATATAACGCCGACGGTACACCCAACGGCGGCGAATTTCTGGTTAACGCGTCGTACACCTCCTACAATCAGTTCGAGCCTGATATCGAGGCACTCGCCGACGGCGGCTACGTCATTGCCTGGCAATCGGAATTTCAGGACAGAAGCGGCAACGCCGTAATCGCCAGGCATTATGATTCGGCCGGAAACCTGATCGGCGATGATTTCCAGATCAATGACGAAACGTTTAGCGACCAAGCCCGGCCGTCGATTTCGGCACGGGACGATGGCGGTTTTGTCGTTACCTGGATGTCGAATGGTCAGGACGGTGACGGCCATGGGATCTTCGCAAAAATCTACGAGGGGTCTGGTGGCGGTTTGGTCGCGGCACTCGACATTTCGGTCGCGGTCGCCGATCTGGACGGTTCGGAATCCATCGAATCGGTGGTAATTTCGGGTGTTCCGACGGGTGCTTCGCTTTCGGCCGGCACCGACAACGGCGACGGCGCGTGGACACTGGCGCTTTCGGACCTCCAGGGCCTCAGCCTGAGTCTTCCCGCCTCCCTGACTGGCGATCACGTGCTGACGGTAACCGCCACGTCGCAAGAGGTCGCGAACGGGGACACCGCCTCGTCCGCGAAGACGTTCACGGTGACGATTCCGACACATGTCGGCACTCCGGGCGACGACATTCTGATCGGTGGTTCTGGCGACGATATCATGATTGGCGGTGCAGGCAACGACACCATCGACGGCGGCGCCAACGGCGCCGATAGCGACACCGTTTCCTACTTCGACGCCGATGACGGCGTGAGGGTTGACCTTTCGGGCGGCGCCACCGGCGAGGGCACGGCGACCTCGACCGCCGGCGGCGATGCGGCCGGCATCGGCGACGATATTCTCATCGGCATCGAGAATATCGAAGGCTCGGACTTCGACGACATCCTCATCGGCGACGCCGGCGCCAACACGCTCGACGGCGACTTCGGCAACGACCTAATCATCGGCGGCGCCGGCAGCGACAACCTCGAGGGCGGCCTTGGCGACGACCTGTTTGTGTTCAGCGACGGCGGCGGCGCCGATAACATTAATGACTTCACGGCCGGCGCGGCCACCGAGGATGTGATCGACCTGATCGGGGAAACGTCGATCAACAGTTTCGCCGACGTTCAAGCCGCAACAATTCAGGTCGGCGTGGATACGGTGATCGATCTCGGCAATGGCGATCAGATCACGCTTCTGGGCGTTAATGTCAACGATCTCCACCAGGACGACTTCCTGTTCTGACGCCGTTCCTGCCCAGCGTTGGGAATAGAGTTCGCCCGGCCGGGCATTGCCGCTTGGCCGGGCGGACTCTATGATCGAGGCAGGTCAAACGCGGGGGCGGACAGGGTGTTGAATCAACCGAGTAACCCTTTACTCAAGGAAACGCTCGAGGCCTGCAAGCGCGCTTTCCTGGTGGTTGCCCTTTTTGGTTTCTGCATCAATATTCTCATGCTGACGGCCCCCCTTTACATGTTGCAGGTTTTCGACCGCGTCATCACCAGCCGCAATACCGATACCCTGGTCCTGCTGACACTAATCGCGGGGACGGCGCTCTTGACGCTGGCGCTCCTCGAGGTGGTGCGGACTTTCACCATGGTGCGGATCAGCAGCTGGCTCGACGGACGGCTTGGCGGTGCGACCCTGGCGGGAAGCATTACGGCCACCTTGACTTCCGGAAAGGACCCCTCGGTGCAGGCGCTACGCGACCTATCGACGTTCCGCACCTTTTTGTCCGGCCCCAGCGTGTTCCCGCTCATGGACGCGCCTTTCGCGCCGGTCTTTCTCGCCATCATGTTCATGCTGCACCCGGTCGTCGGCGTTATCGCCCTGGTTGGAGCGGTCGTTCTTTTATCCCTGGCCGTCGCCAACGAGATGGCGACGCGCAATCTGTTGATGCTCGCGGGCGGGCGCTCAATCGCGGCGATGAACCAGGCCGAGGCGGCGGCCCGCAACGCCGACGTCATCGAGGCCATGGGCATGATGCCGAGCCTGATTCGACGCTGGCACGCCCGCAACGCCGAGGCCCTATCCCTTCAGGCAAAGGCCAGTGACCGCGGTGGACTGATCTCTTCCACATCCAAATTTGTTCGTTTTTGCCTGCAGGTCGGGGTAATGGGCGCCGGCGCCTGGTTGGTTATCGAGGGCGAGATGACGCCAGGCTCGATGATCGCGGGATCGATCATCATGGGACGCGCGTTGGCGCCCGTGGAACAGGCTATCGGCTCCTGGAAGGGATTGCTGGCGGCGCGGGCGGCTTATGGGCGCCTGAAGGCGCAACTGAACGCGACCCCGCCCCGCGGCGGGGGCATGCCTCTCCCCGCTCCCGAGGGGCGCATAGACGTGGAGGGGGTAAGCTACGTCCATGCGGGCGCCTCGGATCCGGTTCTCAAGGGTATTGTATTCAACCTCCAACCCGGAGAAGTGCTGGGGCTGATTGGCCCGACGGCGGCCGGCAAGACGACCCTGGCAAGGCTGATGGTCGGGAACCTCCGCCCCCGGGCCGGCAACGTCCGCTTGGACGCCATGGATATCGCCAAGTGGGGACCGGATGACCGGGGAAGGCATATCGGGTACCTGCCGCAGGACGTGGAGCTTTTTTCCGGAACCATCCAGGAAAATATCGCCCGCATGGGGGAAGGCAATCCGGAAGCCGTGGTGGCGGCGGCCAAGCGGGCCGGGGTGCACGAGATGATCCTGCGCATGGAAAAAGGCTATGATACCGAGATCGGCGAGGGAGGAGCCGCCCTTTCAGGAGGGCAGCGCCAGCGCATTGCCCTGGCTCGCGCGGTTTATGGGGACCCCAGGTTCCTGGTTTTCGATGAACCCAACGCCAACCTGGACAAGGAGGGGGAGCAGGCGCTCCTTATCGCGATCAAGGCCCTCAAGGAGGAAGGACGAACTATCATCGTCATCGCGCATCGGCCGAACGTGCTCGAAACCGTCGACAAAATCCTGGTGTTGCGCTACGGAAAGGTTGACGCTTTCGGTTCTCGGGATGACATGCTGGAGCAAATGAAAGGAAGCGCCCCGCAAGAAAAACTCGGGAACGCCAGCGAAAAAGCCATACTGACGGCCCAGCCGTCCTCCGGGCAAACCCCTGCAAACCACAACGCAATACCTTTGGTTCCCGGTGAGGCAACGCCACAAAGCATGTTTGGCGCGGGGCTGAATAATCCAAAGCCGATGCCGGAGGGTGTTTTGAATTCGAAGTTGCATGCAAACCCTGAGAAAGTTCAGCAGCACTTATCTTCGTCGCCGGGCATGAGCACAAAGGGACTGCTCGGTTTTCTTCAAAAGGTTAGGGGAGCGATCCCCTTCAAAAAATAAAGGCGAACACTTCCTCATCTACGAGGGGAACCAAGATGGCGGCCAAGCCTGTGGGAACAACGGCCAAGAATACGGCGGCGAAAAGCAATAAAAAAACTTATCCGTAAAACATCAACGAAACCCAAACCCGCCGGGTCCGCGAAACAGCCAATAAAGGGAAAGTGGGCACGCAAGTAGGCCATGGCGCCAGCGGAAGGAAAGTCGTAAGCGATGACTGAAAAGGGGCAGCCGGCGTTTCAGATCGCAACGGCCAAGGCGCCAACCGAAGTAGTACGTCCGGGTACAGGGAACGGGCCGGCGGATGGTCCAGAACCTCTCTCCGCACCAGAAGTTCATGGCGCTCCCGATATCCAGTCCATGGGTCTGAAGGCTACATTGGTGACTGGTTTTTCGGTAATCTTCCTGTTCTTCGTTGTGTTTCTGGGTTGGGCGGCCTTGGCGCCGTTGGGGAGCGCGGCCATTGCCCCGGGAATGGTCCTTGTGGAGAGCAATCGCAAGACAATCCAACATCTGGAAGGCGGTATCGTCGGCGAGATCAAAGTCCAGGACGGCGGCCAGGTGAAGGCCGGTCAAGTGTTGATCGTTCTCGACAAAACACAGGCCCTCGCATCGCTGGAACTGGTGCGTGGCCGCAAGGTCGCGGCTATCGCCCGCGAGGCGCGTCTGATCGCCGAGAGGGATGATAAGGACGAGATAGTGTTTCCTGCCTGGTTGATGGATGCCGCGAGCGATTCCAAGGTCTTTGAAACCATTAACGGCCAGAACAACATCTTTGAGGCAAGACGCAAAGCGAAGGCCGGTCAGGTCGCCATCCTCAAACAGCGGATTGCCCAATACGGCGAAGAGATCGTCGGGTTTAAGGGACAGATCAAGGCAGAGGACTACCAACTCGAGATAATCGCCGATGAAATCAGGGATGTTGGTGGGCTGGTCGAAAAGGGCTTGGCCCGAATGCCAAGACTGCGGGCCCTTCAACGTAATTCCGCCGAGATCGAAGGCAGTCGAAGCCAAAACGTTGCGCGCATCGCCCAGACCCGCCAGGCGATTGCCGAGGCCCGGCTTCAAATCAACGAATTGACAACGAGCATGCTTAACGAAGTGGCTCAGGAACTTCGCGATGTGCAGTCTCAACTCTTTGATCTGGTCGAACAGGAACGCGCCGCGGCGGATATATTGGAACGGACGGAAATTCGGGCGCCGATGGCGGGAACCATCGTTAATCTTCAAGTTCACACGCAGGGTGGCGTTATTGCGCCGGGAGGACCGTTGATGGATTTCGTTCCGGCCGGTGAGCGCTTGGTCGTCGAAGCGCGGGTCGATCCGGGCGACATCGACTCCGTACATGTTGGGCTTCCGGCACAGGTCAGGTTTCCGGCATTCAACCAGCGCAACACGGCGCCCGTCGAGGGAACAGTGACCCGGGTCTCGGCCGATAGCTTGACGGACGAGAGAACGGGGATGACCTATTTTCTGGCGCGCATTCGACTCGATGACGATCCCAAGGCCAAACTGGAAGTGTCCGAATTGCATTCCGGCATGCAGGCCGAGGTGATGATCACGACAGGTGAGCGCACGGCGCTTGATTACTTCCTCAAGCCCATTACGCGTAGCTTCAGCCGTGCACTGAGGGAAGAGTGATCCTGGGCAGGTTGGGAAGAATGGTCCGCCGCGTAGCCTTGCCGGCAATGTTCGGTATGTTGATAGGCTTGGTGGGAAGCGCGGCGACCGAGCCGATCAAGCTTCCCGGAATAAAGGGCGCCGACGACCGTGTGCTCATTCGTACGACCGAATATCCCTGGCGGGCTATCGGCCGGGTCAACAAGCGTATTGGAGGGTTTTGCACGGGTACGGTGATCGGGCCCGCAAAGGTTCTGACGGCGGCTCATTGTCTATGGAACAAACGAACCCGCGGATGGCTGCCGGCGCGATCCCTCCACTTTGTTGCGGGGTATCAATATGGGGAGTACGTCACGGAGTCGAAGGTTCAATCCTATCAAATTGCCAAACAGTACCGATACCACACTCATCCGACTGCGCGGCAATCCGCGTCGGATTGGGCCGTGCTGAACCTGACCACCGATGTAAGCACGGCCACCGGCTCCATTCCGTTGTGGTATGAGGGGGAAGCGAGTATCCGCGATACGATCGACAAGCGCATCCCAATCCTTCAAGCCGGGTACAGCCAGGACAAGGCGCATATCCTGACGGTGCATGACGGTTGCCGGTTTGTTGGCCTACAATTGGAAAGATTGGCTCTACACGATTGCGATGCGGTCAAGGGAGATTCCGGTTCTCCGATTCTGACCAGAGGTAATGGCGGCTATAGACTAATTGCGATCCATGTGGCCACGTTGGCTCGACCCGATGGAACGCGATTAGGTGTCGCCATCCCCGCAACGACTATTCGAAACGGAACAGATGCTGGAAGCGACTGACGGGCACTCGGAATTGTTGGTGAGGGGCACTACTAAGAGAGGGACACCCGGCCTGCATTTGATGTAGGTTTTTGCAATGAAGGGGATCGGAACCCGAAAGCGCCGGGAGCACCGGAGAAGCCGTCCGCGGGGGCGGATCAATGGTGAAGGTGGGCAATGGCGGCGACCCCGTTCCGAGCCCACCGAGGCCAAGCCGTCATATGGCTGGCCGGGTGACTGATCGATAGGCGACCAGTCACAAACGCATGGGGCATGGCCTTTTACCGCGCCTTTCCCCCGAACTTCTCCGCCGTCTTGAACGTTCCGAGGCCGAGCATGCCGAGCAGCACGGTCATCAGCTCCCCCATGGCCAGATCGGGTGGCAGGGAGGCTTGCGCCCCGGTGTTGACGATGACCCGGGCGATCAGGTCGCGGGCCATGAAAATGTAGGCCAGGGCGAACCCACAGACCCATCCGATGAAGGGCCGCCAGCCAGCGACGAAGATGGAGCGGTGGCTGGCCTCGATCTTGTTGAGTTCGATCTGAGCCAGGCTCGGCTTCATCATCAGCTTCGCCTTGATGACTTCGGCGGCGCGTTTCTCGTCGTCGACCTTTGAGCAGCGCGGGTGTTTGTGCCCGGATACCGGAGTACGAAATAGTGGGTATCGATCCCTGGATTAGACTGAAATTTGTAAAGTCAATTTTCGGTGGTTTCAAGCCACCACAACCAATAAAATCAATGACTTAGCCAAATTCTAGCTAAGTCATTTTTTGTGCGTGGAAACATAGTGGAAACAAGTGGGGGGGGGAATAAACGCGCATAACGACTCCTTTGTCGTCCGCTCAACGTACCGGAGCAGAAGATTTCTTGGTAGCTGGTGAAGGTCCGAAAATAGCCA
>CAYFJO010000376.1:0-10747 GCA_964343305.1 uncultured Pirellulaceae bacterium | reverse complement strand
TTTTACATCGGCGACGGGCGTGACGATTTATCGTGGCGATGCCTGGCCCGCGGAGTATCGCGGCAGTGTTTTTGTCGGCGAGCCTGCGAACAACCTCGTGTTTCGCTCGAAGCTCGAACCAAACGCCGTTGGTTTCATCGCCCGTCGCGCCGATCCGAAGGCCGAGTTTCTCGCATCGACGGATACGTCGTTTCGCCCCGTTCAATTCGCCAACGCACCGGATGGCAATCCATATGTCATCGACATGAATCGCGAGTTGATCGAGGGAGCAATGTTCCTGCCGACGGATGTCTTAAAGACGGTTGATGTTTCCGGCGGAGTTCAGCGCGGGCGTATTTATCGGATTGTCACCGACGAATTCATTCAGCGCGCTCGTCCGATGCCAGGCAAAGCGACGACGGCCGAGTTGGTGGCGATGTTGGAACATCGCAACGGCTGGCATCGTGATACGGCGTCAAGGTTGTTGTATGAACGGCAAGACCGATCTGCGATCAAGCCGCTCCGCAAGTTGGCGGCAGAATCGCGATTTCCCATTGCACGAGTCACGGCGATGTATTCACTGCTGGGACTCGATGCATTGGACGACCAAATCATCTTGCAGGCGCTTGAGCATCCTGTCTCCGAAGTCCGTGTTCACGCAACTCGATTGGCGGAAGGTTGGCTTGATTCGTCGCCAGCTCTTCAAGATCGGTTGATCAAACTGGCTGATGATGCAGATCTGTTGGTGCGATATCAGGTCGCGTTTTCGCTTGGCGAGCTTGGGAATGTAGCCGAAAATGTGAGTATTCGGGACAAAGCTGAAGTCTCACGACTTCAGCTACGAAGCGACGCACTCGCAAAGCTCGCCATCCGAGATGGAAGAGATCAATGGATGCGGCTTGCGGTACTCAGTTCTGTTGTTGACTGCGCCGGGCAGGTGTTCGGCCGCCTTGCGAAGGATGAGAAATTCCGCAAAACATCACACGGCCGCGATATGCTTGTTTCCTTGAGCCGGCAGATTGGTGCCGCCGATCGAAAAAGTGATGTGGCCGCCGTCGTCAATCGTGTCAACACGTGGCCCTCTTCGGAAGGTGCGTTGAGCGAGGCAGTTGCCGTTGCCCTTTTCTCAGGCAACAAATCGGCCGCAGGTCGCGGACTCGAAAACATCCTCGACGGCATGCTCAAACGAGCCAAGACAAAGGCCGTTGACGCGAGTGCAAAAGAAGGCGATCGGCTAGAAGCGATCCGTACGCTCCAGTTCTCGCAGTTCGTCGACTCGAAAGCCGTATTCGTCACCTTAATCGAACCGAAACAGTCCAGTGCGATTCAGTCCGCGGTCATTGAGACGTTGGCACAATTTGAATCGGCGGAAGTTGCTGAGTTGTTACTGAATCGATGGTCCAATCTGACGCCGACACTGCGAGCCCGTGCGGTGGAAACACTTTTGACGCGTGCTGATTGGAGCACGGTGTTTCTCGACGCGATCGAAAAGGGCGGCGTCGGACGCGGTGACCTTGATCCAGCCCGAATCGAATTGCTCAAAGAACATCCCAACAAGAAGATTGCGAGCCGCGTTGAAAAGCTGTTTGCGGGCGCATCACTCCAGCGTCGAGAACAGATTGTTCGAGAGTACCAACCCGTACTCAAGTTGCAGGGCGACGTTGCGCGTGGCAAGCAAGTGTTCAAGAAAGTCTGTTCAGCCTGCCATCGATTGGAAGGCGTCGGCACCGCTGTGGGAGCCGATTTGAAGGCGATCCGCGACCGAGGCAAGCCAGCCGTCTTGCTGAACATCCTCGATCCAAACCGCGACGTGAAGCCGCAGTATCTCAGTTACTCGCTTGTGACCGACGACGGACGAGTCCTTGCGGGAATGATCGCTGGCGAGAGCGTCAACAGCATCACAATCCGACGTCCAGATGGGACTCAAACCACGATCCTGCGAGTCAACATCGAAGAACTACGCAGCACGGGCCTGTCTTTCATGCCAGAAGGTTTGGAAAAACAGATCAACCAACAAAGTATGGCCGATCTGTTCGCGTACCTCATGAGTCAGTCAAAAGCTGACAGCACGTCAGTTCAGCGCGCCGAGTGGAAAGCCGGAGTGGCCAAAACGACAATCACACCGCAACAACCCATGTGGATGTCTGGTTATCGTTTGCGAGACAAACCGGCCGATGGAAAGGTCCACGACCTATACGCCAAAGCATTGGTCTTGGAAGACGACACAGGTCATCGCGTTGCACTGATCACGGCCGACATTGTTGGGATCGACCGCAGCTTTTCTGTTGATGTTTGTCAGCGTCTTTCCGAGCAGTACAAACTTCGCCGAGCCGACATTGCCATCTGCACGTCGCACACTCACAGCGGACCCGTCGTCGGCGATGTCCTCGCGCCGCAACGCAAACTGAATGAAGAGCAACAGCGGCTGGTCGATGACTACGAGGTCGCTCTCAAGAATAAGCTCGTTGACCTTGTTGGTGATGCTTTAAAAGACGTCGCGCCTGGTGGCGTCGCCTGGGGAACTGGCACTGCGGACTTTGCGGTCAACCGACGAGAAAACCGAGAATCGAAAGTCCCTCAGCTTCGCGCGTCTGGTCAACTTAAAGGGCCAGTCGATCACGATGTGCCTGTGCTGAAGGTCGCCGACCGGCAAGGGAAGATTGTCGCGATCGTGTTCGGCTACGCATGTCACGCCACGGTTACAAGACAGTTCCAATGGTCGGGTGATTATCCTGGCTTCGCACAACAGTACGTCGAGAAGGATTTTCCAGAGGCCGTCGCGATGTTCTGGGCCGGCTGCGGAGCCGATCAGAATCCTCTGCCGCGCCGCAAGATCGAACTGGCCGACGCTTACGGCCGGCGATTGGCCGATGCCGTCATACAAGTCATCTCAGCTGAAATGAAACCGATCGCTGGCCGCGTTGCGACAAACTACCACGAAATCGCGCTGCCCATGCAAAAGTTACCGACGGTCGAGGCACTCATAGAAGCAAGTCGTTCGACCGATTCAAAAACCGCAAATTGGGCGCGCGTAGTGCTGAGGCGAATGAATCGCGGCGGCGGTTTGAAACAGGAATATCCGTATCCCGTGCAAACCTGGCACCTCGGCAACGGACCGACCTTTATTGCGTTGGGTGGCGAAGTTGTCGTGGACTACTCGCTGCGTCTAAAGAGCGATCTCGGTGCGTCCACCTGGGTCGCCGGTTATGCAAACGATGTCATGAACTACATCCCTTCGCGTCGAGTCTGGGCCGAAGGTGGTTACGAGGGATCAACCGCCATGTACATCTACGGCCGTCCAGCCCGATGGACGCCGGAGATCGAGCGATTAATCATTACGGAAATCAAACGCCAGACAGCCAAGATAAAATCGTTTAACGGCAAGCCGAAGGCGTCGGTTTCACCTTGACTTTTAACAGTCGCCTACGGCTCGCCGCAAAAGCGAAAAGTAAAGAGGACTCCAATGACCAGCGTCCGAGAGATCACCATCAGCGCCTTATTTTTCACTACTGCATTCGCCACGTTAGCCGACGAGCCGCAGTCAACGCGCGAAGAATTGCGAATTGGCCTCGCGTCTTTGCGCTTAGCGAAAGACATCGACTCAGGCGTTGCCAAAATCAAGAAAACGTTGGCTGAGTGCAGCGAGCAGAAAGTTGACATTGTTTGCTTTCCAGAGACATATCTGCCAGGTCTGCGCGGCGCGGATCGCGATCTTCCGTCAATCGATCAAAAAGCAATGGAAAAGGCAGTGAAAGAAATCGCCGCCGAATGCGGCAAGCAAAAGGTGACTGCGATTGTCGGCATTGAATGGGTAACGAAGCGCGGATTAGAGAATCGCGCCGTCGTCATTGACCAGGACGGCCGAGTTGTCGGACATCAGACCAAGAATCAGATCACACCTGGCGGCGAATCGAAGAACTACGTTCCCGACGGCAAACGCCAAATGTTTGAAGTCGATGGTGTGCGCTTCGGCATCTCGATCTGTCACGAAGGCTGGCGATATCCTGAAACCGCTCGTTGGGCCGCCGTCCGCGGCGCGAAGATCGTCTTCCAACCGCAGGTCACCGGATCAGACCACCTCGATCCAGCACCACAAACAAAGTGGGGCGAAGCGTTTTGCGAAAAAGCAATGCAATGCCGCGCCGAAGAAAACTCGGTTTACTTCGTCAGCGTCAACCGAGCCATGAAACGACAAAACTCCGCTTCAAGCGTCATTGACCCAAAGGGCAATCTCGTCGAATTCATTCCACGCGGTGAAGAAAAATTGCTTGTCGTCGATCTCGATCTCACGAAGGCAACCGGTTTCTACGCGAGTCGGTATACGCCAGAGAATTACAAGGAACGAAAGCCAAGCAAGGACAAACAATAGCGCCGCCAAAACGGCCTGGAATTTCACGTCCCTAAGTAACTGTGTTTATGGGAAGGGTCTTTATTCGGGACCTGGAGTGGCAGTTAGCACTAGCCGATTGCCCAACCCCTTTTTGCCAACGACAAATTGTGGAACGGTGACCAGGCCGTATTTGTCGACGGTGACATTCCCTTCGGCCGTTTTCACTGGCTCTTGTGGGTTGGAATAGTCCCAGTTCTCCCAATGTACTTTCGCGCCAGGCGCGGGCTTGAACTTTTGACAGCGTCGTGGGGCGATATCCACGGTCGCAGTTTGGTGCTTCCACTGGCCAAAATAATAGTTTTTCCCTAAGCGAAAACTCATGGCCCATTTGTTGTCGGTGTCGAGGATATCGTCGGCCGTCGTTGTTCTGTCGAAGTTCTGTAATGACGTCGACCAGGCGATGTGGCCGTTTCGTGGTACGCCCGGCATGGGCGTGAACTTGTGGGGTGTAAGTCCCCTATCGGACGGATGTTACGGCGAGGCAGGATTCCTTTCTTCAACCGGCGTCGACCATTACGTAGTCCCGAGACCCAATCGTCCTGTTGTGGCGTTGTCGTCCCCTTTGACTGCTTTTCGCCCGACGGCCGCCTACTCGCCGGCATGGCCAAAGAAGGCCTCTACATCTGGAATGTTGCCACGGGAAAGCGAACTCATCTGTTCCCCGTCCCGCAGCCAGAGCACGAGCCGTTCTGGCATGCCCCTGTCCGTGGCTGTGCCTTCTCGCCAATGGAGAACATTGTCGCGTTGCCAACCGGCAACGGGGAAGTTTACTTCGTCGATGCTGAAGGCGAGGTCGGCGGAAAATGGCAGCTCGCCATCGCAAGGCCACGGATTAGATTCTTGTCAGTCAGCGACGCGCGACCTGCAGTCACTTTCGATTTTCACGCAACCGCGAGGACCGACGAATGCCTGAACGCCAAAATGATTTTCTGACGGTTTGTTCCAACAACCCGTGAGCCACGAGACGTCTCAAGAATCGACCGATTCTCGAGGCAAAATACTCGGCTTGTGATTGCCTGTTTCGAGACGTCGTCGGTCTGTTCGACCGCCCGCAATCAGCGGATTCTGGATCTGTCGGAGTTGGACAAACCGATGGGTCGAAGTGTCTCTCTCAACTCGACTCGGAAGGCACACCGACGCAGCGAGTCAAATTGATGCACACCGCCCAAATTCGGTTGGGGCGCGCAGTCACAACCAGCCCGAACGCCTGCAAAAGTTGCGGGACTGAATCAGAAAGCTGCCAGCGACCGACGTCCAGTGAGCCGACCACGAGATTCGCTAAGACAAGGATGCCAATGAGTCTCAAGACGGTTTTGTCCCAACCCGGCACGCCAGCTCCCGGTTTCATCCGTTCTCGAGCCAATTCCGGATCATCACGAATCACGACGGCAATCGTGACCAAATGTGAGCCTGCGAATGTCGCCAGGGTCAACCAGAACCATGGAAGATCCCATCGACCAGCCAGTCCAAACAGTACGCCTGCGAGCATCGCATACCCGGCAGCGAGTGAATAAGTTAAACGTTGCGTTGGCCGGACTGAATGGTGCGAAATCAAACCTGGAGGGAGAACTAGCCCGTCACGACGTGGCAGCTGCGACCGACACTTTTCCCCAAGACTTGTCGCAGAGGATAAAGCGATGCTTGGACACGACGGTTGACAAAATCAAGAAGGTGGAAATCGAGCGGACCGGATTGCTCGAGCATCTGGGAAAAATCATCGACGAGCTGACTTGTCTGCAAGCCGCACAAAGAAGTGGAGTGAGTTGCATTGATTTGGAAATTCGGTGGCCCACTGGAGTGGAGACTGAGGCGCAGCCTCAGGGGGAGCGGAAGTGACACACCTGGCAGACGATCGGCGACGAGGCTGGCGGGTTTGTAACTCAAGGCAACAATTGACGGGCTCGCACCTGCGCTCTGGACGAACCGTCCGAGTTCAGAAACGGGCCGATGCTAAGTGACCAAGGACAAAACGACATTTGTACTTTAGCGCGGCCAAAAAGGTCGTCGAAGGTCGAGCCGAAAATGGTTGAATACTTCGATGTTCGTGTGGTTCGGGTCTAAATCTAATTTAATCGGCTGATTCCTGTGTCAGCACGCGCGGCAGTCACATCGTCCGCGGCATGTCAAACCGAAGCTGCGACAATGGCCACTCATAAGTTGCCTTTTGTGTCACGAACGGATTTGGCCAGGGCGACTCATGTCATCCAGTTGAGTGCGCAAGACATATTACGCAGATCACACCTTTTTGGCGATCAGTTCCAGGTGCTCAAATTTTTCGCCGAGCTCACGTCGGCTGTCGCAGGACAGCCAGTCGTCAAGCAGCACTTATGGATTCGTGCGGCGCCTGTAGGTCACGGTGCAGTTCGGTATGAGTCCAGAAATTGCGATCACGTCATGCTTAAGAAACCGTACCGCGATGGTCCGTTGCTTACGTTTCTCATCAACAATTTCGGTCGACAAGGATCTTTCATCGTCTTCGGAAAGTACGCGCCATTTCCACTGTGTCGTTGGCCCGCCGCGCCCTTGTGTGACTAGTCTACCTGTGGGATGAAATGAAGCATGGTAATACGAGTTCATCAGCGTCCTGACTAGTGAATTTCCATCCTCAGTGTCTCTGGTAAACAAGGCTTTGAAATCCCATTTTCCATGAAGCGCTGTGGTGGTCGTCTGTGGCAAGGCGACCGCTGGAAAGCCACTGACAATCAGAAATAGGACCACTTGCATTGCGCGCATCTGAGGGACAACCTCGTCTGACTTGAAAACCGATCAGCCCGTATTCTAGATTGCGGGCGACTGATTCAGAAATAGCGATTTGGAAGGGCGATCCTTGCCTCTATCTCGCGAGTCAAACCGTTCCCCTGCCCCCTGGTCAAACCACTCATGGATGCAGCTTGCAATCTGCTTCGGTCATGCCGACCGAACGCAGTTGCGCACACCGAAGACCAGCGACCCGAAATACGGTCGTATCTTGGCTTTACTCAGATCTAACGAGTTTGTGGCACAATTCGGGTCTGGCAGCGACCGCGCAATCGTGCTGTTCGCCGTTCCGCCTGACGTATTCCTTGTTGCGGTATTGCATCGTTCGTAGACTGAGGACATTGAGAAACAACCACTTACCTCCAAGCTGCCGTGAACGAACTCTGGTTACAGGGCTGTTTGTGGCGTTTTCTTTTGCTGTCGACGATTGATCATGGCTCTTGTTACCTCGATTTTTGTTAGCGGCGTTTCAAAAGAATTTGCAAATATCCGCGATGAGATTGATCGAAGGTTCCGCACGCCCGAGATCAATCCGGTGGTTCAAGAGATCTTTCCACCAGATTTTCGCGAAGTGAAGCAAATGCTTGTGTCGCGACTAATGCGGTGCGATGCACTGATTCACTTGGTCGGCTTTGCCTACGGTGCGGAGCCAAAGCAAAACTGGCCCAATGGAAAACGCTGTTCCTACACACAACTCGAATACCTAGTTGCTCGCAAACTCAATATTCCGGTCTATGTGTTTGTTGCCGAAGACGCTGCTCAACTCGACGCGGAACCTCAAGAGGCACCGGAACTCCGCCGGTTACAGGAGAAGCATCGAGAGCGCGTGAGGAATAGCGATCATCTTTGGAATTCATTTCGCACGTCGGAAGAGCTCCTCGAACAAATCGCTCGCATCCAGTGGCCAAGGCCGGACGACCCGCGCGGGCTGAAGCCGTGCAATTTGCCCTTTGACGCGATCGGATCACTGTTCAAAGGCCGAGAGTCACTGCTTGACGAACTTTACCGGAACTTGATGAATAAATCCAAGCATGTCGTCCACGGTTTAGGTGGAGTTGGAAAGACGCGTCTCGCCGTGGAATATGCTTGGCGCTATCAAGCCGAATATGAGGCGCTGTTGTTCGTCAACGCGGACACTCCCGGCAATCTTGACGCCGGATTAGCGGATTTGACACAAATCCTTGACCTCGACGAGCGTCACGCTCATCAACAGGGTGTCCAGATTACTGGCGTTCTCAACTACTTATCTGCCCACGCGGGTTGGCTTTTGATCCTAGACAATGTCGACGATGAACAAGCAGCCGATGCCGTGGAGAAATATCTGCCGATGATGCGCGGCGGAGATGTGCTGCTCACCGGCAGACTTTCCGATTGGTCGCCGGATCTGCAAACAACTGAAATCGATATTCTCGATACGGGCACTTCAGTCGAATACCTACTCGAGCGAACTGCCGACCGCCGACGTCGCGAAGACGACGACCTAAAACGGGCCGAGCAGCTTGCGATCGAAGTAGGTGGCCTGGCCCTCGCATTGGAGCAAGCCAGCGCGTACGTCTACGAACAACGCTGTTCATTAGCCGACTACCTCCAGCGATGGCGGAATCAGGAGAGTGTCCGAGATTGGAACGACAAGAGGTTAATGAAGTATCCCAAAAGTGTCGTCAAGACATGGCTCACGTCTATTGAGCAACTAAGTCACGCTGCCTGCGAACTGTTTAACGTACTCTCGTATTTCGCCCCGAATCCAATTCCAGTCGAAATCATCCTCACGCCGTTTGGAAGTGGTGGCGAGGAAGCTCGCCACGAAATCGAAGCATGCATCTCAGAACTTGCCAAGTACTCACTCATCAAACACGAAATCGACACCATTCAAATCCATCGCTTAGTCCAACAGGTCACTCGATCACTAATTGAAGACGAACTTCAGGCGTCGTTCGCCGATGCGGCTCTCAAACTTGTCGATGAAAGCGCCACGAGTGACGCACCGCCGCAAGACATCCGTTCCTGGCCGAAAATCTCAGCTCTCTATCCGCACGCCCAGGCCGTGATCGAACACGTTCTTCGAATTGGTGGCACGCATGAACAGCAAGATCGAACGGCTTCCGGTTCCAGCGAACCGACAACAGGCTTATCGTTAACGCATCTTATGAATTATTTAGGGATGTATCTCAAAGCTCGCGGCCTTTTCGGGGAAGCGGAGTCGTATTATCGCCGCGCGCTAGAAATTGACGAGCAGTACTTTCGACCCGAACATCCTGAAATCGGTAGCCAATTGGCGAATCTTGCGACTCTGCTTCAGGCCACAAACCGATGGACGGAGGCCGAGCCGATGATGCATCGTGCGCTGGCGATTCACGAACGGTTTTTTGGAGCCAACCATCCAGAAGTTGCCTCACGTCTAAACAATTTGGCGGCTCTGTATTTCTCGACAGACCGACTAGCTGAAGCTGAGCCGTTGATGCGTCGGGCCTTAGCCATCCAGGAGAAGTGCTACGGGAAAAACCATCCCGGGATTACCGTTGCGATCAACAATCTCGCACAACTTCTTCAAGCGACAAGTCGCTTGGAGGAAGCCGAGTTGCTCGTGCGCCGTGCGTTGGACATCGACGAACAGAATTACGGAATCGACCACCCTTATGTAGCCAGAGGTCTCAACAATCTAGCTTGGCTGCTCCAGTTGAAGAATCGGACGTCGGAGGCGGAACCGCTTTACCGACGAGCGCTCGCAATACAAGAACGTGCCTACGATGGCGAACACCCTAGTATCGCGGACCAACTCCGGAATCTAGCTAGATTGCTGAAAGAGACAAATAGATCGAACGAAGCCGAGCCACTTATACGCCGGGCGCTGTCTATCTTTCGCGCGAGCTTGGGTGACGAACATCCCACGACGACCACGTTGATTGAGGACTACCGATCAATGCTCGAATCGAGGGGACTTGCCAATAAGGAGATTGCCGAGTGTCTAGCACCGTTCATTGATGTGGCTTTGCCGTAAACGCCGGCTCAGAATGTTGTGCTGGCATGCAGACAGTTTACAGCGTGCGACTAAGTCCTATTCACGAAAATGTAAAAGTGAACAATTGGTCCATTTTTACTCGATTCACAAACGACGACTTTTTGAATCGGCCAATTGCGGTGCGGCCTTCATGCCCGCGGTGTTGTCGTCATGAGTCACGAAGGGTTTCGAACTCGAACGCACGCGCCGTCGCCAAGGTGGCCAACAGGAACTTACACCGATTAGTGCTGAAACTATGCTGTTCCAGAAGAAACTCGGTGCGAAAACCGTCGCGAAGTGCAAGCCAAATACTCACGTCATCTATTTGACGTTCGGGCTTAAGAATGAACCTGATGACATTCCGTTTTAGTACCACCAATCACGTCGCATCTTGGCTTGAGTCAGATTTCACGAGTTTGTGACAAAACCCAGATCGAGCCAGGCTCAACATCAACGCGGAGCGAATTCGGCACTAGCATATTGTTCCAAATAGCCGCACGACGCGCAACGAAATGTTCCAATTGGAATTGGTTCCGTGTTGGGGCGCTTTATTCCACTCCAAAATGACTTGGTAGCAACTCGCACATCTCTCTTATGCGGCTTGCCCATACAATGTTTTTTGC
>CAYFJO010000375.1:0-10764 GCA_964343305.1 uncultured Pirellulaceae bacterium | reverse complement strand
ACAGTTTCGGCACGGCTGGCGCGAATATGTGTGACACGCCGTTTCGCAAGTACAAAATGTTTGTGCACGAAGGCGGGATCGCCACACCACTCGTCGCGCATTGGCCGAAGGGCATCCCCGCCAAGCTCAACGGCCACTTTACAGACGAGATTGGCCACGTGATAGACCTACTACCGACTTGTGTCGACCTCGCTGGGGCGACTTATCCCGAAGAATACAAGGGCAAAGCGGTGACGCCGGTTTCTGGTCGGAGCTTGAAGCCGGCGCTGACCGGTGCCACAGTCGAGCGTCCAGAGGGATTGTACTTCGCGCATCAAGGCAACGCGGCCGTGCGCGTTGACAAGTGGAAACTCGTTCGAGCACATCGCAAGCCGTGGGCGTTGTACAACCTAGAAGTAGACCGCACGGAACTCGCCAACGTCTCGAAGCAACACCCGAACAGGACGGCAGAAATGAAGGCGAAGTGGGAGTCGTGGGCCGAGCGCGTGGGCGTTCAGTCGTGGCCGATCAAGAAGAAAAAGAACACGAGTTCGGACAGGCAGTGAGCAGATGGTTGTGAGCAAACAGATCACCCCACTGCTTCTACTCTTGCTCGTCTCGTCGCTTTTGGGTGCCGAACCGCCAAGACGCATCTTGTTTATCGGGAACAGCTATACGGGCGGAATCCACTCCACGCTCAACTCTTTCGTAAATGCTTCGCCTCATCGGGACGCGCAGCTCGAGTTCATCACGCCAGGCGGAAAGGACCTACTATTCCACGCGGATCAAAAAGAAACGATCGAGCGCATCCGCGACGGTAAATGGGACATCGTCGTCTTGCAGGATCAGAGCCAAACGCCGGCCGTGATGCCCGCCCGCTTCCTTGATGGGGCCAGAAGGTTACACGAGATCGTCGCGAAATCCGGTGCACGCACGGCGTACTTTGAAACGTGGGGCCGGCGCGATGGCGACAAGAGGAACATAAGACTAATGCCGACTTTCGAGAAGATGCAGGACGCACTGACTGCCTCGTACACAAAGGCAGCGGAGCGTGACAAAGCGATCCTCGTTCCTGTCGGCAAGGCTTGGCGACGCGTGCGAGAGCAGCACCCAGCACTTGGCAAAGAACTCTACCGCAAAGACGGCAGTCACCCCTCTGTCAAAGGTGCGTACCTCGCGACCCTCTGCTTCTACATTTGCGTGTTCGACGCCGACCCAAGCAAGATCGAGTATACTGGCGGCCTGAGTGCCGACGTCGTCAGGAAGCTGCGAGCCGCCGCGACGGATGCTCTGAAGCATCAATGATGCTTGCCCGCGCGTGCGGAGCGAAACGGCGCACAACTACGATTGACTCATCGCCTTACTCAAAGGACACACGACCAATGAAACAGACTCTTTTCTTTGCTCTCGTGAGTTTCGTGCTGGTTCCGTTGGCTTACGCCGGCGGATTTCACGATGACTTCTCGAATCCAAATCTCAAATCGCGACAGGCGCTGCGGGGTGAGTGGAAATTCGACAATGGCACGGCGCGGTGCATGGCCGACCCCGAACTTTACAAAAAGTTCAACAACCACGGCCCGATCCTGCGCTGGCCTGCCGAGTTTACTGACGGAACGCTGGAGTTTGAGTTTCAGCCGAAAAACTGCCAGCGAGTGATCATCACGCTGAACGAAAAGGGACATGTTTTTCGTATGTTGTTCCACGACGCACAACGGACTCGATTCTTCGGCTGGATCGGCCAGTCCTCTAAGACGAACAAACCCCGAACGATTGCCAAAGAAGGAGTGCCCTCGATCAAGGATCTGAGCGGCAAGTGGATCAAGTCGCGGATCGTCTTTCGCGGCGACACCGCCGATATCACCTATGGTGACTACAAAGCCACACTCAAACACGAATCCATCGGACGTAGAAAGGGCGAATTCACCATTAGCTTTGCTTCCGGAGAGATCGCTGTGCGTAACGTACGATTGACGACGACGGATTAAGGGCGGCTAATGCCATTCGACTCACAACCTAAATGAAAGAGTTTCATGTTCAATCGACGACTGTTTCTCAAGAGCAGCGCCGCTACGGCCAGTGTCGTAACACTATGCACCAGCGGCGAAGCAGCGGAGCCCGCTGAGGATCCTTCCGCGCTTCGCGGCTATGACTACCGTCTTCCTGCTTTCAAGACAGGCAGCCGTCTCCTGTTCCAAGGTGACTCTATCACTGACATGAAGTGGGGGCGAAATGAGAAGGACCGCAATCACTTTCTGGGACACAGCTATGTGTACTTGATCGCGGCGCGGCTGGGCGTTGACATGCCCGAAGCTCAACTGGATGTCTACAACCGGGGGATGAGCGGGCACAAGGTCGCCGACCTCCGGGCACGTTGGCAGAAGGATGCGATCGACATGAGGCCGGATTTGCTCAGCATTCTTATCGGAGTCAATGACGTGGGCCGGAACCTGAGCGGCGTTGATGTCACGCAGTGGGAAGCCGACTATCGATTCATGCTCGATGCCAGCCGTAAGGCCAATCCGAAGTTACGACTTGTGTTGCTCGATCCATTTGTACTGGCGTCCGGCCGGCTGGCGAATGCCGATGCATTCAAACAGTGGCGTGGCCAAGTGGAACGACTGATGCCGCTTGTCAAGCAACTGGCCACGGACTACGACGCCGTGCATATCCGAACGCAAGACGTCTTCGATGCCGCTGCCAAGTCTGTCACGCCGGAGCACTGGATCTGGGACGGTGTGCATCCTCTTCCACAGGGGCACGAATTGATCGCACGTGCCTGGATCGAGGGCGTTAGCGCCCGTTGGCGTCATTCCAGTAGCATCGATTGAGAGAATGATCAGCTAATGCGGCAATAGTTCCAGCCGTTGGAACGATCAGCGTACGTTGAGCCGTTTGCCTTGTGGCGGCATCAACAGCACGACATCGCTCAGTCGCTTCCGTTCGTTCAATCCGTTAGGCGGGAAGTTCGAACCCTTTTCGGCGTGGTCGGTCTAGCAGTTCGTTCGCTTCCTCGTCGTCAAGAAACTGCTCTCTTGCCGGACTCCAGCGCAGCGGCCGATTCAACTCGCGGGCGATGTTCACGAGATGGCACACGGTTACCGTGCGATGACCGATCTCGACTGGTGCGTTGGGAACGCCGCGGGATCGAACGCAATCAAGCCAGTTCTCTAAATGTGGACGGGCAACATGCCCCGGTCCTTTCCATTGCTCGACGACTTTCGGGTCGGGGCCGTCTTCGACAAGGTCCGGCGGGTTGGTCTGAAACTTGTTGCGGCTGATGACCATTCGACCTCGTTCGCCGTGAAAAGTAGCAGCGTCCACGCCCGGGACAAGATTGAGTAAAGTGCCGTCAGAATATTCCAGCATTACGGGACGGAATCGTGTTGCCGCCTTCCACGAGCCACTGGGCCGCGGCGTTTTCTCATGCCATTTGTCTTTCCAATCCTGCTCAAGAGAGGCGTTTGATACATGCTGTTCAGGTGCAATCTTCACTGGTCCACTATGGTCCATTCCCAATGCGTACTGCACCATGTCGATGCTGTGCGCGCCCCAGTTGGTCATCAAATGCCCGGAGTATTCGCGAAACAAATCCCAACCTCGCCACATTAGGTCACCGACTTTAAAGTCATCTTTGATCCACAGTTTACGATTATGAGCACGCAGACGGGTTGGTCCAAGAAACAGGTTCCAGTCAAGACCTTTGGGTGTCGGTTCAGCCGGGAATTGTGGATCATTGATCGGGCCCGGATAGTTGGGGAAGTCGACTCTTGTGACCTTTCCGAGTCCACCATCGCGGATGAATTCGCAGGCGAAACGATTCATTTCCATGGTTCGCTGCTGGCTGCCGACTTGTAGAATACGACCGGTTCTCTTCACCATATTGGCTAACAAGCGGCCCTCGCGAATCGTTGCTGTCAGCGGCTTCTCGAGGTAGACATCCAGGCCTGCATCCAGCGCGAGCATGGCCGCTTGCGCGTGATGATGATCTGGTGTTGCGATGATAACGGCGTCCAGTTTTTCGTCGTCGATCATCCGACGGTAGTCCTGATGAGTCGAACAACGCCCAGCTTCATTCTCACGAAATCCAGCCAGGACCTTCGCGAACTCTTCCTTCGGTTCAAGCGTGTCGGCCATACGCGAGATAGCGCAATCACAAATCGCTTTGACGCGCACTGATTTCGGCAGGTTGCCGATCAGGTACTTGCCCCGAACACCAGTGCCGATTACCCCGATGCGGATGCGGTCGGCTGGGCCTAATGGTTTCGCCAACGCCGGCCGATTGCTCGGCTCAAAGCCTGCTTCAGTAACGAGTGACCCAATGGCAACAGCACCGGCACGGAGCGCGTCGCGTCGCGAGATGCTCTTTTCAACAGTCATCATATTTCTCGTTCAACTCAACAATCAACTTTCCAGCGGCCGCGCATCACGCGATCGCAGTCAAACCAAGCTGAGCGGCATCGCGGACATGCTGTTCGGAATCGCCGGTGCGTGTCTTTTGCAACCGTTCGTAGATCCGCTTGGCATCCGACTTCTTGCCATTTGCCGCCAGCTTTTCGGCGAGCACCAAACACGCTTTGGTTGCCTGTGTTCGCTCCCAGCCTTTTGCAGCGTCGGCCGCCTTAAGAATGGGTTCGGCGGCATCCGGCTGGCCTAGGTTTGCCAATCCTATTGCCGCAGCGATTCGGACTTCGCGATCCTTGTCTTTCAGTGCTTCTTTGAAAGTTGCGGCGGACTGAGGTTCGGCCAAAGCGGCCAGCGCATCGATTAGGTTCCGTCGACATTTGCCTTCGGCCTCTGACGCAGCCGCTCGAAGTTGCGAGGCGGCGCGCTCTCCACCGATCGCCGCCAACGCGGTCGCGGCTGCATCGGTCAGATCTTCGTTTAACAACACCTTGCCCAACGCGGAACAGGCCTCGTCGCGACCGGCCCATTGCAGTTCTTCACACAGGTAGGCACGGTTGTGCGGCAGAATATCCTCATTCTCCAATTGCGAGGCCATCGCATCACAAAATTCCTTGCGCAATCTTCCATCACCGTTGGCCAGGGAGTAGTTGATGACGCAATGTAGTGCGTAATGCGGTTTGGCGTTTTCCGCGCTGCCGGGTTCGTCGAGCATCTCGATCAGGCCGAGTAGATTCTCCTTGCCGCCTTCGGCAATCGCGCCCACTGCCTTTTCAATCTTCTCATTATCAATGTTGTCGGTGTACATGCCCTTTTGGTCTGGATCGGGCATTTGATCAACAAGATTCTTTAGTTGTTCAGTGACTGCCATGGTTTCGTTTCCTTGTTCTTTTGTTTTTTCGATCAATTTGTAGGACGGGCACTCCTGCCCGTCGCGGAAAGTCGGGCAGGAGTGCCCGTCCTACGGAAACTATAGTCGCCAGGGTGCTCGCATCGGTTGATTGACCAGACGATTTGCCTCTTCATCGCCAACGATCTGTTCGGTGTCAGGATCGAACTTCAATGACCGTCCGCAGCGGAAAGCAACGTTAGCCAAGTGATAGATCGTGGCGACGCGGTGTGATCGCTCAGCGTGGCTGGCGGTTTGCTGCCGCGTGCGTATCGCCTCGGGGAAGAACGGCTGACGCTCTGGCTCGGGCAACTCATCCAGCTTCTTGCGATCTTCTTCGCTGAGCAGCTTTAGCAAGTCGCCTTCGCTGGTGTGTTGTGGTTTGAGCCGATCGTACTTCTCACCCCATTCGCCGCTTTCGAGGACGACTGTAAATCCGTCGGCATATTTCAATTCGCACCAGCCCCACATGCCGCAGGCTTCAGGATGCGCAGGTGGGGCATGAGGAATGACCTCGACTGGCGCGGTTAGATCGCGGCCGTATTGATAGGCCGCGGCGTGAATATGGTGGTGGCACATGTCGCCCAGTCCGCCGCCCTCGTAATCCCAATAACCACGATGACTGCCGCCGTTGCGATGCTTGTTAAACGGCCGCATTGGAGCGGGCCCGCAGTACATATCCCAATCGAGATTGGCTGGCACGCTGTCGACCGGATACGTCACCTTGCCGCTCCAACTTTTGACCTTGAAGCCGCCGCGCCGGACATAGACCGAGTCACACTTCTTCAGCAGCCCGCTCTCGAAGATCTTGCGGACCTTGTTCGGACTATACCCACCCTTCCTTTCGATCTGAAAAACGCGTCCGTATCGCTTCTCCGCATCGGCGACCGCGCGGCCTTCGGAGATGAATCGGCACATCGGTTTCTCGCACACCACGTCCTTGCCGGCTTCCATAGCAGCGATCGAAATCAACGCGTGCCAACCGGGATGAGTTGCAATCGCAACCACGTCAATATCGTCCCGTTCCAAAACACGGCGAAAGTCGGTGTAAAACACTTTGTTGTCGGCGCGGTCCTTGAACTTCACGTCGCACTGAGCCAACATGCGAACCCCTGGTCCGAGGCATCCAAAAGTTCCTTTGCCACGACCGCCGCAGCCAATCAACGCTCCACCAAATTCGTCACTGGGTGACGTTTTATCAGGTCCACCCAAAACGTAGGGCGACACAATCATTGGTGCCGTCATGCCAACCGCCGCGCTGGCGACAAACGTTCGGCGTGACACACCCGTGCTCTTGTTGTCTTGGTTCATGCTAGGGACTCCGTAAGAGAAAAAGTTGCAGCGTTTCTGTATCGATAATTGTAATCCTTTTGAGTGGCCGCGTGCCAATCGCGATTCGATTAATTTAACTCTCGCGGTGCGCAATCGCCGAAGACAGGTGAGTACGACTCCCGCCGGTCGAGCAATGGATGCAAACATCGGCGGCTTACACCAAGCACCTTGCAGCTGGTGGACGACGCCGACGAGCCCCGCACGCCGACATTTCCCGTCGTTGGCCGTGAAGGAGCGGCGGAGCTTTGCTGTTGTCCACCCGACGATTTTGTTTCTTGGTCTCCATCATCGTGCCTCCTCATGCAACCTCGGCGCATTGCCCGTGCCGGATCAGATTCCGCACCGCATCAAAGTCGCCAGACCACGCACCAACGGTAGTGGAATCCACCATCGGAGAATCATGATGGATGCGATACATACTCCTCAGCGCCTGGTCTAAAATACACATTCATCGCCGTGATTGCTGCGACAAGGAGCGTTTGGAGAAACCGGATGATCCAGAGAGCCAAAGCGACGGACTTCCGCGACAAAGTCGAAATGCGGACAAACGTCGCTAACTGTTACAACTTTTTCGACTGCATCTTCCCCGCTTGTGGTCTGCAAGATCTGACCGAAGGGATATACTGCGGCGATCCTTCGATCTCATACGAACAAGCGCAGCGGAATCAGATCGAGTGGCTGCTAGACGAGGTCGACTGCCAATCGGGTTCTCGGATTCTGGACCTCGGCTGCGGTTACGCAACCCTGTTGGAATCTGCCCGGCGGCGCGGGGCGGTGGCCACCGGTATCACCATTTCTCCACCTCAGGTTGAGCACGGTCGCATGTGTGGCCTCGATGTGCGCTTGCTTGACTACCGCGACATCGGCGACGAATGGACGGGGCAGTTCGACGGAGTCATCGCGAATGGATCGGTCGAGCACTTCGTGCAGCCGGGCGACGTACTGGCGGGCAAAGCGGACGAGATGTACCGTGAGTTGTTCCGCATTTGTCACCGCGTGCTTGATCCGACGTCGCCATCGCGGCGATTTGCAACCACGATCATTCACCGCAACGAATGCTCACCGGCAATGCACAACCAGGAGTTACTCAAAGGCCCATTCGCCTTTCCGTGGTTGTCGGCCAAATTCCACTACGCCATGTTGCAAAAGACGTTCGGCGGTTTCTATCCGGAAGTGGGCCAACTCGAACGCTGCGCGCGGCCGTACTTTTGCCTCGCTGGCGAAGTAGATGGGACCGCCGATTATCACCTTACTTCCGAGCAGTGTTTCGCCCGCGTGCGCCGCATGTTGACGGCGTCCCGTACCGGACCCCGGATCTGGCATGAACTCGGCAAACAGATGCTACGGCGTCCACGACACACGTTATTGATGTGCCTGTGTCTGCTCGTCACCGAATCGTGGCAATATCAATTCCGAGGCATCCAGCCTCCGACAACTCTGTTGCGACAAACTTGGGAATACTGCCCTGTGCCACGGCCAGGGCCAACAGAACAACCGCTCCCCGTATCGAAAGCATTATAGACTTAACGACAAACCAAACCCTCTTTGGTCAATAGCGCGAATCGCCTCATCCCGCGACGAGCAGATCGGCCACGGCGAGTTGAGGTGCGCCACGTCCATTTCCGTGAACAGATTGTGTCACCTGCGAGCACACCCAGACCACCTGCATACGTCGGCACATCCAGATGAAGCCCGATCTCCATGGAGAAATATGCAATCTGTCGTTTGTTGGTCATCTTTGCACTTCAACAAAGGAAACACGGTTGAATTGTCGTGCGTGCGTTTGGCATTGCAGTCGCACTTTGTTGTAGCAAGAGTCATTCCTTTCTTGTGGGTTGACGATATTACCGCCTAAATTCGGTATGTTCCGGGTGTTTTCGTTTCGGACAATTACTCGAACAATCGTGTTATTTCGTCGCGTGCAAAAGTCGGCAAGCCACGAAGGGTTTGATCCGTCTTCCGAATTCGGCAACCCTCACTAGCCGGAACAGCCTCGCCGATTACCGATGCCGAGATATTTTCCGAATTGAGATGGTTAACGATCGATAATGCGTGGATTTGATCTGCGGCAATCAACAAACTCCCCGAGGCGATCAAGCCAAGTGGATCTATACCGAAGTGTTGACATAGCAATTCGCATTCTGGAAAAACGCTAAGTCGTTGTTCCTCGATGAGTAGCCCCACATTGGCTGCCTGAGCAAGCTCTAGCAGACCTGTCGCAACGCCGCCTTCGGTCGGATCATGTAGGGCGTGGACACCGCCAACTTTAATCGCAAGTTCGGCCTCTCGAACGACACTGATACCTGGATCTCGCAAAAGGCCTTTACATCGTCGTAACGCTTCATCGGGAAGAACACCGCTCAATTCGTCACGTTTTTCCTTGACCATTAACACTGTACCTTCCACGGCGATGCTCTTTGTCAAAATGATTTTGTCGCCGACTTGTGCGCCACTGCTCGTAAGGTGTTGATCCAGTGCGACTTCCCCCAACATCTGTCCGACAACAATTGGCCTTTCAAGCCCGTAAGTAATTTCCGTGTGGCCACCGCAAAGCGAAACACCCAATGACTCGCACGCTTCAGCAATCTGCTGAAAGACTGTTTCAACGAGTTCGGGAGTCGTGTCGTTCTCCGGCATCAGCAAAGTCGCGAGGAACCAACGAGGCGTCGCTCCACAACATGCAACGTCATTTGCGTTAACGTGGACGGCGTACCAGCCGATCTGGTCGGTAGCGAACGTCACCGGATCGGTCTTTGCGACCAGATATCGATCTCCCATATCGATGATCGCGGCGTCTTCACCAATTCCCGGCCCCACGACGACGCGCTTGTCTGATGTCGAGAATCGATTCAACAAATCCTTCAGCAGTTCTGGTGGTAATTTTCCAATCGGTAGGTTTGTCATGATGTTATTCTATACTGCGTGGATACGCCGTCGAATCCGATTGTTGTCGCCCTTCAATCCAATAGCTCAGAGCGAAAACGGTAATCAAAGTGTGCCGAATCGCACGCTCCTTGGCTCTACCCAAACCAGTTTCAATTTCCGCGCTGGAGGAACCTTATCCATAAGTCACAGTTGGCGCACGATTCGCACAAGCCACGGTGTTGCAATCACGAATTGCGGAGTACGGGTTCAATGCATATCCGAGTTCTGCTTGCCGAACCAGAACGAGACTTGCTCGATGCCCATCGTGAATCCCCTCGATGTCCCAAGCTTAATTGCTCCGGCCACGCAATAAGTCCCCGTTAGCCCTCGACCACCATCGAACAAGGGTCCAGCACCGGTGGAAATGACTTGTCTGGGAGTTAAGGAAAGTCGACGTATTCGATAGAGTCCATCAACCGCAAGACTATGTTTCGTTTGAACTCTCAATTAATCCCTTCAAAGGAGAATTGCCATGTTCGCCCGCGCTGCCTTTGCCCTGCTTTTGATTGGTTTACTTCACTGCGTTGCTTTGGCCGACAAGACTGAAAAACCTAGCGGCAACGTGATTCGGCCTAAAAGAGTCGATGCCAAAGTAAAAGGATGCCGAGTTTCAGAGCCCGGCCGCTACCGGGCGACCGCCGGAGACTTGATTGAGTTGGAGTACACGTTTCCGATTGTTCCGACCACCATTCCGAAGGTTGTCGACCGTGAGTGGGACAAGGGCGCCATTTACGGATCGAAGCTCGGCATACGGCATCTCATCGTGCCCAACATGGTTGGAACTGGGACGTACCTATTCTACTTTGAAGCCAAACACGAGGGTTCCGGCACAGCCATCGTGGTGATTGACGACGTGGAGTACGAGTACCAGTTCGAGGTAGCCGATGCTCTGAAAAAGTGAAGTCACCAGCGGTCAAGGTTTACGTCCGCAAGCTTTCGCATCGAGCGAGTCGAACGAAGTGTGCGGATAGGTGGCTATCCGTCTCACACTTTGCTTGCCTCGATTCTAGGCGGAGATGGCGAGTTGTTTGGTCTCAAATTCCGCTGCGCGATTGCAAAACGCCGCCTGAGTACCAATGTGACACAACCTGCGCGCCGATTCGCTCATGTTGAAAGTCCACACGCGATATGCAAGGACTATTCAACCGGCGCGACATTTGCAAATTAAACGCTCCCGACACGTTAGCGCGGATTATTCACTAACCCGACGCGCAAGCGAGGGGTCTTGGACGTCGCCC
>CAYFJO010000374.1:0-10771 GCA_964343305.1 uncultured Pirellulaceae bacterium | reverse complement strand
GCAACGAATTCATCGATTCGACGCAGATTTGGCGATATCGGACGTACAAGAACGTAAGCATTATGCCCTCAGATTCCCCAGTGATGTTCCTTTCTCACACGACTCGCGATCATCGCGATCATACACTCGCACATGAGTTGGCCAAAGGGTTAGAGGCTTGTGGTGCGAACGTGTGGATAGCTCCCAACACGATTCCTGCAGGGGCCGACTGGAGAGAAGAGATTGTTGCGGGAGTAATGGATAAGTGCTCTCACTTTCTTGTCATCCTGTCGTCAGCGTCAACAAAGTCCGAATGGGTACTTAATGAAATCAATTTGGCACATCAACGGTGCGATGAAAAACCTGACTTTGTCGTTCTGCCTTTGATTGTTGGGGAATTAGAAGAATTTCCAAATAAGGACTTCATCGACAAGCTCCAACGTATTCCGTATCAAAACAATCTTGAGCGACAACTTGATGAGGTTTGTAAGAGCATTGGTATTCTCGGCTTTGCCGAAAAGCAAATGGAATCCGCTCGAAGTGCATTGTCGATGTACCACACAAATCAATGCGCAACGTTTCAAGGAGAGGTTTGGCCATATGTTGTCGATCGCAAGTTATTTGTCGAATGCGTTGACTTTCGATGCGGACAAATAACTGGTGATCGAGTGGAGTCATCCGCCCATAGCTGTATTGAACCTATTCGAGAGCGGATACATTGCGAACCGGTCGTGTGTGTTGCCTACTACGGAATGGGAAAAACCACAATTGCGAAAACCGTCTTTGAAGAATGGGAGTGTAATGGAAGTGATACGACACCAGTGTTTCTTTCTCTTGCCGGTGACAATATTTCGCGTTATTCGGCCAACACGATAGATGATGTGGTTTTTGATGCAGTCCATTCAACGCTCACGCGAGGCCCGAATGTTTCTCAAGAATCACAGACAAATCTTGAGTGCCTGAGGCAAGTAGTCTCTCGCATGCTGGATGAGGCGAAGATAGCACTCATCATTGACGGACTGGACGAGGCAACTTGTGATCGAGCGCAGCTCGAATCCTTCCTTGGATTCCTCAAAAAAACAACATGCCCAATACTTCTCACATGCCGGCTGGAGTTTCGACCATTTTTTGACGTTTTTGGGATAGTGCGCGACTGGGACCATTTTTGTGTGGAGCTAATGCCCTGGCGCGAATCGCAATGGAATTCGTATCTGTCTGGCATGCGCACCGCGTTTCCCAACAAACTTGAATCCATTGAGGAGTTTGGTAGGCATGTCAGCGACGGTGTGTTCAAGGAACTGCCTAGTCGCCCGCTGTTTCTAAAGATGCTCGGCGACTTGACCGTCAATAATTCAACCAGTATCCAACTGTCTCCGGAATTGCGTTCCAATCGTGCGGAGATTTACAAAAAGTTCCTTCAGTGGAAAATCGTCGACGATTATGACCGGAAAGGCGGCAAGAATCTTGTTGACCGCGAGTTGTTTGTTGAAGAATCATTTAAGTTGTTTCAGAAAATGGCCCAGCGGGAACATGCTAGGCAATTTCCATTGGACGTGCCTGTTGTCGAGGAAGATGATGCCAGTCGAGATATTTATTCTGAAACTAGTGCAGGCAACTCAATCAAGGACATCTTGCAGCTCTGTCACGATGAGCAATTCGTTGTTTTAGCGGATGAAATCATTCGGTCGATACTTTTGGAATCGAGCCTATTCGCAACCTTGCGACGAATTGGCGCAACAGGATTTACCTTTTCCCATCGGTCATTTTTGGAGTACCTCGTCGCATTTGACCTGGCCGAGAATATTTTTATTAGTGAACCCAGCGACGCCACCTGCTCGGAATCGTGGCGTCGATATCAAACTCACGAAATAAGTGAGCACTTTCAAGCAGAAGTCACGCGGATTTGCATCACCAGAGGGTTCGACGAGCAATGTCGCAACGAGTTTCTCGCGTCCGCCTTTGATAAAGTATTGGCGAAGTTAAATACGGAAGCTAGGGTGAGCGGCGACCGTTCGTACGCAGAGGACATTGAAGAAGTAATGTTCTATGCCGGAACATTTCCCATTACAGCTCCGACAATTGTTTCAAAGCTGAAACACGTTTTTGAAAACAGGGACCTATATCATCCAATCTATTATCGCACGGCAGCACTTTCGTTGTCCGCCATTGAGTCTTCACCATCGTATTGTCAATCGTATGTCTTGTCGTTACTAGAAAGCGCCAGAGGCGATGATCGTGAGGACTTTGAATTGAACAATCGAATTCAAATCAACTATTACGGTGAAGGCATGATTCATGAAAGGCTTGGCCCGCACATTCATGGATACATCGCAGATGGCGATCTGGGCAACATTCGCCCTTTACGGATCTACACGTTTTTCGTTTCAGCGCCCGCAGCGACTGATGAAGAAAAATCTGAGCACAGCAACTTTATGAATTCACTAATTGGAGCTGCGAAGAGATTCGGGCATAGAAAAATGCTTGACATCCTTAACGGCATTCGGGACATCGTGGAAATAACGAATTGATTCTTGACGGAGAGTTTTAGAGTGAAAGACAATTTAACTGATGAATTAATCCAACAGCTCAAGGATTTCGCAGCCAAAGGGATGGGAAATGCTTATTGTCCAGTTTCGGAATTTCCAGTTGGTGCGGCTGTACTAACCCAGGACGGCAACATTTATCAGGGTTGCAATGTTGAAAGCGTGATTTCTGGGCTTGGAACTTGCGCCGAACGATGTGCAATTGATCATTCCGTGGCGCATGGCGAGTACATGATCCGAGCTATTGGCATCATCAGCAAATTGCCGTCTCCCATTCAGCCGTGTGGTGCTTGTTTGCAGTACATCAATGAGTTTGCTCAAGTAGCTGACAATGATGTCCTGATTTTTTTGTTCGGCGCAGACAGCTCGCACGAACAGCGACTTATTAGCGAAATGCTCCCCAACGGATTTGGGCCCTGTAGTCTTGACTTAGACCTATCGCGATACCGCAAGCAATGACGACGGCAAAACCGACGCTGGAGAATTCAGTTGATTTCGCATTATGTCCGGCTGGGAAGACTTCCGGCGAGGACCGACAATGCCAAAGTTCGACGACGAACGGGGCAAGACGTGCCGTTTCGAATATTGACCTGGAACTGTGGTCGTGACAAGGAACGTGGCAACGAAAGGTATCCGTTTGAGGGATGAAAATGGCTAATCCAGACCATGTCAAGGTTGTAGAAAATGGCAAAAACGCCATTGCTGACTGGCGGTCTCAGAATGGCGAGGACCTGGATCTATCCGGCGCGAACCTTAAGGGAATAGATCTTACGGACGCCGACCTAAGCAATGCAAAACTAGACCATGCCGTCATAACCGACGTAAATCTTGAGGGAGCCGATTTGGCAAATGCGAGCCTCATCCAGGTACATTTCAAAGACGTCCAATTAATGCGAGCAAAGATCGTTCAGTCCACTTTTAGTAAAGAGGTAGTTGATCCCACGTTTGGTTTCAGCGCCACAGACGCAGCAAAATTTGAAAATGTCGATCTGACGGGAGCGGACCTAACTGGTTCGAATATGGAAGGGGTCTCATTTCGAGGGAGTAAGCTCAACGAGACAGTTCTCGTCGAGGCAGACTTGCGGTCGATTAACGCGGCGGAGACTAGTTTTTGTGACGCAATACTACAAAAAGCAACCCTCAATTGGGCTCGATTGGAAGGTGCCGATCTTGAAAGAGCCAATCTGTCCGAAGCACGCATCTATCAAACGAATCTTGAGGGAGCGAATCTAACGGAAGCCAATTTGTCCAATGCAAAGATTTTACACAGCAAATTTGCCCGAACTCGGCTGGATAATGCAAAACTAATTGGCGCTACATTCTCCGAGGCCAAGCCTCGCAAGAAAAAATTTCGCAAAGCCCATTTGCGAACGTGGTTGAGTTCATTGTTAGATAGAGTAACGAACATTGAAATCGGCCTTCCCAGTCCAGAGCCCGAGACATCACTTTCTGGTGCAACGTTAAGCGGGGCCGACCTCACCGAAGCTAATTTATCCTGCGTCTGTCTAGCGAATGCAAACCTCAAAAACGCCAACCTAAATGAAGCGAATCTTGAATGTGCTAATCTAACCAAGGCGAACTTAACTGGATCGATACTATCAAAATCTCGCATGCGAGGCGCATGGCTCATCGGAGCGTCACTGGAAAGCGCTGACTTCCAGGAATCCGACTTGCGTGACACTGTGGGCGCCATGTTCCATAGTCATTCACTGAGGGACGTGCGATTGTCGCACAATGCCAATCATCCTTGGTTGATTCTGCGTTGTAGTTACACGGGACCGCGCCTAGCGTTCCTTCTCATATTCACCTTAGCAGCATTATTCCCGCTGATTTGTAGAGCGTTCTTTTGGGCAGGGATTAGCAAATTAGAACAACAGATATTGCCACTTGCGATTACCGCCATTGATAAAACTGTTCATGCGATTCAAGCGATTCCACCACCATATCCTCCTGAGGTCGTCGATTGGCTAAAGGATGCCCAAGAATTTCAACAAGGTATAGAACCATGGGTTCATCGCTATCAAGAGCAAGGGGCAAACGTTTCCGTCGAAGGCGCACAAATTGAGAAGGTGACTACGTTGCTGCTAGACGCTCCAAAGGCACTTGAGTCGCTCAAGCAACATGCAACTGAATTTCGCAGTGACTTAGAATCGGCCGAGAATTGGGTAGACCAGACGCAACAAATGATTCGGGTGGTTCGCCCAACCGGCAAGGTTCAGCAACGTCGAGTCTGGGAACTAGTAGTCGGGATTGACTCAGGTTTCTGGTCTTCACTTCTCGTTCTTACTTTGTTGGTCTACAACGGGATTCGCGCATTTTTGACTTACACTGTCGCCCCTATTCGCTATGAAGAAGAACAGACCGGAATCACGCCAGCAAAAGAAGATTACCGGCGGCTTTGGATATTGCACAACGTTGCAAGTTCAATACTGTTTGTATCGGTTGCGTCAGGCGCATACCATTTTTGGCTCTTGCTATCCATGCCAGTGCTCGTACCAGGCTAAGTGCGAATTCTCGAACGAGTTTCCAAAAGGCAAACTGCGCGAGCCTTTACCGCAACGTTGGCGACGTTTAAAAGCCGTATACTAACATCAATGATTTCACACACTAAGCAAGAGCTTCTAATTCGTTTCTTTAAAGCGAGTGTCAGATCAAATCTTACTCGAACGTCTCCCAAATTACTTGTTTTCGCACCTCCTCTGCCTCATCTAACCTTCCTGCCTCGAAAAGAACGGCCCTTTGATTTTCGAGACAATGTAGCAAACCTCCCTTATCACTACATCGACGGCAGATGTCCTCTTCTTCTCTCATCAGCATTAGCGCTCGTAGGGTCAATTTATTCAGCCCAGCGTTTTTCCCGTGTTTTCAAGAGTCTGCTTGCCGATCTCACTCGCAATCTCAGCCGACGATAAACTCATCGATTACCCTAGATTCTCGTGCGAGCTTTGTGCTATCAATTTGCGACCGCTTGTGATCGGCCTTGCGGTCTGTCATCATGGCCTGGAACCGTTCCGACGCGAGTTTGGCAGTTGCCCAGGTATTCGCTGCATCATCCCACAGGAGTGCTGCCATGGCCCGCCTCAAAATCGCTGCGATCGTGACCGAGTACCGCAAGTATTCTCATGCGCAGCACATCGTGGACCGGTTTCTGTACGGATACGGCTGGAACGGCCGCCATCACCGGCCGCCGATGGACTTGGTGTCGCTGTACACCGACCAGGTCCCGGAAAGCGACGCCAGCCGCTCGCGGGCCGAAGAATTTGCCACGCTGCGGATTTATCCCACCGTGGCCGAAGCGCTGACGCTCGGCGGGGAAAAGCTCGCCGTCGACGGAGTGGTGCTGGTCGGCGAGCACGGCAACTACCCGACGAACGAAAAAGGACAACGACTCTATCCGCGCTACGAGCTGTTTCAGAAAATCGTGGACGTATTCAAGAGCAGCGGACGTAGCGTTCCGGTGTTCAACGACAAGCATCTTTCCTGGAACTGGAAGTGGGCCCAGGAGATGGTACAAACATCGCGGGAGATGGGGTTTGCTTTTTTGGCTGGCTCGTCGCTGCCGGTGGCACGCCGCATTCCGCCGGTGGAAATGCCCCCCGGTGCAGAAGTCGAAGAGGCGATGTGTGTGGCCTTGGGCGGGCCCGACTCGTACGACTTTCATGCGCTGGAGGCGCTTCAATCGATGGTCGAACGGCGCAGGGGAGGCGAAACGGGGGTGGTGTCCATGCACGCGATTAAAGGTGACGCCGTGTGGGACGCCATGGCCCGCGGATCGTGGGACAAGGGCGGTTGGGACCCCGAGTTGTTCGAAGCGTGTCTGTGCCGCAGCCAGACACTCAGGCCCGCTCGCCCCGGTTTCAGTCACATTTTGCCGACCGCCGACGAGGTCCGCCGGCTGCGAAAGAACCCGCTGGCCTACCGGTTCGAGTACGCCGACGGGCTCAAAGCCACGATTTTGATCGGCGGCGGCCTGGTGAATGACTGCACGGTCGCCGCGCGGCTCAGATCACGCCGCGATCCACTGTCGACGTTGATGTTCCTGCCGTATTACGATCTGCAGAACTTCTTCAGCCCGCTGGTGAACCACATGGAGACGCTGTTTCAGACGGGCAAGTCGCCATACCCCATCGAGCGGACGCTGTTGACCACCGGGCTGACGGCGGCCGGAGTCGAGTCGCTGTTTCGAGGTCAAAAACGGATTGCGACGCCGCACCTGCGATTCTCTTACCAGCCGTCCAAGAATTCGACGTATTGGAGAACGTAAATGATAACGCGACGCACGTTTCTGGAATCGGTGGGCACGACGACGCTGGCCGGCGCTTGGGCGGTCGGTGCCGAACAGCCCACACGTCGCAGGCGGATGGCGATTATCACAACCGTGTGGCGCTATCTTTCCCACGCCCAGCACATGGGCGATCGCTTTCTGGCGGGCTATCCGCACGAGGGCCGCTGGCACCGGCCCGACATCGACGTCGTCTCGCTGTACGTCGACCAGAAGCCCGAGGACGATCAAAGCACTGCCCGAGCCAAAGAGTTTGGGTTTAGGGTTTTTCCGACCATCGCCGAAGCGCTGCGCGTGGGCGGGAGCACGTTGGCCGTCGATGCCGTCTTGCTGATCGGCGAACATGGCAATTATCCGCAAGACGGCATCGACTATCCGCGGAACGAGAAGGGACAGATTCTCTATCCCCGTTACGAATTCTTCCGGCAGGTGATCGAGGTTTTTCGTCGTGACGGCCGGGCCGTTCCGCTGTTCAACGACAAACATCTCTCCTACAGCTTCGCCCAAGCGCAGAAGATGGTCGCCGCCTCGGAAGAACTCGGATTTCCCCTATTGGCCGGATCGTCGCTGCCGGTCACCTGGCGGCTTCCGTCGGTCGAAATGCCGCTCGGCTCTACGATTCAGGATGCGCTGATGGTGGGAGTCGGGTCGTCGGATGCCATGGACTTTCACGCGCTGGAGGCCATGCAGTGCATGCTCGAACGGCGGCGCGGAGGCGAAAGCGGCGTCAAGGCGGTACAGCTCGTGGACGGAGGCGCGGTCTGGAAAGCGGGCGAGCAAGGCCGCTGGTCGCTGGAATTGCTCGAAGCCGCCCTGTCGCGAAGCAATCAGCTTCAGGGAGTCAGCCGCAGCGAGTCCAAACCGCAGGATCTGGTCCGCAACGGCCAGTTGAAGCAATTGGCCAAGAAGCCGGCGCATATTTTATCGAATACACAGACGGATTGCGGGTCACACTGTTGATGCTCAACGGCGCGGTGGACGATTTCACGTTTGCCGCCCGGCTGGCGGACCGCAAAGAAATTCTCTCGACGCTGTTCTATTTGCCGCCGGTGCCGAACGTCACCTACTCCGCCGAATTGATGAACCGCGTCGAGCAGATGTTTATGACGGGCCGCGCGCCCTATCCCGTCCGGCGGACATTGCTGGTGAGCGGAATGCTGGAAAGTTGTCTTGAATCGCGCGTCGACGCGAGCCGCCGCCTGGAGACCCCTCATCTCGACGTGAAATACCGGCCACCCCAAGAATCGCAGTTTGCACGGACGTGAAACCGCGGCACGCTCGCCTCCGGACGCTCTCTTTCGCCTTTGTGCTGCAAAAAGCTACGCGCGGCGAATGTTTACAAATTTGACTCACATTTTCTACCGTGCTGTCCGTCACAACATTCTGGACTTTTTTGCGCGAGTTCTCGTCTTTGCGGTTTGATTCGCGAGCCGAAATCACGATGATCAAGTCATGGTAGCCACGACTCGGATTCAACGTAGATATGACCATCGACTTCGGGATCTCTTCCGATCGACTGGCAAAATCGACGCAGCGATTTAGAGAGGCGGTCCCAGATCGACAGCTTGTGACTGCATGAAACCGAGGCGCCAAGTTCTGGCTGTCCTGTTTGACCGATTTGAAAAACCGCGGACTGGCTGATATTTTCGTGGCCTGCATTGACGGACATAGCGGTTTTCCGAAGCAACTCATGCGGCCGGGCCGCGTTTCACTTCAGCGACAACACATGTCGCGGGACTCACGTTTTCACACACTCGCCTACTGGCAGACGACGTAAAACTGGAAAAAACACGGTTTCCGCAAATTGCCAATTTCAACTGACTTATATCGCGGGACTCACTTGGGGTGTGTCACGCGATTTCGAGACTCTTGGTCGAAACCGACGAGGGTGAGTCCCGAGCGAGCGTTAGTCGTTTTGGTTGCGTCCACCAAGGCGCGCTGATCGTTGCTCTAGATTTTCAAAGAACAAAAACGTCGTTCTAGTTTTTGTCGAGTAGACTGGGGACTTCCGACGCTACAGGCCGACGTTCGTGTTCTCAGTTTGCCACCTGGTTTCCCGGTGGTGCCACAATATCTCGGCCATACATCAGTTGCTCCCCAGCCCCTCACAGAACCGGACAAACAGCTTTCCCACATCCGGCTCTTCACTCAACATTCGGCATCGGGTTAAACGGGTTCATGTGGGCTCGAACACGAGGACTCGGCCAACCAACATGTTGTAAGGCGTGATGAAAACCATCCCACGTATACGACTTGCGTTGACTACGTCGGTTCAGCCATTTGAACAACGCGCGGGTTGTCAGATGCATGTACAGATGACAGCTGTCTGAGTTGTCCGTAATCGCATAATAGTTCAAGTGACCGCTGACGCGTGCTTTGGCCCGACGGAGCAGGTCTCTGGTGGGCAACAAGTTGCGATACCTCCGTATCCAGTCCGTGAACCTTGCCAGTGACTGCCGCAGTTTCTTGCGTGATGTCTTTCGCTTCACCTTGAACGAACCGTATCGAGTCTTGCCACAGAAGAAGGTCATCCCCAGGAAATCAAATTCCCGTGGCTTGTCACCACTCCAGTACGCCTTGGCCCGAGCGTAACGGCCAAACTCAAGGTGTCGCGTTTTCTCTTCAGCAAGTTCCAGTTGAAACTTCTCCATACGATCGCCAAGGCTCGCTCGAAATTGATCCGCATGGGATTGAAATTCGATACAGGCCAGAAAATCATCGGCAAACCGGAACAAGGAAGCCTCACCCCAGCACTGCCGACGAATGCGGCGTTGGAACCAAAGATCCAACACGTAGTGAAGATAGATATTCGACAACAGCGGTGAGAGAATCGTTCGAGTGCGGGAACTTTCACTCCACGGGGATTAGCCGCTTCATCGCTAAACCAGTTCCCGTCCCACTACAGGTCGGCCATTTGAACCGCTTCTCTTACGTTGCATGTTCATACTCGGGCTTCCTACCCAAGAGCCTTCCTGTATGCCAGGATTGCTCCATGATCGTCATTGGCTCGATGCTGTCTGAGACCCCGGGGGCTCGTAAGCCACTCTCCTGTAGCGCGATTTACGCATGGCCTGCTCGTTAGGTGAAAACGGTCGGCAGTCACCCAAACTTTCCCGTTCTCGGGGCTACGTGTCAGATTCAGGGCACACACCCTTCACCTCGCCAACTCTCGCTGCAAAGCAGCGATACCGGGCGGCTGGATCGACCTTACCCGGAAAGGCCTCGTTTGCTTGCTACGGCATACACTTCCTTTTCGATAATGGCTCAGAGCCTGGTTAACTCACCCTATGGGTACGTACGAACTGTGATTTCAGCCGCCAACCAACCCGATTCAGGCAACTCTCTCCCGAAAGCAGGCTCCAATTCGGCCGAGGCCAGAATGATCAGGCTGGACGCAATCAGCGGACTATTCTAACGATTCACTCTCAGATCGAACCATTCGGGAATTGAGTTCGGCGGCCTCAAAACGGGATGCTTCGCGCTCCAGTGATTTCGCATCTTTTTTCCTTCCACCCATACATCGAAGCAACCTGGCGTAGAATTTCAAAACGTCAACACGATAGGGATTGCGTTCGCCTGGACTGGCTTCGATTATGGCCAATGCTTCCTTTAGAAGTCTTTTCCCCTTCTTATACTGCCGCATTTCGCGATAAACCGAAGACAGTGTTACAAGGGCCGATACTACTAAAGGATTCCTTTCACCGTGAATCTTCTTTGACCGTTTAAGCGAATCCTTCGCAATTCTTTTTGCCTTTCGAAACTCCTTCATCTCCATCAGAAGCGAGCATGCCGCAACCTGAGTATGATTGAAATATGGAGAATCTGATCCCAAAGACTCCCAAATTGTCAGTGACTGCTCAAACAGCGACAGTGTTTTTTTAGGATTCCTTTGACTCCAAGAGAAATTGGCATACGCCGCAAGTCGTTCAGCGACTTTTTGATGTTTGTCGCCAAAGAGTCTAATTTC
>CAYFJO010000373.1:0-10783 GCA_964343305.1 uncultured Pirellulaceae bacterium | reverse complement strand
TCCAAAATCTCCAACCTAAACCACGCGTCAACGATGGTTCTGGTGCGCGCTTACTCATTGCCAGACGAACAAAAAAACAGCCGCAACGAATGCTGCGGCTGCTTGATTCTTAGAGAACAGACAACGGGGCGGTTTAACCCTTGCCCGGCAGCTTTACTTGTTGACCGTCTTTACGGCTGCCAAAGCGTTGCCAGACCGTGTAGTCCACATTGTGATAGAAGAAGTGCACGGAACCGTCACCGAGCAGCATATTACAACCATTACCGGAGTGCACCGACCTGAACCCACCAGCCATGAGTCTGTCCCATCTGGTACAACCATGACTCAACAACGTTCCTGTCGGATCTATGCTGGCATGTGGGGCAACGGCGTTGCCGCCTCTCGCTTGGACGGGAGCGTTGCACGGTGCAGCTGTACCGGCAACACCAGCAATACCGTGCAGTCCCATCCAACCATACTCCCAATGCCACACCTGACGGTTGGGGACGAATTCACCCGCAAGAAACGTATTCGACAAACCATCGGTGATCTCTCCAAAAGTGGATGAATAGTAGACTGCACTAAATGGTCCAGAGGTGTGGTCAGGTCGGGCCTGATGACCCCAGTTTGCGTGTCCTGGGTTCGTATTTCCAGGTACGTCAAAGAAGTCGCCTTCTTCCACGATTAGCGGTCCATATTCGGTTGAGTTGTGGCATTCGGTACTACTATGTTTATGGCGTTGTGCACCGCAGCTGGTCATATAAGAACCTAGGGCATGGCGGTTGTTATGGCCAGGATCGTTATATTCCCATTTCGGACTGTCCGACGAGGGACACCAATAACCAGGAATGTGAACGTCAGTGAAGTATTGTTCCTTCGGTAATTCCTGGGTGCCATTATGGTTGACGTCGTTGAAGCGGTTGCGAATGCCATATCGTTCGCGGAAGTTATTCCGGTCGTCCTTCACCGCATCGAACAAGGCTTGTTGCTCCACAAAGGGAAGCAGTTTGAACAACACCGAACCGCGGGATCCATTGTGATGATTGGATTCCTGCCCATTTCGCATCCGATTGGCTTCACCACCACCGTGGTAGACTGAAGCATGAGGTAGAATTTTATAAGTGTCATAATAGTTGTGCATCGCGATACCAATCTGCTTGAGATTGTTCACGCATTGCGAACGACGGGCGGCTTCACGGGCGGCCTGGACGGCGGGCAACAACAGGGCAATCAAAATTCCAATGATGGCAATCACCACCAACAATTCCACGAGCGTAAAACCTGTCTTCTGTTTCGCTGCAATCATACGAACTTCCTTTAAAAGAATGAATGAAGGATGAACCGGCTATCGATCATAACCTTTGCAGCCCAGTTTCCTCAAGAAAATTATGCTTTTTTTAAAAAGAATTCGTTATTTGAATCACATCGCATTCTTCCAGAGACCAAGCCCGAAGGGCAAGCGAGGGGGGTTGGGCAGCAAGCTGGTGTGGTGGAAATCGCTGCGGAGTAGAGAGACGGTGGTGACGATTGGCTCAGTGGCAAAGGCTCTGGGAGAGCAACGCGCACGACATGTCAATTCGTGGTCCACCGTGATGCGTTACCGGACGGCACTCGCGCTGCATGGGAATGATTGGACCACACATGCCAAGTGAATTCAAACAACAATACAGTTTGACACTTTTTTGCCGCCTGATGTCGCAATCAATCGCGTGGTTAGCCTTCCTTAGCTAAGGCTTCTTTTAGGTCGATCATGAATTCTCGAACTACGTAAAGGCAGTCCTTTACAATACGATTAGCGGCTTCAACAGCTTTTTTTCGGTCGGTGCCTTTTAGAGATTTGGGTAAGTCTCTATCAACTTGATCTGGCACGGTTTCGAAAGTGCGAACAATTGTTGCTGCCAACTTGCGGTGAAAGCTTTCTACATCGCTGACTAGAACCAGCTTGCCGAGTTCTTTGCCCAGTTCGAGTTGCTCACGGGTGCGGGCAATTTTTTCACGCTCAGTTTTTTCTATCAGGTTTTGCTTGCGTAACTCGTGCAGCGTGGCTTGGTCGGTCGATTGCTGTTGAGGCTTGATGGTGCGATGTGGGCCTAAGTTGTTGCGTTTGCAAAATGTGTCGATTGCCTTCTTGCTGTAGCCACGCGGTCCAGGCTTGGGAAAGTCGTCAAACTGTCGCCGCCATTTGAACACCGTGGTTTCGCTGACGCCACAATGTTTGGCGACAGCACCAAAAGTTTTGATCGGTTGGTTTTTAGCCATGAAAATTAACCCTAACCAGAAAATGAAAAATATGATGTGGGGCCGTAGGGGTCCGAGGGGTGTTGATTCCCTTTTTCTATATCGCCGCGAAGGACCCAAGGGGGGGTCTACGTTACCAGTGCAACTTTTCTGCGAGATAATCAAACGCTGCGTACTTAGCGTAATCGGGTGTTTTGTATTTCTCTGGAAGAAAAGTAGCTACACCATCGAACGAAATGGAAACACAGAAAAGTGAGTCATCAAACCTGTCTGGAAAAATAGTCACGCGAACTTCTTCAATCTTGCCATTGACTGTGGAGTTTGGCTCGCTCTTCTGGGACGCCTTGTCTTTCGCCTTTAGCCTCTTGGTGATGGAGCTAGGTAGCCTGGCGAATTCAACGTCATCAAGGAGACTTTGGCCATCCAGCCATTCCCGGCCGTCAGATGGTGGGAGCACGCTCAGGCATCCACCACCGTTGCCGATACGGAATTCAACACCGTCTAGATGCAGAACACTTTTCTTGGGCAGACCGCCTGACTGTTGGAACAAGCGATGCTTACCGCGTGCGCTTTGCCAAGCCGGTGTCTTGGGGATCTTTCCGTTGAACATTTTGGAGAGGTTGGCTTCAGCCTCGTCGCTATCACATTCGACATCAATGTACTGGTTCTCGTGCATTGCCAGTGCGATGTTGAGACTAGGATTCTCCTTGAGCCGCTTGATCAGTTGGGCAGCAGTTGGTGTATTATCTGGCCAGCCAGTATCGAGACATTTCTTCCCACTACACAATCGAAGCGTCAGGCCCTGCTTGTCCATCGATTTGATCGTCTCGACCTTTGCTCCGAGTTGATTATTTGCGGCACCATCTGCAGAACGCCTGTGTTTATTACGTTTTGGCTTGGGTGATTTTTTGTGCCCGGTTTTTTGCCTTTCAAATTGTTCAACGCCATCTGGCCCCATTACTTCAGATAGTTTGCGATCCTTTGTTTTGGTATTATTCACGTGTAAACTCTGTTTTGCCCGGTGTTGTTATTGCGAGTAACAGCCGGGCATTTTTTTTTGAAGTAAAGGGCAAGGTTAGAGATCAGAGAGACGCCGCTTGGTTAATGGGATTCGTTGCTGGTTATTACAGAAGGCCAGCCTTAGACAACTGGCGACTTGTAGATTCTGAACGCTCACCAGATTCAGAATGGTCAGCAGTGGCGGCTTCGGTTTGCCGCTTCAAGAAGTCTGCAAATGCGGTCTTGGTCGTGTGCCAAGTACGCCCCACCTTCACGCAAGCGAGTTTAATACGCGTGCCGTTTACTAATACACCAATAGTTCGCCATCGCCACAGTGTTGCAGGCGAGACTGGCTTAATCAAAAGGCGACGACAAGCGTCGCTAAGTGTTAGAAGCTGATCAGTTTCGAGATCAATCGATTTGCACATGCTAAGACCCTTATTGATACGAGGTTGTTTGAAAAACAATGCGTGTCAGTAAAGGTTATGCGTGCTGTTGAAACCGATGTAGTTTTAGATGTGTACCGAATATGTAATATGTGTAATATCTTTATGATGCTCACTTTCGGCCATCAATGATCGTTGTTTGGTACCCCTCGCCTTTCCTTTCTTTTCCTGGCCGCTCGATAAATGGTTGTAGTTCTTTATATGTGTCGCATAGTTCTCCTATGAGCTGACTTGGGTTCGACAGACCAATGTTCTTAAGGTGGATCGTGTCCGCGGTTCTATTTTCTACAAGATACTCGACCAGTTTCTGAAACTTCAGTTTTATAACAACTGGCTTCTCACAATCTGGCACTTGGATACGTCTGTCACCAAGGTACATGCACTTCGGATCTTCCGCCGTCGAGCTGCTCACTGGTTCGAGAATTGGCAACTTGGTCCCCACGGAAAGAGAGTCCCCAAGGGCTTCGGGTATCTGCATGAATCTTGACTTGAACTTGTTCGTCGCTCGTGCGATTTTCTTCTTCAACTCAGGATCATCAAGGTGCGATTGTGACTTCTTTTTCTTCTTGGACACACTCACCTCAAAGTTCAACCAATTTGCTTGATGACTCGTTCTGCCATTTCCAAGTCACGCTCGGCGTAAATCTGCGTCACATCGGCACGGGAATGGCCAAGTACAACTTGAGCAGCTTCAAGACCAAAGTCTTTGCGGACAACCGTAGACATTGTATGGCGAAGTTGGTTAGGACTCCATGAATTTTCTCGTTGCCAGACTTTCAATTCAATTTTCTGCTCATCCGTCAACCGCTCACGCCAGCTTTTTCAGCCCATACAACTTGGATACGGGCCTGCACTTCCCGGGCACGCGAACGCAGGTCTGGCAGAAGCTGTTCTCGGCACCGATCGTAACCACGGGTGAACTGGCGGCAGACGAACCGCATACCGTCACCATTGATGTTGAGTATGAACCGCTCACTACGGACAACGATTTCTATATCGGCATTTCTGACGGCCAGGACGTTATCCTGCTGGGCCATGAGGACGGCGGCGGCGCGGTGTTCGCGGCAGAGGGTGACGATGCAACTCAATTCTCCGGGACCCCCGTTTTACTTGAAACTGGGTTTCCACTGGGGAACCCGAATCAGATCTCGTTCGACGTGGTTCTCGACTCAGTCACGACGCTGAACAACATTTTTGCCAACGGTAATCCCGTACCGGACTCATACCAGTCCAACCGCGTGATCAACTCCGGCAGCGCACTCCGCCTGGTTGCCTTTGCCCATAGCGTCGACGAAGCCTTCCGGGTCAACTCGGTAAACGTCAGCATCGACTCGCCCACGGTCGATGAAGGCGAGACGGCCACGCGGTCTGGCACGTTCGAGGATCTGAACGGCGACGACGTGACAATCACCCATTCGCCGATCGGCGACTTCAGCCACGACTCCGGCAGCAGCGGCCTCTGGCATTGGACGTACGACACGGTCGACAATCTTCCCTTCAACGAAGTCAAACTGACAGCCGCGACACTCCAGGCCGGCGAGAATTATGGTATCGCGGTCGACATGCATGGCGACTTTGCTGTCGTTGGGGCGTGGCAGTCCGGGGCTGGCGACGAGGGGGCCGCCTATGTCTATGAACGCGATGCAAATGGGACGCTAGCCGTCTTGTCCGATGACCTGTGGAACCTTCACACAACGCTTTCCGCGGCCAGCCCCAGCGCCGACGATAACTTTGGGCGGTCGGTAAGCATCGATGGCGATACGATCGTCGTCGGCGCAGAACGCGATGAAGACGGCGTGTCAGATTCCGGCGCCGCACACGTCTTTACGTTTGACGGCGCGAATTGGAATCCGGCGGTTGTCTTGACAGCTTCAGATGCGGCCGGCGGTGACTTCTTTGGGCACGACGTGGCGGTGTCCGGGGACACCGTTGTCGTCAGCGCTCCATTCAAGGACACGCGGCAAGGCAAGGCATATGTCTTCGAGCGCGACGCCAACAGTGACGGGATGGATGACTGGGGACAGACCAAGATCCTCACGGCCGATGTCCGCACCAACAATGACGAATACGGTTGGAAGCTGGACATCAGTGACGACACGATTGTCGTCGGCAACCCGTTTGACGACGACGCGGGAACAAACTCAGGTTCGGCCTTTATCTACGAGCGGAATCTCGGCGGCACGAATAACTGGGGGCAAGCCAAGAAGCTTCTGGCCAGCGGTGCGGACGACGATGATGCATTTGGCTTCAGCGTAGCGATCGACGGCGACATCGTCGTCGCAGGCGCGCGCCTCGACGAAGACTTTGGTACGAACTCTGGCTCAGCAAACATCTTCGAGCGTCATCATGGCGGCCCGGACAACTGGGGCGAACACCAGGAACTGCACGCCAGCGATGGCGCACCGAATACCCTCTTCGGTCAGTCGGTGGACGTGGACGGCGAAACCATCGTCGTCGGTTCCTCGTCGGCAAACCACGGCGGCGACCCAACGGGCGCTGCCTATGTCTTTCGGAAGTCCGGATCGTTGTGGTCCGAAGATCGCAAAGTCGTACCGACCGACGCTGCCAGCGGCGATCAATTTGGCTATGCCGTATCGCTCGATCAAGGACGCCTGATGGCTGGTTCATACGCTGCCGACGTCTCAGGACAGCCCGACGCCGGCGCCGTTTACATTCAGGCGATCCACGATGTGATCACGCTCACCGCCACCGACGAACACGGGGCAACCAGCAGTGTGGGCTTCCCGCTGATCGTCAACAATGTGGCGCCGGTCTTCACGGCCGGGCCTGCTGTCTCGCCCAATCCCGTTGACGAAGGCAGTTCCCTCACGCTGAACGGCACATTCCTCGACCCCGGAATCCTCGACACACATACTGCGGCAATCAACTGGGGCGATCCCAACAACAGCACCGAATCGACGTTTGCTTTGAACGCGATCAATACACTCGCTGTGAACGACACGTTCAATTCGTCGACCGACAGCGCCGTTTTAACGATTACCGCGGTCGACACCTCGACCGGTTCGGTAGGCTTCAGCGTCGACCATCAGTATCCCGACGACAACCCGACGGGGACTTCGAGCGATGACTATGTAATCTCCGTGGAACTCACGGACGACGACGGTGGAGTCGCCACGACGAGCCAACCGCCAGAGTTAATTTCCTGGTGGCGAGGTGAAGGCGATGCGACAGACAGTGCGGGGAATAACGATGGCATTCTTGAAGGCGACACGACCTTTGCGCCGGGCCAAGTGGGATCGGCCTTCAGTTTCGATGGTGTTGATGACGCGGTCCGCACCAACTTGCACGTCGATTATAGCAATGGAGTTACGTTCGATTTCTGGGTGCAGACAACGGACCCTGAGGCCCTGCTCGTCAGTGGCGCGGCATCCCAGGCCGAGGAGGGCATGGGAGTGTTCGTCCGTTCTGGAGGACTCTTGCGGCTGCTAGGCTCTGACGGCACGAACGGTGTCCACAGCTTTGATATTACCGGACCTGCCATTAATGATGGCCAGTTCCACCATGTCGCGGCAGCTTGGACAGGAGACACGACAACGGACGGAGTTCAGCTCTATCTTGACGCAAACCTTGTTGGGACGGATACCGCAGCATCCCCTGTAGCGATTGACACACAACCTCTGCATATCGGCGCGCATACGACGATAGCGCATGATGATCTCAACGGACTTATCGATGAAGTTGGCATCTACCAGCGAGCTTTATCAAGCGATGAAATCAAAGCCATCTATGCCGCCGGGGTGGCCAACGCACAGCGCGACGTGCCCCAATTGTTTGCCACCGTCAACAACGTCGCTCCAACCGTTTCAATCAGCGGGCCGTCTGGGGTCGCCTTCAACGCGCTGGTCAACCTCACATCAAACGTCATGGACGTGGGCGTCAACGATACGCACACGTACGACTGGACGGTAACCTTCAATGGCACAACGGTTGCAACCGGCATGCAGCCGACGATCGACTTCACGGCTGATCAACGCGGCGTCTTTGAAATCACACTCAACGTCACCGACGACGACATGGGGGTCGGTACGGCGGTGCACAGCGTCGGCGTCCTTGCCGATTACGGCGATGCACCGGCCCCCTATCCAACCACGTTCGCCCAAGGCGGCGCGCAACATCCTAGCAGCGGCCCCAAACTCGGCGCGACACGGGACAGCGAAGCGGACGGTACAAACTCACCCAATGCCGACCACGACGACAATGACACACTACAAGATGATGAAGACGGCGTGACGTTTGGCACGATCCAAGTTGGGGCACTCGATGCTACGATGACGGTCAACGTTCAAGGCGCGGCGGGCAAACTTGATGCCTGGATCGACTTCAACAGCGACGGCACTTGGGGCGGACCGGGCGAACAGATACTTGACTCATTCAATGTCAGCACCGGCGACAACAACTTGACGTTCGACGTGCCAAGTTGGGCGGCTAATGGCATCACGTACGCTCGATTCCGTCTGAGCACAACGGGCGATCTGGCGATCGGTGGTGTGGCGCTCGATGGCGAAGTCGAAGATCATCAAGTCACAATTCTGCCGGCCGGGACGGCCAGTCGCGCGTTTGGCCCCGCCTACACGGTTGCCGCCGTCGAAGACGGTGCGCGATCCGTGTTCGCCGCCGATGTGGACAACGATGGCGACATGGACGTTCTGGGCGCTGTCGAACACGAGAACAAGATTGCTTGGTACGAAAATGACGGCAGCGAGAGCTTTACCGAGTACACGATCACTGCCGGTGCCATCGGTGCGATGAGCGTATTTGCGGTCGATGTGGACGGTGATGGCGATCTGGACGCACTCAGTGCATCGTTCCAGGACGACAAGATTGCCTGGTACGAAAATGATGGCAGTCAGAATTTCACCACGCACACCATTACGACGCTGGCACGTGATGCGCGAGACGTTTCCGCATCCGACATGGATGGCGATGGCGACATCGACGTGCTGAGCGCGTCGGAATTCGAGAACAAGATTGCCTGGTACGAAAACGACGGCAACCAGAACTTCACACTACATACGATCACAACCTTGGCGATGGACGCAGTGGCTGTACTTGCCGTTGACGTGGACTCCGACGGAGACATGGACGTTGTCAGCGCGTCACCTACGGACAACAAAGTTGCCTGGTACGAAAACGACGGCAACCAAAACTTCACGACGCGCACCATCACGACCGGCGCTCAGTCCGTGCGTAACGTTTTTGCAGCCGACGTGGATTCGGATGGCGACACGGACGTGTTATCGGCGTCGGCCAACGATCACAAGATCGCCTGGTACAAGAACGATGGCAGCGAAAACTTTACGACCCACACGATCAGCACGACGGCGATGGGCGCGTTCGACGTGTTCGCTGCGGACATGGACGGCGATTCAGACGTCGATGTGGTCAGCGTGTCAATTTCCGACGACAAAGTTGCTTGGTATGAGAACGACGGCAGTGAAATCTTTGCCGCTCACACAATCAGCAACGCTGCCGATGGTGCCGCCAGCGTGTTCGTCGCGGACGTGGATTCCGATGGCGACCTGGATGTTACATCGGCGGCGAGTGCTGACGACGCAATTCATTGGTTCGAGAACTTTAGTCTTGATTTTGGAGATGCCCCAAGTCCATATCCGACGACATTCGCCGAAAACGGCGCGCGACATGATTCGGTTGGTTTAACACTCGGTACCAATCGCGACGTTGATTCGGACGGCACACACTCAGCGAATGCCGATGCGGATGATACGACAGGGAGCCCTGACGATGAAGATGGTGTTACGTTCGGCACCATTCAAATCGGTGCTCTTGATGCGACCGTGACAGTCAATGTGCAAGGCGCGGCGGGCATACTAGATGCCTGGATCGACTTCAACGGTGATGGCAGTTGGGGCGGACCGGGTGAGCATATCTTTGACGACGTCGCAGTTGTCGTGGGCAACAACAATCTGACGATTGACGTGCCAAATTGGGCCAAAGCGGGAGCGACCTATGCCAGGTTCCGCCTCAGCACAGCCGGCGATCTGTCGCCAACAGGTGCAGCTTTCGATGGCGAAGTGGAAGACTACCAAGTAACAATTACAAATCCGGCCGTCAGTTCAGGTACGTTTGGCGGCCAAACGATCGTCAGCACGTCGGCCGATCATACTACTAGTGTGTTTGCCGCGGACGTGGATGGCGATGGCGACATGGATTTGCTTAGTGCGTCAGACAACAAGGTTGCCTGGTATGAGAATGACGGCAACCAAAACTTCACCGAGCACACGATTAGCACAACGGATGACCCCGTTAAAGTGTTCGCCGCGGACGTGGACGGCGACGGAGACCTCGACGTGCTGAGCGCGGCCGCTAACGACAACAAGATTGCCTGGTACGAGAACGACGGCAGCCAGAATTTCACTGGGCACACAGTCAGCACGGCCGCCGCTGGGCCCGCGAGTGTGTTTGCTGCCGATGTAGACAATGACGGCGATGTGGATGTTCTCAGCGCCTCGCTCTTGGATGACAAGATCGCTTGGTACGAGAACGACGGCCATGGAAACTTTACCGATCATACGATAAGCACGCTCGCAGAAGTCGCCAATGATGTTTTTGCAGCCGATGTAGACGGCGACGGCGATATGGATGTGCTTAGCACTTCACAGGATGACAATAAGGTTGCCTGGTATGAGAACGACGGCAACGAAAACTTCACCCTGCACACCATCAGCCTTTCAGCCGATTACGTTCGCGGCGTGTTTGCTGCGGACGTCAACGGGGACGGCAATTTGGATGTCCTCAGCGCGTCCGCCAACGACAACAAAATCGCGTGGTATGAGAACGACGGTAGTGAGAACTTTACCGAGCATACGATCAGCTTGGCGGGAGAGGGTTCGCGAAATGTCTTTGCCGCCGACATCGACGGCGACGGCGATGTCGACGTGCTTAGCGCGTCTCAGATAGATGGCGAAATTGCCTGGCTCAAAAACGATGGCAACGAGAACTTCACGCGCACGATTCTCAGCTCAGCGGCGAATGGAGCGTTTAGCGTCATCGCGGCAGACGTTGATGGTGACGGTGATCTCGATGTAGTCAGTGCGTCAACCAATGACGACAAGATCGCCTGGTACGAGAACCTGGGATTC
>CAYFJO010000372.1:0-10788 GCA_964343305.1 uncultured Pirellulaceae bacterium | reverse complement strand
ACCCATGTTTCGGCCTGTCAATCCTCGGGCCCCAGGAAAACACGGTGCACGGGGTGTTGGCGTCGCCGAAATGTCGGCCACTTTGTGACGCACCGGCCCGCGGCTAGCGCCGTCGGCTCACGGGTTCTGCGAGGTTCGATGATGGGTAAAGCGATAGACAGTGCATCTACCGAACTGAGAGAGGGATAGCGACAAGTCTCACGGATCAACGAGTTCGATGGTGCGGGATTTACCGTCGACTTTGAATATCGCTTGACGAATGTTGCCACCAGCACCTTCTTGGTAGTGAATGCACAGAATCCGTCCGTCGTCCAATTCGATGAAGGACGGATATGCGCCGCCAGCAAAATCGATCATCCGTGGCGGACTCCATGTTTTGCCAAAATCGGCCGACAAGATCACACCCGTTCGCACTCCCGGGCGCTCGCGATGTCCGCACAGCAAAACGTTGTCGCTGGTCAGCACCAAACTTGGAGCTTCGCCGCGCAACAGCCGGACTGGTTTGCTCCACGTGCGCCCCTTATCGCTCGAGATCATCTGACACATGCAGGGACGCAGCATGCACAGCAAACGGCCGTCGGGCAATTCGATCACGTCAGGTTCACAATGGTGGTGTTCCTCGGAAATCATGCTGACGTCGCCCCAGGTCTTGCCGCCGTCGGTCGAACGTGTCATCGCGCTGCGGTAGGGCTGGTCGCCGTATTGGCCATAAATTGGCAAGACCAATGTGCCGTCGGAAAGCTCTCGAACCGGCCGTGTCGTCGCGTTGATCGCTTTGAACTTCTCGCGAATTGGATGTTCATTCGACGCCGTCTTCGCGGGCGGGCCCGCATTGGCAATAACCTCTTGTCGTTGTTCATCCGAATACCACGGGGCTGGAACGTCGGCCGGTTCTGTTTCCCAGGTTTTGCCGTTGTCGAAACTTCGCAAGGTACGCACATCGCAGGTCCGCCCTTGCTCGTACCAGACGGTGCCATAATATGAACAGATCACCGTGCCATCGCTCAGTTGGCTGATGCTTGGATCACGTTCGCCCGTCGGTCCGTCGATCAGCGTTTTGGGCTCGGACCAAGTCTTGGCATTGTCGGTCGATCGCATGACACAAATACGACCGCGATTTGGAAGGTCCGGGTGGGGCCAACCCATGTGATCGTTCCCGCCATAAAACACGACCAGCAAGTCGCCGTTCTTCAGACGGCAAACACCAGGGAACCCTTCGTACGTGCCCCACTGGCCACGGCTAGTGATCGTGCGAACCTTGCGATTGATCGTTGCGCCCGTCGTGCCCGAAAGTTTGTACTTTTCAAGCACGCGGTCATAGATTCGCACGTCGTCAATCGTGCCTTTGAAAAACTCGCCGTCGTTCGGCGCGCCGATGCAGCGGCCAATTGTGAGCGAAGTTTCGTTTGGTTTCAAATACGAGACGAACGGCCTTGCGGAAACCAGTTTGCCGTTGACGAACACGCCGACGCGCTGGCCGTCGCAAACGCCAGCAACATGCGACCACTCTTCAAAGGGAATCGGAATCTCGTGCGTGCGCCATGGGCCGACTTCGAACATCACTTTGCTGTGATCCCACGGTGTTCCCATTCGCAAGTTGTAGTTGCCGCGGTATCGATACCCTTTGGCCACGATCGTCATGCTCGCGTTGCGCGTGTTCTCCGGCCGAATCCAAGCTTCGATCGTCACGCCGTTCGTCAGATTGAACGACTCGGCGGAACCACAATCGACCCAAGAATCCTTGCCGTTAAAGTACAGCCCGCTGCCAGACTTTCCTTCGCACCATTTGGCGTTGATGATCTTTCCGTGATTCTCATGGTCCGACGTGTCACGCACGACATTGCCCTGGCCTTCATCGAACGACCACGATCCAACGACTCCTGCCGGTTCGGCTGCCAAGGAAGCTGCACAACATGGCAGAATTATGTAAGTCAGAATAATTCTCATACTCGCGTCCTTCATGATTCTGACTTTCATCATTCTGACAGCAAAACCGCATTACCGACCTTCTCTCAAGAATTTCACCAAGTCGGCAAGATCCTGCGGCGAGAGTTGCTTTTCCAAACCGGCCGGCATGATAGAAACAGTGCCTTGTTGCCGCTCATCGATTTCATCGATCGGAATCCTGACCGACTTCTGGGCGTCAAGCTGTAACGTGAGTTCTTCGCGGTTTTCGTCTCGAATGGTGCCGCTGTGGATTTTGCCGTCGGACGTGATGATCGAAACTGGTTCGTAGCTGCGGACGAACGTCAGACTGGGGAAAAGGATCGACTCCAGCAGATCGCGCTCGGTACGAACCGAACCAATGCGATTCAAATCGGGACCAATGTTATTGCCGATGTACCCTCGTCGATGACAGGCCAGACATGATGCTTTGCTGCTTTTGAAGACTTGATGGCCGTTCCGGGCGTCGGCTTTGGCCATGAGCGCCAAGATTGTTTCCACGCGTGCAAGTTTGTCACGGTTTTCTTTTTCGATTCGTGCTAACAGTGGTTGTGCCCGCTCGAGCGTGGCCAGGCCAAAGCCGGACAATTGCTCCTTGAGTTTGTCGGGGAAAAGTGAGGTAGCGGCGGGACATGCGTCGAGCGCAGCAACGAGTCGCAGCCCGACCTTTGCGTCTTTCAACTTTGCAAACATGGCCATCAGTCGCTGCAATTCCATTGCGCCCGTCGTTGGTATCACCCCGGCAACGGTTTGCAGTTGTTCAGCGCCGAGCGGTGTTGACGTTACAACATCCACCGCCAGTGAACGCAAGACGACGCTTTGGTCGAGATTCATTTGTCCACAAACGAAATTCAAGGTCGCGGCATCGAGGTTTCGCGAACCGGCGGGTAACGACAACATCGCTTGGAGCCGCACGTCGGCCGAGCGTTGAGTTTCGCTGGCCAATTGTTGCAGCCGTTTGGTGAACGACTCGTCCGGTTTCGCATCAGTCAACGTCTTCACGGCGGACACCGCGGCGGCGAGGACGTTCGGCGCATCGGATGAAAGTTGTGCGAGCAGCGGGCTAGTCCATGCAGGGGGAATCGGCTTTTGCCGGCTGGCGGCCATCGCGTTGAGAATGGCGAGCCGCACGGCGGTTGGCGTCGCGTCGTGTTGCATTCGTTCGGCCATGACCTTTTGGATTGCTTCGGCACCGGCGAACCGAGCCAAACGATTCGTTAGCTGCGCGGCGTCTTCGTCGTTCAGTTTCTGTCGAAGCACACTTTGAAAATAGTCGGCCATTTCGCCTGCCCATTGTGGATGGTGATCGACGATCCACCACGCCGTCTCATGCAAGATTGGATCGTCGCTGGTGAGATACGGAATGACTTCGTTCGACGGCAGGTCGCCACCGGGCATCTGGTCCAGCGCGATCATGGCCGCTCGTCGCACGCGGGAATTGTTGGCCGAGGCGAGTTGTTCGCGAATCGCTTTGGCGTCGCCGATTTCCATGGCGGCGTAGATGAGCGAGTGCTCCAGCGGGCGGTTGTCGCAGTCTTCCACGGCCTCGAAAATTTTTGACACGGACGCCGATGTACCGATCCGGCCGATCGCTTCGGCGGCGGCACGTCGATTGTGAGCCTGACCTCGACTTAGCAGTCTTGCAAGCAGCGGCTCCGCCGCCTTGTCCTGCCAGACGCTGATCGAATGCAACGCGGCTTGCCGAACGGTTTCGTTTTTATCCGTGAGTGCGGTGCGAACGGCGCTTCGCGCGGCGGCGTCTTTGATCCAGGTCATGGCCCAGACCGCTTGCCGCCGATGATTTGGATCGTTGGATTTTTGGATCACTCGGCTCAGCGGGGCGACCGCCGGTTTGTTGTGCTTGGCGAGCAATTGCATCGCGCGACGCGCGACGGCCGGACGTTCGTCGTTGAGTGTCTCGGCCAATTGTTCGCTTGTTCGCATCGACCACTTGATTGATCTGCCGCGCGGGTCGTCGACCTTGTGCGAATCCTTGCGGCGGACCCGATAAATCGCGCCGAGGATATCGGGTTTTGCGAGTTGCGAAGTAGGGCAACAAAGCTTGTACCAACCGCCGGTTGTGACGACCAGGACACTGCCATCAGCGTCTTCGAAGACATCGGTCGGATGAAAGTCGACGTTGTCGCTGACAAGGAAGTCGGTGAAGTCGGAATGGAACGTCGCACCTTCTTTGGTGAGCACGTGGCGCGTGATTTTGTGCATGTTGAACGAACAGGCGAGCACGTTGTTTTTGTAGTCCGTGCCAAGTTGATCGGACTCCAACCGCGCGAGACCACACGGAGCGGCTGCGCCGAGATGGGCGAGGATCGGCATCAACTCGCCGGTGCGGGGATGGCCGTCGAGCGCGCCTTGCTCTTTGCCATACACGCCGCCGTAGACCGCATGAATTAAACCGTCTCGAACACCGTTGCCCGGATGAACGAGAAACGTCGTTGTGAAGATCCGCTCACCGCCCGGCGTGAAAACGACGTCGACCGGGTTATCCATGCCGCCGGTCATCACCGATTCGATTGGCCCGCCTTCCGGTCGTCGGCGAAAAATGTGCGCGGCGCGCGTGACCAGCGGATCCCTACCGGGCCGCTCATAAGTTTGTGTTGCGAACGCACCTTTGCACCAGTAAAGCCAGCCATCGGGACCAACGTACGGACCGTGTAGATCGTTGGCACAGTGCGTGATCGTTTTGCCGTTGAACCAAACATCGCGTTTGTCGGCTCTACCATCGTTGGTCGTGTCGGTGAACTTCCAAATCTCGGGCGGGGCACAAACATAGAGCGATCCGTCGAGCCAACACGCGCCCTCCGGAAATGCCAACCGATCTGCGTAGACGATGCTCTTGTCGAACTTGCCATCGCCGTTGGTATCTTCCAGCCGCACAATGCGATGCGGTTTCTTCTCGACCTGGATTTTGACATTTTCATTCGTGCCGCTGACATCGGTCACGTAGAGCCGGCCTTGTTCGTCGAAGTCGGCGCTGATCGGCCGATTGACCAGCGGCGGACTGGCCACTTGTTCGATTGTGAATCCCGCCGGCAACGTGAACGTTTGGCCGTTGAGTCTTGTTGTCGCATCGTCATCAAGTTTCAATTCGTCGAGCCATGCCAACGACTGCTTTTGCCACGCGTCCCACATCGGGCCTTTGTAACCATTCAGGCCGTGGCCGCCGGACGGTAACTCGAGATATTGCGACGGGACCTTCATGGCCTGTAGCGCTTCGAAGAGCGCTTTACTGTTCTCCGGCGGAACGGGCCGGTCGTCGAGCGCATGGGCCAGAAACATCGGCGGTGTGTTTTTCGTGACCTGCTTTTCGTTGGAGAACAATTCGATCAACTTTGGCGACGGGTCTGGTCCCAGCAGATTTCTGCGCGAGCCACCATGTGTCTCGTCGCCCATCGTGACGACGGGATAAACCAGGATCGCAAAGTCGGGACGGCAACTCTCACGATCGACCAGTTCTTTTGCCCTCGGGTCGCCATCGTCGAAATGCGTGGCGGCTGTCGACGCCAAGTGACCGCCGGCGGAAAAACCGATGATGCCGACTTGCGACGGATCGATGTTCCATTCTTTTGCGTTCGCGCGAACCGTGCGAATGGCTCGTTGGGCGTCAAGCAGTGGAACGAACGGCCGACCTTTTGGCAGGCGATATTCCAGTACCACGCCGGTGATGCCGTGACCGTTCAGCCATTTGGCGATACCGTGCCCTTCCGCGCCGGTGACCAGCCCACCATAGCCGCCGCCGGGACAAATGACGATCGCAGCGCCGCTGTCCTTCGCCGCTCGATGCACGGTGATCTGCGTGTCCGACTTTTCAAACTTGCCTTCGCCAATCGGTGCCCGACCCTTCCAAATCTGCACAACTTCGGCGGATGAAGCAAATGTCGTCGTAAGCAAAACGAGAATGACCACTTCAGTCGCAAAACGACGTGTGAAATTCAACATCATGAATCCTCGAATGAAACTTGGCAGCTAGTACCAAATGGAATTGAAGGAGGATTTTGTTCAGATTGAAATCAAACGCTTTGGGTGATAGCGTAAAGATTTGGCCGTCAAACCGTCACATTTCAAAGTGCACGAAGATCCAACCATTTTCCATTTGGTGTTAGTATGGACCTTCACCCTCTTCCATACAAGATAAAAGGACTCGAATTCTGGGAGGCGGTTTGCCTTTTTGCAATTGCAATCATTTATCGCTGATCTGATCCGTGTTGAAGAGGCGCTGGCAGCACTGCGCGGGCGACTCGCATGACGTTGCCGCCGATGATCTTTCTGACGTCTTGGTCCTTGTAACCGCGCTGGACAAGACCGACGGTGAACAACGGCCAGTTGGTCCAGGCAAGGCTCAACGGCGCGGCACCTTTGATTCCCAGCGATCCATCAGGCCACAACGACCGCCAGTCTTTTCGAGTTGGGCCACGCTTGGGAACTTTGCGACTCTCGGCCGACGCGTTGCGTGACGAATACGCCACGTCCGATCCAATCGCGACATGTTCCGGGCCGAATCGCTGCACAACGTAGTCGATGTGTTCCATCATCACGCCGATGTCCGCGCGGCCACCGAGGAAACTGGGGATGCAGCAGATGCCGATGTAGCCGCCCGTGTCGGCGATCGCTTTGATTACGTCCGTCGGTTTCGCGCGGATGTGATGATGCAGTGCGTCGCAAGTCGTGTGGCTGGCGACCATTGGCTTGTCGGAAACTTCAGCCGCTTCCTTGCTTGTCCGCCAGCCGCTATGTGCCACGTCAGCGATCACTCCGACGCGATTCATTTCTTTGATCACCGTCCGGCCAAAGTCACTCAGTCCCGCGTTGGCCGGTTCGGCGCATCCGTCGCCGATCATGTTGCGCCGCTGATAGGTCAGATGCATCATCCGAATGCCAAGTTGAAAGAAGATCCGCACATAGCGAAGTTCGTCTTCGACCGAGATCCAATCCTGCGTGAGCGGCACGCCGTTGCCGGTAAAATACAAACATTGCCGATCTTCCTTCTTGGCGGTGGCGACATCGTCGGGCGTGGCTGCTTTGCGAACAAAGTCAGGCAACATGTCGGTCAAATACGTAAATCGAGCAAGCCGCTTGAGCAACCGCAACGGTGCTTGCCCCTCTTCGCCCGCGTTTTGAAAGATGCACGTCACCCCTGAAGCTCGCCAGGCTTGCATGAATTCCGCTCGTTCGGCAGCACTGGTGACGGCCCGTGTCATGCCCATTTCTTCACGAGCGTCATCAAGTTCCACTTCGGACGCGCCGGCGAGGACCAACTTGCGGATCTCATCGCCGTCGAGCGCCGCACGCGGCGCGAAGCCATACGCGTCAAATACAATCGAGTTCTTGTGCAACTCAAGGCCGTGTTCCAAGTCCCGTTTGCTTGGCTTGAGCACTTCGAGGGCCTGCTGTCGTGCCTTCTCTATTTGCTCGTTCGGTTCGACAGGTTCCGAGAGTGCGAGCGAGCCAGTTGCGGCCGCGCATGAAATGCCAAATGATGTTTGAAGAAATCCACGTCGGGTAGATGGCGACATTTAGAATCCTCTTTGTCAAAACAGTGTGCTTGGTCGAAGAAGTCCGTATAGCATGCCGTGTTTGACTTGCGAAATCAATTCGCTTCGTCCCATTTGATAATCCCACCGAGGATGGACGCGTCGCCATCGTCGAGTCGCCGGTATACTTCCGGCAGCTCTTCCCAAGAGAAATGGTGCGTCAACATGGGGCGGATGTTGAGGCGACGACGCGCGAGCAAATCGACCGTGAGGTCAACCGAGCGACGATACGACCAGCGATGATCGTCTGGCGGATATCCATACGTTGTGACGATGTTCAGCCTCTTGCCAAGAAACGGATGTCCCACGGGATTGAAATCGGGATCGTCCGTGTGACGCGAAACGATGACGACTTTGCCGTCCGTGCGCGTCAGCTCCATTGCGGTGCGAATTCCTCGCCAGTTGGAAGCCGCTTCGAACGACACGTCCGCGCCTTCGCTGTCGAACAGTTGCATGATCTGTGCGGTAGCTTCATCGGACGGGGTTGTTGCGAGGCATGCACCGACCTTCTTTGCCGCCTCAAGACGAACAGGCTGTGTGTCCAGGACGGCAGTTCGCAGTCCGAAGGCCGCGGCATACGCGGTGAGCGAAAGCCCGACGACACCTTGGCCGACAATCGCCACGTTCGCTCCGGCTTGCGGATCACCCTGCCGCAACGCTTTGTGCGCGACTTCTAAGATGCTGAGCATGACGGCTTCGTCGTCCGGAACACTTTCGGGCAACGGTGTCACCATCGATTCGGCTACCGCAGCGAATTGTTTATGCGGAGCGCGGGCGAAAACTCGATCACCCACCGCGACATTCGTCACATCGGCACCAACCTCGATCACTTCGCCGACCATCGAGTAGCCGTTTTCCATCGGGAACTGAAACGGGATTCGTTCGTGAAGAAACTTGCCCGCTTTGTCAACGGGGATCGCGCGAAAGACACGAAGTTCCGTTCCAGTGCTGATTGCCGTCACGATGGCACGAACGACGATACCGTCGTTTTCGCATCGAGGGATGTCGGCGTCTTCAAAAACGGCCTGCCGAGGCGCGGTGATGATGAGACGTTTCATGACTCTACTTTGTGGCAACGATTGGATTCAACCAGTTTGGATCGAACGACGTGAAGGTCAGCTTGCCATAACGGTCGCGTTCATAGATCACGCCGATCTTTCCGTCGAGCAACCGGGTCATGCAACTATACGCCGCCGAGCCGCCGTAAATCAGTTTCTTAACGGGCCAAGTTCGCCCTTCGTCCGTGCTCATGCGGATCGTCAATCGACTTCGACCCGGTCCCGCGGGATTGCAAAACAGAATTCGACTGGGTTCGTCGCTCGTCTTCCACCCAAAACGATACAAGCTCGCTTGGCACGGCGGATCGGAAAGTGCCAGGTCCATTTGTTCTTGGGACCAGGTCTTTCCAGCGTCGAAGCTGCGCGCGACCAGGCGATGGCCGGACTTCTCGGGCACACCAGCGCGACCCCAATGGTTGCGCACGTTAAACAACAAACCGGATTTGGCGTCTTCGTTGATTTCGACGACTTGGCATTCATTCGTGAAGTCGCCGAGTTTTCCGCCGACGTGCCAGGTCGTGCCGTGATCGTCGCTGTACAAGATGTGCGACCAACTGGGCTCTCGCTTGCTCCACGACTCGCGGTAATTGGCCGGCAGGATCAAACGGCCTTTGTGTGTGCCATGTTGGATTTGAATTCCGATGCCCGGTCCGAACGCGTAATGCTTCCAACTTGGCTGCTTGATTTTCGCGGAAATGTCGAGCGGTTTGGACCACGACTTGCCATTGTCCCTGCTGTGAAGCAAAACTAAATGCCCGCCGCCGCGAGAGCCGCGTTCGTCGATGGAGTCGCGGTTTACCGCCAGCCAGATGGTTCCTGTCTCGCGATCGACCAGTGGTGTGGGATTGCCAAATTTTATTTTGGCATTGCCACCCTCTTCGATCACGAGTTGTGGCTCGGGCCACGTTTGGCCACCGTCTTTGCTCCGGTACATGAGCAAATCGATATCGCCGTCGTCAGACAAACTCGACTTGCGACCTTCGCAAAACATCAACAACGAATCGTCCGGCGCGGTGATCAACGACGGGATGCGATATGCGTGGTAGCCGCCTTTGCCTGCCTCGCAGACATCGATTTGAAATGGCGGTTCCGGTGGTGGAATGATCTTGTGGCCCTTTGGCAAGCCGATCGAAAACTCGACTCGTTGCCATTCGCTGACGCCCGTGCCCGTTGATCGCGACCCGAACACGAGATGATAGCCAGTGTCTTTGTGGTCGACGGCCGTGGACAGGAGCAGTCTGCCGTCGACAACAATGTTCAGAATCTGCGACTCGGCGTCGAAGTACATCACCCAGTCGTGGAAGTCCGCGACGTTGCTCACGCTGATCGATCCTTCTGCAACTCCGCGCGTACCGGTATAGATCGACGCGATTAGTGCATCGCCATCTTGTCCCATCGAAAGACCAAATCGCAGCCGATCCGATCCGTCGCGGCTGGCGACGCAAACTTCGGTGCTGATCGCTCGAGTCGGAAAGCGGGTGTTCTCCGGGATTCTCAACCGCCAGCGATAAGTGAATCCTCTCGTGCGAGCCGACTCATTTTGTTCGTCGGTCAGCGACGCGTGAAAGTACGAGTCTTCGGCACCGTCGTCGTCATCATCCTCGATTCGCCAGCCGCACGACTCACCGGAGCCAGCAACCTTGGCGGCGGCAATCTTTCGATCGTTGTGGGCAGTCCACTTCGCATCGGCTGGACTGGCATGTTGCAATGCGTTGAAACGTATTTGCGGTTCATCAGCAATCGTTGCTTGACCGATCGTAACGGCAACGACAATTTGGCAAAGCAGTCTCATGTTCATTCCTCGCGTCATCAGGCAATAACAACATCATAAACAGTTTTATCTGGTCGGTGTGCCGCTGGCTCTGCCAGTGTTTGAGCGACTTTGCAAACACTGGCAGAGCCAGTGGCACACAATCTTCAATTGGAAAGTCCATTCGGGCGAACCGGTTGCTGGTTGCGATTGTCATTGGCGAAATACGAGGCGGCCTATTTGCGTCTCGTCGTCAAGCGTTCTTCCGCCTGTTGTTCATCGCGTCGCTGCTTGGCAAGCCGTGATCGATTTGTGCAACTTGGGCGGTTTTTTGCTTTGTCTCCGATTCTTTAATCTCGTTGAAAGGAAGGTAAGATGGCCAAGGAGACCACTATCAATCGTTGTGAAAAATGAATGTCAACGTCGGAACTATCGGTCACATCGATTGCGCCAAGAAAGCTTGGGAAGGGGGGAATGAGATGTAAAC
>CAYFJO010000371.1:0-10810 GCA_964343305.1 uncultured Pirellulaceae bacterium | reverse complement strand
ATCAACTGTTTCAATCAACCAAAAGCCAACAATGAGTGAGCCGACGGCGCTAGCCGCGGGTTTCGAGACCTCGCGGCACACCCAAACCCGACACTAGCGCGTGCGGCTCAAAAGCTAACCAATAACACCCAAGGACCAAACCAATGAAACACATCCTCTCCACACTCGTTATCACCATCGGGATCGGAAGTCTGCTCCTAGCGGCGGATGAACAAAAGCCGGCAGTCCCGGAGAAACCAAAGGCCGAAGCGAAGAAAGTGCCGCCCAAAAAGGTCCAGGTCAAAGCCGTTCAGGCGATGATTCAAATCGGCGCCTTTAACAATCGATTTGGTGCCAATATCGCAGTGCGTGAGTCCGTCGATCGCCAAGACAACGTGGAGCGTTTTCTGCTGCTGGCCCCACGAGGCCCGATCGTTGTCGAAGCGGCCATTCAATTGGACGGCAAACCGTTTCGCAACGCGCGCGAAAAGCTGATCGACGAGATGATGAAAGCCGCCGACACAAACGGCGACGGCAAGGCAACCTGGAAGGAAGCACTTGCCAACACACGTTTTCTGTTCGGCCGCGCGGCAACGCGAGTTGTCTTGCCCGTCAAACCGCAACCCCAACCGAAGGAAGAAGAGAAAGAAGACGGCAAGGACAAGAAGAAAGACGAGAAGGAAAAGCCGAAGCCCAAACAGGCCGCTGCAGTCCAAATGCAATTCAAGGTCATCCAACTTGGTCCAAACGGCGATCACGACGCTGCCATCGCCCACTTCGACACCAACGAGAACGGCAAGGTTGATCGCAACGAAGCTCGGCAGTTGCTGGCCCAAACATCCGGCGGCCCGGCGTACACGGTCGCGGGCGCCTACAATCGATTCCGAGAACCAGACGTCAAATCTGTCTTGGACGTAAACAAAGATGGCCAGCTATCCAAGGACGAACTCGCCGGGGCGGCCGAGCAATTGAAAACCAAGGACGCCAACGACAACGACCTGCTCGAACCACAGGAACTCGGCGGACAAGGCACGCGAAACATCAACGGCCAGGTGATCATGATCCGCGCGTTTGGCAATGTCCAAGCCAATCGCTCGACCGCCGGCCATCTGCTGGGACCTACGATGGATGCCAACGCGGTACACGAAGCGTTGAAAAAGAAGTATGGCGGCAAGGACGAAAAACTCACGTCCGACAGTTTTGGTTTGTTTCCCAATCTGTTCGGCAAGTTGGACAAGAATTCCAATGGTGAACTAGAAACCGCCGAAGTCGCGAACCTGAACACGGTTCCGGCACACATTCAACTCGACGTCAATCTCGGCAACACGAAGCCGTCTGGAATCGCCATCAAGTCGATGGCAAAAGAACTCCAGGGCGAGGCCAAGCTTCCCGAGGGATTCAATCAAACGGCGGCAACCACGTTGTCCGATGTCAAACTTCAATTCTCCATCCCAGCCAGCGCCAGAACTCGATCCAACTACAAACAAATTGCCACAAAACTCTTCGAACGCTATGACACAAACAAAGATGGCAAAATCGAATTGAAAGAAATGCAAAAGCTGAATCAAGCCTTCAAGCAGCAATTCCAGCGCTGGGACATCAACTCGGACAAAGAGGTTGTTGTTGGCGAAATCGTCGAATCGTATCGACGCCAGCAAGCACCGATGTTAAGCCGCGTCTCGACCGCCGTCGGCGAACAAGGCCCGTCGCTGTTCGGCGCGATTGATGTGACGGGAGACAAACGTCTCAGTCTGCGCGAAATGAAAACCGCCGGCGAGCGGTTGCTTTCGCGCGACAAGAACAACGACGGCCAGATCGATTTAAACGAAATGCCGGTTCAAATCGCGGTCGCGTTCAATCAAGGAAACGCCTACTCGAATGTTTTCGCAACCGCCGCGACCGGTCGACCAGGCGCGAACAACAAACCCGCGCAACCTCAAAAGGGCCCGGAATGGTTCACTCGCATGGACCGCAATGGCGACGGCGATGTCACGCTACGCGAGTTCGTCGGCAGCGAAGAGCAATTCAAAAAGCTCGACACGAACGGCGACGGGTTTATTGAGTTGAAAGAAGCGCAGGCTGTTAAACTGCCTGGCCAAAACAGATAGTTGAACTAAAGAATCACCAACACTTTATGGGACATCCTTGGGACGACTGGCCACAAGCCGGCGGTGTGATCGCTGACGTGAAGGGACGCTCCGCAATCATTGTGCGTCTTGAAGATAATCGGGAGATAAACGCTATGTTTCCGCGTCGTTTCAGTTGCATCTCTGGCAATCCAATCGGATGGCGTGTACGCATCGCCTTTCGCCCATCATCCACGAAACCTGCATTCATAATCAAGAAATATGATTGCACCATAACTGAGAACTCCTAAGCAATGCGGCTGCTTCCCGCACAAATCGCAATTCGTCTGATCTGCGGTCACACGCCTCCGATGGGGTTGCGCAACAAGACAAAGGCACAAAACATTCGCGAAGGACATTGCATGCTGGTCAAGATGTGCGGATGCGATTATGGTTACGATCTAATTGCTTGGCACAATGAATTGTGCGAATCTAAGGCCGGTGGCTACCGCTGGGGCAAACGTCCCGGCATACCAAAGAACATTCAAAACGCACTGAATGATTCAATGTGGTTGGAAACCGTCGCGGAGATTGAACGCGTTGACGCCGACCGAATGGCACGCGGAAAGAACAAACGATCTGCGACGTGATACAAGGCCCCCGTCCCCTGGTTCAGCCCCTTTTCCAGCCATCCGGTAATCTTGGTCGCGCAAGAGCTACCCTGGAATCGCTTCACGTTCCAACTCGACCTTGGAAACGTTATAGCCTGCTCGCTCAACGTCAGCGATCGCTGTTGAGATGGCCGCCTGCAACGAATCGGCTGCACGCTCGAACAACAACTCCATTCCGTCAACGTGTCCACGGATGGATGCGTCAGTGCATCCCGCGCTGCCCAGCGCGTCGGTAGCATCAAGAATCTCGTCATGTGTCATTTGCGGCGTTGGCACGATTACGCTAAATCGATAATCGGACATGCTCGAATTCTCCCGTTATTCTCCAGGACAACCGTCCACTGTTCGTCCAATGTCCCGCGCGTGACCTTCTGGATTTCGCGGCGTTGAATAAATCGACATCCAACATTGCCTGTGACCGTACTGACAACTTCACGGTGTGCGTGTCCGCGCGTTGATTCGACGTTGTTAACTCCGTTATGAGAGTGTCCAAGGTTTGCGGATCGTTCGTTCGAGCAAATCGTTGGCGTCCGAGTTGTTCGTGAATCTCTCTTTCTCGGGATTCCACTTCAACGGCTGCCCGATTTCCACTGCGATCACTCCGAGCAAACCAATCGAATTCGTCCGATGGCCTACCTCGGCATCGGCAATCGGGCGCTGGCGCGACTTCACACAATCAATGAAATCCTGTTTCTCGTCTTTGCGCGGCAAGCGAATTTTGTCTTTGCCAAGGCCGACGCTCAAGATCTCTGGATCACTCGCTTTAACATTGCCAAAACCCGCTTCGACCCAGCCGTCCGCGCCGACAAATCGTGTGTAATGGCCTCGCACGGGTTTGACCTTCATCTTCAAACCATTGGCATACTCATAATCAATGTCGAATTGTTGCAGGACGTTCCACAATTCATTTTCTGGAAACACGCCCTTGCCAGATACGCTCACTGGACCAGTTCGTTCGACGTTGGCACCCCAATGTGCGATGTCGATCAAATGGGCTCCCCAGTTTGTGATCATGCCGCCGTCGTAATCGCGGACTCGCATCCACCCACCACGCGAATACTTGTGATGCGGGTGAACCCGATTAACGGTGTAAGCGGCCAGCGGCGCGGGACCGAGCCACATGTTGAAATCGAGTTCGTCGGGAACCGGTGTCGTTTTCGGTTGGCCACAAAGCGCGTTGTCGGCGGGAACGCCAACTTCCATGCTGACCAGTTTCCCAATGTGGTCGTTGCGAACCACTTCGGCCGCCTGGCAAAACGACGGTTTGAATCGTGCCTCGCTATCGACGCGGAAGACGCGTTTGTGTCTGGCCACTTCGTCCACCAGTCGCCGTCCTTCGGCAATCGACTTAGTGATCGGCTTTTCACAACAAACATCCTTGCCTTCGCGCACCGCGGCGATCGCCATCGGCACATGCCAATGGTCAGGCGTCGAGATCATCACGGCATCGATGTCATTGCGTGAAAGCAACTCGCGAAAATCCGCGTAGCGCGAAACACCTTTGTCCGCCGAGCTATCATAGTGTTGATTGACCGTTGCGACGGCATTGTCCAACCGCCAACGATCGACGTCACACACCGCCACAACTCGGGTCTGGGCCGACTTCAAAAACCACGGTAAGTTGTAAGCCCGTGCTTGCCGGCCAACGCCAATCATGCCAACGGAAATGCGGTCGCTCGGCGCCGTCCTGCCTTGGCCACCCAATACGCTGGCGGGGACAAATATCGGTGCTGCGATCGCAACCGCAGTGGATGATTTCAAAAGTGTTCGACGTGAAATGTTCATTGACGAGTCGGATTTCATTTGTACATCTCTTCGTTAGCAGCCGTTGAATTGTGGTTCGATTATACCTGTTTGTTTGTTGCGTAAATACATATTCAAGTGAAATCACGATGTGGTATCATAGAATCCGCTCACCTAACGAATCCTGCCCAACTGCATGTCATGAAATCCGCGTCGCAGCTCGTTGTGTTCACTTTCCTTTTTGCGGCCGCTCATATTCCGGCCGATGACTCGATCACCTATTCTCGGCAAATCAAACCGATCTTCGCCAAACATTGCTACGAGTGTCACGGTTCGAAGGAACGCGAATCGGGACTACGGATGGATACCATCGCCTCAATCCTCAAAGGCGGCGCTCGCGGACCCGCGGCGATTGATGGCAAGAGCGACGAGAGTATTTTGATTCGTACGATCGATGGATCAGACGATGATCTCAAGATGCCGCCCGAAGGACCGTTGCTCACGGCTGCGGAAATCAAAATGATCTCTGCCTGGATCGACAATGGAATGAAGGGGCCCGCAGAGGAATTGGTCGTCGAAGATGACCCACGTCTTGATCATTGGTCGTGGCAGCCTGTCCACAGACCAAGGCTACCTGCGGTGTCGAACACTGAATGGTGCCGCACGGCGATCGATCGGTTCATACTTGCTCGATTGGAAAAGGCCAAGATCAAACCGTCGCCACCAGCCGATCGCCTGACATTGATTCGGCGACTCAGTTTCGACCTGCTAGGATTGCCGCCGACGATCCAGCAAGTCGATCAGTTTCTGGCGGATGATCGTCCCGGTGCATACGAGCGACTCGTCGAACGATTGCTTGCGTCGCCGCATTTTGGCGAACGTTGGGGCCGGCACTGGTTGGACCTGGCGCGTTACGGCGATTCGAACGGTTTTACGATCGACAGCGCCCGATCGATCTGGATGTATCGCGATTGGGTCATCAAGTCGTTGAACGCCAACATGCCGTTCGACCAGTTTGTCATCGAACAAATCGCCGGCGACATGCTTTCGTCTCCAACGCAAGACCAACTAGTCGCGACCGGATTTCATCGAAACACGCTGCGCAACGAAGAAGGCGGCACCGATCAAGAACAATTCCGAGTCGAAGCCGTGGTCGATCGGGTCAACACATCCGGCTCAGTCTTTCTTGGCTTGACGATTGGATGCGCGCAATGTCACGACCACAAATACGATCCGATTTCACAGCGCGAGTATTATCAGATATTCGCGCTGCTGAACAATGCGTCCGAGCCACAACTCGATCTTCCGACTGACGCTCAAAAGGCACGACGAACCGAACTCGCTGCCCAGTTGAAACAAGCGACGACCGCGCTGAGCGACTTTGATGTGAAGGCTTACCCCGAATGGATCAGCCACATCGCCGCTGGCAAGATTGCGACTTGGCGAACACTTGAACCAACCGAATTTGAATCGTCAGCCAGTGCAACGATCACCAAATTGGATGACAAATCGTTGTTGGTGGCGGGCGGCGACAGGTCGAAGCAAGATGTCTACACCGTCGTTGTCGATGCGCCGTTGAAGGGCGTCACCGCCGTACGGCTCGAAGTTTTGACGCACGACCAGTTGCCTAGCAAAGGCCCTGGTCTGGCGGCCAACGGCAATTTCGTCCTCAGCGGATTTGAACTCGTTAGCGGTGACACAAATGTCGAATGGTCGGGAGCGTCGGTTGACTTCGCACAAGACGCGTTCAAGATTGCTGGCACCATCGACGGCAATCCAAAAACCGGGTGGGGAATCTATGGCGGCACCAGCAAGAACCACACCGCCATTTTTGAGACAAAGAGGCCAGTCGAAACGGATGGCAATGTTGTTTTCACCCTGCGACACGATGCATACTCTCCAACTTACAAGGTCGGTCGCTTTCGCTTGTCCGCAACCACGTCGCCCCAGGCATCGTTGAGTGGCGTGTCGGACGACATTCTCACAGCCGCTCAAACACCCGCGGAAAAGCGCACCAAGAAACAACGCGATCTTTTGCTCAGCACCTATCAAGCAAGCTCCAGCCAGCGAAAGGAACTGCAAAACAGTGTCGATGCCATTAAGCGAAGCCAAGCCGCGTTAAAGAAGCAAATCCCGACCACGTTGGTCATGCGCGAATCATCTCCGCGAACAACGCACGTGCACATTCGCGGCAATTTCCTCAGCAAAGGCGCGCAAGTTTCGCCGGGCGTTCCATCGGTCCTGCCAGGATTGTCCACTGACATCGAAAAGCCAGACCGACTTCATCTGGCCCAGTGGTTCGTTGATCGACAGAACCCGTTGACCGCACGAGTGACTGTGAATCGGTTCTGGCAGCGATTCTTCGGCGTTGGACTCGTCGAAACCGAAAACGACTTCGGTATTCAGGGTACGCCGCCGACGCATCCAGAGTTGCTCGACTGGCTGGCCGATGAATTCGTTCGCCGCGACTGGGACGTCAAAGCGCTACATCGTTTGATTGTCAATTCCTCGGTGTACCAGATGTCGTCGCACGTGCGCCGTGATCTTGTGGTGGTCGATCCCAAAAACAAACTGATCGCACGACAACGCCGCTTGCGGCTCGAAGCCGAGGTCGTTCGAGACGCTGCGCTCGCCGCGACGGGAACCTTGTCCAACAGGATCGGCGGCCCCAGCGTTTATCCGCCGCAACCCAAAGGAATCGACCTGTTTACGCAAGCCAAGAAAAACTGGCGAGACAGCCAAGGCAGCTCTCGATTCCGTCGTGGTATGTACACGTTCTTTTGGCGTTCAAATCCGCATCCATTCTTGATGGTCTTTGATGCACCGGACGGGAACTCGGCCTGCACACGTCGTGTGTCGTCGAACACGCCGTTACAGGCATTGACGCTTGCCAACGACACGACCTTTGTTGAGCTGTCACAATCGCTGGCGACCCGCGTGCTGACGGACATTCCCGCCGACATCAACCGTCGAGTGGATTACGCCTTTCGACGATGTTTCGGCCGAGTGCCCGCCAACTTTGAACGTGACGTGTTACTTGAATTTCTGGCCGAACAACAGAATGAATACAGCGCAAAACCAGACGACGCCAAGGCATTCGCAACACCCATTCGCCCCGAACATGTCAGCCAATCTGACGCGGCGGCCTGGACGGCGGTCGCCCGGCTGTTACTGAACCTCGACGAATTCATCACGCGGGAATGAGCGACGATACTTGCTTCTGTTCAAGAAAATCAAGGACTGGAATTGTTGAGAAGATGAGATGAACGATAACCACCCAAGTGTGATAAACGAAACCCGTCGCCATTTCTTTGGCCAATGTGGTTTTGGCCTCGGTTCGCTTGCGCTGGGTTCGCTGTTGAATTGTGATGTGAGTGCCGGCGAACCGCGGCGCGATCCACTTGCTCCCAAGCCGCCTCATTACATGGCTCGTGCCAAACGCGTCATCTTCTTGTTCATGGCCGGCGGCCCCAGCCATTTAGAATTGTTCGACAACAAACCAAAACTTCAACAACTCGATGGCCAAATCGTTCCGCCCTCATACGTCAAAAACAAACGGTTTGCGTTCATCAAAGGGGACGCCAGGTTGTTAGGCTCGCGCCGCAAGTTTGCCCGGCACGGCCAGAGCGGCACGGAAGTCAGCGATTTCTTGCCGCACCTGTCGAGCATTGTCGACGAAATTACTGTGATCCGCAGCATGAAAACCGAAGTCTTCAATCACGGCCCGGCCAAGTTGTTCATGAACAGCGGTTCGCCGCAATTCTCCGGTCGGCCAAGCATGGGGGCGTGGATCACTTACGGCATTGGCAGCGAGGCCGACGACTTGCCCGGCTTTGTCGTGTTGCAATCCGGCGGTCGTGGACCACGCGGTGGATCGGCACTGTGGGGCAGCGGCTTTTTGCCAACGACGTATCAAGGCGTGCCGTTCCTCGGCGGTCCTCAGCCAATTCTGCACTTGGCCAACCCAAAGGGTATCTCACGAAAACAACAAGGCCAATTCGTGGACGCCGCGCGGCGGTTAAATCAAGCCCGTCAAGACATCGTCGGCGATCCAGAGATTGCCACGCGTATCGCCGCCTACGAAATGGCGTATCGTATGCAAACGAGCGCACCGGCATTGATGGACATTTCTGACGAAACCAAACAGACGCTGGACATGTATGGTGCGGAACGTGGCAAGGTGTCGTACGCCAACAATTGTTTGCTGGCTCGACGGCTGATCGAACGCGGCTCTCGGTTCGTCCAGCTTTATCACACCGATTGGGATCACCACACGGACGTTGGCAAAGCACTCGAAGCCCAGTGCAAGCAAGTCGACCAACCGTCAGTCGCCTTGATCAAGGATCTCAAGCGACGTGGCTTGTTGGACGAAACACTCGTCATCTGGGGCGGCGAATTCGGCCGCACACCAATGGGCCAGAGCAACGCGGGTCGCGATCATCACATCGACGGCTACTCCATGTGGCTCTGCGGCGGCGGCACCAAAAGCGGCCAGACCGTCGGCGAAACGGACGAATTAGGATTCTACGCAATGAAAGATCCGGTCCACGTGCACGACCTGCACGCGACCGTCCTGCATTTGATGGGCATGGACCATTTGAAGCTGACTTATCGATTCCAAGGCCGCGATTTTCGTTTGACCGACGTGGCGGGGAACGTGGTGCAATCACTGGTCGCGTGACTCAACTTCCTTCGTCGGTAATTGAAAGCACGCCGCCTCAACACTATTTCGAACCAGCAAATACTCTCCCGACACGACGGGATGGTTCCACGTGCGATCGCTCAATGCCGGAAATCGCGCGAGTTCATGGAATGCTCGCGGCGATGCTTCGACCATCGCGATTTCACCGCCTTCCGATTGAATCAATAGCAGGTCGTCGACCAGAATGAGTTGTCCATGACCGTATCTTCCTCTCTTCCACTTTCGTTGTCCGGTCGTAACGTCCAAACAAACAAGGATGCTTTCATCTAGTCCGTAAATGTGACCGTCGCGGAGAACTACGCTGGTAAACTTTGCCTTCAAGTTGCGGTTGGACCAACGCTGGACGATGGAGAAATCGTCTCCAATGCGATGGATCTCGAACAACGCGCAACCCATACCATAGCTTGATGAGATAAACACGCAGTCGACTTCGCCCGATTTCACTGCCGGAATGACGATGGGTTGGCAGACGTTGTTCTTTTCAGAAGGATTGCTTACCCACGGGACACTCCATAGGACCGCGCCGGTTTCGACATCATGCGAGAATAATCCGTCGCCATTGAAGCTGAGGATCTGTCGCCGGCCGGCGATCGTTGCAAGCTGCGGGGAACTATAGGATGCATCCGCATCGCCAGCCCGCCAAACTCTTTTGCCGGATATCTTGTCGTATGCTGCAAGCGACCGTCCCGTCCCGCCCGGACTTACCACCACCATGTCCTCGACCACCAGCGGCGAGGCGGTCGTCCCAAACAAGCAGTTCTCCGTCTCGTTGTCCCGCAAGATATTGACGGACCAAAGCGGCTTCCCGGAACTTCCATCTAGGCAATTCAGAATTCCCGTTGCACCAAGCGAGTACACGAGTCCATCGGCAATCGTCGGAGTTGCTCGTGGCCCTTCGCGACTCGTGAACTCATAAAAGCGGGCACGATCTAAATGCACCCAGCACGGCTTGCCTGTCAACAGTTCATAACAAACGACTGCTTCGTGATCCCCTCGCTGCTCTTGCGTCACACAGTAATTGCCGACAACGGCGAACGACGACCAACCGGCGCCAACGGATCTGCGCCACAGTTGCCTGGGCGGCTGGTTGTTCCAATCGCGAGAAAGTTGTACGCCGCGAACGATGCCGGAACGATCCTTCCCGCGAAACGATGGGAAGTCCCTTTCTGTCGTGGTGTTGAGGTTGACGGAGACATCACTCTCAGGTCGATGCTGCGTTGGGAGTTGCTCGTCGAATCGCTCCTTGTTGGTTGGCGTCCACGACCAAACGATCATAGGTCGTCCGTTGCCGAATAACCCGTCAATACGCAGCATGAAAAAAAGGCAGACGTGAACAACGGCGAACGTCGACAACAATAGGACTTGTTTGTTGCCAGACAACCGCGACAGGCGAATCGAAACATAGGATGCGAAATCCATCAGTGCAATGATGAACAGCATGTCTCTTAACGGCGTGCCAGAGAAAGAGAATTCCGCCGACACAACACTCCAGGCGGCGAACCCTGCCAGCAACACGATGGCCACCGGCCACAGCCGCACTTTTTCCACCGAAGGCGATGAAGAGGCGTCTTGTGAATGATCGGACATCACCGATCATTATACGTTCAATTCGAGCGTTCCCCACAAGCTTGGATCTTCGAGGAACGGGA
>CAYFJO010000370.1:0-10812 GCA_964343305.1 uncultured Pirellulaceae bacterium | reverse complement strand
CGTGACTTTGCCTTGCGAACGGCCATGTCCGACATTTCCAGATCTGCCGCGACGTCCTTCGTGGCTCGGCCCTCGACCGCCGTGCCCCAGAACGCTTTCCAAGTACGTGGCTCGAATTCGCTTTGAAGGATTTCCAGCGCGCGATGGAACAAGACTGAATTCACCTTGTCTGGCGACTCCTCTTGCTCGGCTTCCTCGCCGTTATCGCCGTCCGACAACTGGGAGACAACGATTTGAAAATCAGTGCCGCCGATCGCTTCCGGGTCGACACTTTGCCTGCGGCGATAGTCGGCGATCTTGTAGCGCGTGATTGTGCGCAACCAACCGACGAACGTGTCTCCCGTGCGGTCCCGGCGAAAGTTGGCGATGCTGTCCGCCACGGCACGGAAAACCTCCTGGCCAATATCGGACGCGTCTTCGCTGCGCAGCCCAGCGCGCAGACACCAGCGGAAGACAACCGGGCCATAGATGCGCACCAACCGCCCCCAGGCATCAGGTTCCAGCTCACGCACTCGCACCAACAGGCTGGTGCCAATCGACGCTTCGGATTTGAACCCATCGCTCACAATGGTGTGTCTCAAAGCAAGGTCAATAATTTGATGTTTCGAGGGCTTTCTCTAAGGTAATGCTGGTCAGCCATTGTTGCAATCATCCGGCACGCTGGAACCGCGGAGAACTTGGCAAACACGTTGCTTCATGTCCTCTGGCAATCCCATGTCACTGGTTTACGATAAGTAGGATACGTGCAGAAAGCCTGTATAATGATGGCATGTTTCACACGGCAAGTTTTCGGCAATTCGACACTTTTCACTTTCAGCAAGAGCTGCTTGCGTAACGCACCGAAAACCGTTTCGCCGTGCCGCGTCTATCCAGAATTCCTATGATCCAGTGTCCTAACCAAGACGAATTCGTTCAATGCCTCGCGGGCACTTCGCCGGCCAATCGGATCGAGGAGATCTTTCAACACCTTGATCAGTGTGACCAGTGCCGGGAAGTGGTCGAGCGAATTGAAGAGGCACCTGACAAGGTTCAGAGCGCCTTGCAAGTTTCGAGTGAGGATCGATCGCATGAAGTGCCGGCTTGTCAGGAAATGATGCAGTCGGTCGAAAACTTGCCGTTGTCGCGCGACGGGGAGTCGGTAGAAGAGTCGACCGTCAAGCCGCCCAAGATGATCCGCGACTATGAGCTTCTCGAACCACTGGCCGAGGGCGGAATGGGGTTGCTCTATCGCGCCGAACACACGCGATTGAAACGCGCGGTGGCAGTCAAATTGTTGGCCACACGGCGGACGGGAGAAAAGTCGGCCATCGGCCGATTCAACCGCGAGATGGAAGCGGTCGGAAAACTTGAGCATGCCAATATCGTGCGTGCGTTGGATGCCGGCGAACATGAAGGATTCCATTACCTCGTGATGGAGTTGCTCGACGGAATGGACGCGCGTCAAATCATCAAGCGCGTCGGAACGTTATCGATTGGCGACGCTTGCGAGATCATCTGCCAGGCGGCGATGGGTTTGCACTATGCGCACAAGGAAGGCCTGGTACACCGCGACGTCAAGCCGTCGAACATGATGGTGACGACCGACGGGACGGTGAAGGTGCTGGACCTGGGATTGGCACTTCTGGGTGGCAGCGATGCGGAAGAGTTGACAACCTCGCATCTGGCCGTTGGATCGATCGATTACATGGCTCCCGAACAGGTCGACAATAGCCACAACGTCGACGCCAAGGCAGATGTCTATGGCCTGGGGTGTGCACTCTATCATTTGCTTTGTGGTTCGCCGCCGTTTTATACCGGGGCGAATGCCACACTGCTGCAGAGACTCAAGGCGCACGCGACCACCGACCCGCCGCGTCTCGATCAAAGCCGGCCTGATGCACCGCCGCAACTGGTCGAATTGATGCAAGTGATGTTGGCCAAGTCGCCCCGCAAACGACCTCAAAGCAGCAAACTTGTGGCCAAGGCCCTGTCGGTCTTTACTCGCGGCAGCAATCTGAAGAAGCTCGTCGCGAGAGCGATGGCTTCCCCGGCATCGGGTCCTGTGACCGACAATTTCGCCACGGTCGTCCCGGAAGAGGCTGCCGAGCAACCCGTGGAACCAACGCCCGAAGTGGTTCGGCGAACGACGACGCAATTGGTCATGCCGCCCGATTCCACGAGTACGCGTCGTTCGTCGTCGCTGAACGATTTTGGCCCGCTGCCAAAGGATGCGCTGGAAATCACGACCGAGCGGCAGCAGTTGATTCTCGGCGAGTTCACCGAGCTTGTGCGACAGTGCACGACCACGGAGGCGGAGTTGCGCGAAGGGCGGGCCAAGCGCGATGCCAAAGCTCGTGAAGAGTATCACGGCCAGCGCGATCAGATCATCTCGAAGTTTGAGTTGAACTTTCACGAAGTTTACCAGGAGTACAAAAACGCCCGCGAGGAAGCGACCGGCCGGTTTGAGTCGACCGGATCCGAGATTACTGAGAAGGAAAGGCAATTGATCGACGACTCGACCAAGGAACTGGCAGTGGTTCTAGAAAATGCCAAACACGATTGGCAGGAAACACACGAAAAGATGGTCGCCACTCACGACGAAAACAAGGATCTGCCGTCGACCGAGTTTCAAGAAATCAAATCGCTGTGCGAAACCTATCGTGATGAATTGAACAGCGTTCAGGAAAAGGCGGACTGGCTGTTAGAGCGTCGCGGCTGCGAGGCCGTCATGACGGTCGATGGTCAAACGGACGTGGCCGGCGGACGCTGGAAGGGACAGAGCCTCGAACAGCTTGCCCTGGCCATCGATGCGACGCGGCAACATTTTGAAGTTTTGCGTGGTCAATCGGCCGCGCGGTTCAACGAACGCGGTGGTCCGCTGCTTGTGCTGCTGTTGGCGGTTGCGGGATGTTGTTATCCGGCCTACTCGCTGCTTGGTCGACACGGGCCTGTTTGGATCGTGGCGGGAGCTGCCGCGGGTTGCTTTGTGACGTTTTTCATTTACTTGATCACACGCATGATCGGCCGCCGACAAACGCTCAACCACCTCGGCGGGTTTCAACAAGCAATCGGGGATGCCAAAGCACTGTTGAAATCCATCTATGAATCTTACAAGACCGATGCGGAACAACGTCAAAACCGGTTGAACCAACAGCGGGAAAGTGAGATCAACATGGCCAACGCGTCTTGGGCCAAGGTCCGCGGCAAGATCAAGGACAAACACGACCAGCGGTTGCGTGAGGCCCAGGCCGAGTTCCACGCACAACGAAAGAAGATCACGGACACTCACGAGCGGCAACTGGCTGGGTTGGACAAGTCGTATCCGCCGAGGCTGGCGAGTTTGGAGGGGGATTTCGAAACGATCGTCGTGAAACTAGCCGCCGGACATCGTAAGAAGCTGGGCGTAAGTCGCAAGGAATTCGAAGCGCAATGGGGCGAGTTGTTTGCAAAATGGAGCAGCGGCATTGCGTCGTTTCAAGCGGCCGTGGAACAAATGAGCCAGGTGTGCGACGCGCGGTTTCCCATTTGGACCGACATCGAATGGCAGGCATGGAATCCGGCGAGCGATTCGATGACCGCGTTGCGATTCGGCGAATACATCATCGACGCTCAGAAACTGGATACTCAGCTTCCAACCGGAGACGACCTGAAGTTGGTGCAGAACGAGTTTGCTTTGCCAGCCGTGCTGTCGTATCCGTCTTGTCCGTCATTGTTGTTCGAAGCCGACGGCGATGGCCGCGGAGCTGCCGTCACGTCGCTGCAAAATGTGATGTTGCGTTTGCTCACGTCGCTGCCCGCCGGCAAAGTTCGTTTTACGATCATTGATCCCGTTGGACTGGGGCAGAATTTTTCCATGTTCATGCACCTGACCGACTACGACGAACGATTGGTGACGAACCGCATCTGGACGGAATCCGGCCACATCAATCAGCGGTTGACCGATTTGACGGAACACATGGAGAACGTGATCCAGAAATATCTCCGCAACGAGTTCGAATCCATTCAGCAATACAACCGCCACGCGGGCGAAGTGGCCGAGCCGTTTCAGATCCTCGTCATCGCGAATTTCCCTGCTAACTTTACCGACGAAGCGGCGCGGCGTTTGGTCAGCATCGCCAGTTCCGGGGCGCGGTGCGGTGTTTATACGCTGATCAGCACAGACACCAAAATGAAATTGCCGCGGAACTTTGATCTCGCCGACCTCGAGGCGCACGCAGCAACACTGGAGTGGGTCGACGGACGGTTTCGTTGGAGAGACGAGCAGATGAACAGCTTGCCGCTGTCGCTGGACGAGCCGCCCGCGGACGATTTGTTTACGGAAGCGGTGAAGACGGTCGGCAAGTTGGCCAAGGATTCCAGTCGTGTTGAAGTGCCGTTCCAGACGGTTGTGCTGCCGAACGAACATTGGTGGACCTGCGATAGCCGTGGTGAAATCGAGGTGCCGCTGGGTCGCGCCGGAGCGACAAAGTTTCAATACATGCGGTTGGGCAAAGGAACTTCGCAACACGTACTGATGGCCGGCAAAACCGGTTCCGGCAAGTCAACGCTGTTGCATGCGCTAATCACGAACCTGGCAATCTATTACAGCCCGCACGAAATCCAGTTCTACTTGATCGACTTCAAGAAGGGCGTGGAATTCAAGGCTTACGCGACGTGCAAACTTCCGCACGCCCGAGTGATCGCGATCGAAAGTGAACGGGAATTCGGCATGAGTGTGTTGGAGCGGCTGGATGCGGAACTGCGGCGTCGCGGCGATTTATTCCGCTCGGTCGGTGTTCAGGATATCAAAGGCTATCGCGACGCGAATCCAGACACCGTGATGCCCCGCGTGCTGTTGATCATCGACGAGTTTCAAGAGTTGTTCGTCACCGACGACAAGATCTCGCAAGACGCGTCGTTGTTGCTGGACCGGCTGGTTCGACAAGGCCGTGCATTTGGAATTCACGTGCTGCTGGGATCTCAGACGTTGGCCGGAGCCTATTCGTTGGCCCGCAGCACGTTGGGGCAAATGGCCGTGCGCGTCGCGCTGCAATGTAGCGAGACGGACGCCCACTTGATTTTGAGCGAAGATAACACCGCGGCACGATTGCTGAATCGACCCGGCGAAGCGATTTACAACGACGCCAACGGTCTGTTCGAAGGCAACCATCCGTTCCAAGTGGTCTGGCTGCCGGATCATGAGCGCGAAGCGTATCTGACTGAACTGAATCGCATGGCCACCCAACGTGGGGTCGAAACAGTCCCTCCGATCGTCTTTGAAGGGAACGTGGCCGCAGACCCCAGTGAGAATCCGCTTCTGCGGAAGCTGATCGTCGGCGATCTCACGGCCCAGGCCAAGGCCATTCCGCGCGCGTGGTTGGGTGCTTCGGTGGCGATCAAAGATCCGACGTCTGCCGATTTCCGCCGGCAAGGTGGCACGAACCTTCTGGTTGTCGGCCAGCAAGAAGAGACAGCAATGGGGATGTTGGCCAATTGCATGATCAGCCTCACGGCCGTAGATGCCGCTCAGCGATCGAGTCACTTTCCTCGCTTCTATCTTCTTGACGGCAGCCGTCCGGAATCACCTGATGCGGGCTTCTGGAAGCGTTTCACCAGTGACTTGGCGATCGACGCGCAAGTTGTGACGCCGCGCGAGACGGGCGAGATCCTGGCACCGCTTTCACAAGAAGTCAATCGCCGCGTGGAAGAGAATGACTTTTCGTCAGATCCGGTTTACCTGGTCATCTACAACTTGTCGCGTTTTCGCGATCTGCGCAAGGCGGACGAGTTTAGTTTCTCGATGGATGACAACGAGAAGGAGACGCCCGACAAGTGCTTTAGCAATATTCTGCGCGAAGGCCCTGCGGTGGGGATTCACGCGCTGGTTTGGTCCGATTCCTACAACAGCACCAACCGCGCGATCGACCGCCAATCGATGAACGATATCGAGCTGCGCGTGTTGTTCCAAATGAGTGCTTCGGATTCCAGCAATCTTATGGACAGCCCGCTGGCCAGCCGCCTGGGTGTTCATCGGGCGATTTTCTATAGCCAGGAACTGGGTGTGTCCGAGAAATTTCGACCGTATGGTCCGCCGTCCGACGAGTGGCTGGCCTGGGTGCAACGGCAATTCGATGCTCGTGTTTGAGTCACCCACGGGACGAAGACCTACGCAGCCTGTACACAATAACGCATCAGGGAGACTTTATTTGACAATCAGGGATTCTCCCATGTAGACTGCGTTGCGATTTGGTGCAATCCATCAATCTCATTTTCGGGGGATCGAATGTTGTTCAGACAAGTTCCAATCCTAGCCATCGGCAAGCTAGGGCGAAGGAAACGAGGCGAAGAAAGGACAGGTCTATTTTGTCATTTATTAGACCTGTACCGTTTTCGTTCCGTCGTCTTCAGTGCGATGTTCGCACTTGCCTTGAATTCGCAAGCAAGACTCAACGCGGACGATCAAACGAAAGTGGAAGGCCCAAAACAGAGGATTCCTGACACGGTTTCTACAACACCAAATGTGACGGATCAACTTATGCGGCAGTGGGTCGCACAGTTAGGCGATGATAGTTTCAGCAAACGCAAAGCCGCGACCGACGCACTGATAAAGGCAGGTCCAGTGGCGATTAGTGTGCTTGAAGCAGTAAGCAACAGCGACAATCGTGAGGTGCGTGCGCGTGCGCAATCGATTAAACAGAAGATTGTTGCGAATGCAGTCAAAATCTTGGCAAGTCTGGGTGTGAGCTTGACGCCAATAAACAGTCACGAGCCGATCTGGCTTAACGCCAGTAGGTCTCGCATTACGGACGCGGATCTGATTCAAGTATCTTGTCTGCGCTCGCTAGTGAGGATTCGCTTAGACAATATGCCCGTGGGTGACGAGGGGTTACGACACTTACGACCATTGGTTGGTTTAACAAAAATATCTTTGCGTAACACAAAGGTGACCGATGCTACCATCAATCATTTGGTAGGGATGCCGAAGTTGACGTGCCTTAATTTAGACGGTTGTAGAATCTCCGATGAAGGGCTCGCAGCTATGGCTAAGCTTGAGTCGCTTGAGGAAATCACACTTGCGGACACCCTAATTGCGGACGCTGGCCTCGCGCATCTCGCGCACTTGTCTAATCTGCGCAGCCTAAGTCTTATGCGGACGGGCATTAGTGGTGACGGGTTGCACAACTTGAAATCGCTTGGAAGACAAATGGCTGGATTACAACTATCGGGTATAGGTCTCTCTGATGAGGATTTAGAACCCCTCAAACACTTTACGGGTCTACAATCAATTTACCTTGACGACACGGATGTATCCGCAGCCGGATTGGTTCATCTAATGTCCCTGCCAAGCCTGCGTCGTGTTTGGTTACGTAATACGGATCTTTCAGATGATGCCATCGCCCATCTTTCTTGCTTTCAGACCATGGAATTGTTGAATCTGTCAGGCACGAAAGTCACACCAGTTGGCGTTGGAGGACTTCGTAAGGCTCCAAAACTTCAACTCATTTATGTGCCAGACGAATTTACGCAACATGACGTTACGAAACTTCGTCATGACTTCCAGGATGATAGCCACAAATCAAAAATCAATGTTTTTTGGCAATAATAATTATCTCACCTCAAAGAAATCTACCCATGAAAGAAGCACTGCAACGGCACAATCCAAAACGAAAAACACGAAGGTTGGGGGTCCGAGGTATTAGAATCACGACTGATGCTCACGAATTGGACAGGTGGTCCCTTAGGCGCCGGCACGGAGTTTGCTGAACCAGGCAACTGGGATGCGGGAGTGCCAAACAGCGGCCTAGATGCCGCGTTCGCAACCAATGCCACAGTGCATCTGGATGCTACAGAGTTTACAAAGGACTTTTTTGTCAGTTTGGATATAGTCGCAGTTCACTTAAATGCACATACGCTCTCATCCGAGCTAGTAACCGTTGGATCAAGTGGCAATGATCCAACCATGTCACTCGTAGGGGGAAACAAGAATACTAGCACTTGGTCGACTAAGGGCATCACTGTTGGGGCGGCTAGTTCCTCTCCAGTCCTTAATGTGTTGTCCGGTTCAAATGTCTTCACAGATGGGGGAGATTTGATCATTGGAACACCGGGACTTCCTGGGCCCGGTGACGAATATTCAGGCGAGGTGAAGATCGAACATTCCAAAGTAGATTTACGTAGCGGCACTGGTGACGGTGACCTCTATTCCAATGGCGGCAAGCTAACAATCGGTGGAGGGAAGTTGTTCAGCCGCGACGGGATTCTGGGCGGTGCTTTAGTGTCGAGCGCCAATCTTTACTCTGTGGCAACTAAAGAGGTGAAGTGGGATCTCGCTCGGGATCTTACGATTGGTGAGGAAAAGCCATCGATTTTGAGTTTAGCATCGGCTGGAGTAGTTCCTGCTTCAATCATTACTCAGAGGAACGTCTGCTGACGACTCCGTCGACTGATCCCGTTTTAGCAAAGAGCAAAGCCGACCTAGACGGCGACGGAGCTTACTGGCAAGTGTTGGGCACGTTCACGCTTCAGGACGTGCCTGATTTAGAATCCAACTTGGTGGTTTACGGGGGAACCGTTGGGATCACGGGTGATACTGTATTCGGCCAAGACGGCACTGGCACGGTTACGATTGACGACTTTGCAACCGTTTCCACAGGCAATCTAATTGTTGGTAAAGAAACGAATTCGTTAGGGGATGTTGATATCAGCGGTCAAGGAAAACTCTATACGAACGATGCGATTTTGGGTGACGAAATCAGTTCGACAGGTGACGTAAATATCGATGGTGGAGAGTGGGAAGCCTGTGGCGACATTCACGTTGGAAATTTCGGAACTGGTAATTTAACGGTGAAAAACGGCTGGGTTGATGTCTGTGCAAATCTTAATGTCGGCGTGTTTGGAGAGGTCACCGCCGAAAACGCTGGAAACATCGGGGTCGATGGAACAACGACGATTCAAGCTGGTGGCATGGTGACGATCAAGGCTGCTGGGAGGGTTGACACAGAACAACTCGTAAACGAACCATACGGCACAATTGCAATCGAAAGAAATGGTTTGTTGATCAGTCCTAATGCGACAAATGAAGGTGCGATTTTTACTGACGGCAAAGCGGTTGGCAGGTTTATAAACGAAAACCTTTTGATTGTTGGCGGTGAAGAGCCACAAATTGGCAGATTCATTATCGATGGCGAATTTGAGCAATATGCTGGCGGCACGACAAAAATGGAAATTGACGGCACTGCACAGGACATTGACTACGACGCTTTGCACGTTGTCAGCGAGACGGGCCCCGGCAGTGCGCTGCTTGGCGGTACACTGGATGTTTCGTGCAGTTATTCCCCGCAAGCGTGGAACCTCGGCGGCAATGGCGATATGTTCAGCGTGCTTACCGCGACCGGTAGTTTGTCGGGTGAATTCGATACGCTTAATTTGCCGTCAGCGGCATCCGGCAAGTCGTGGGTTGTGGTTTACGACGGCATGGATTCGTACGACGAGATTCTGGCGGATGAGTATCCGCTGTTCGAAGACAATCAGCCCTGGGTTGGGAATGGCTTATATGAGGTTGTCTTGCTGCTCGCTGAGCGCGAAGTGTTTATCGACGATGTGACCGTGTATGAAGGCGACATCAACGGCTACGCGTCATTGAACGTCCAACTCTCCATCCCCAGCGACGGGAACGTGATGGTGGACTTTGATACGCAAGATGGCACAGCCGTGGCGTCCAATGACTATTTCGTTACGTCATTGCACCCCATAGCGTTTGCTGATGGTGAATCCAGTTACACGGTCGACGTGCCCTTGGTGAACGACAACATCGCGGAGTCCACGGAAACGTTTGATGGGCTGCTGACGAATGCTGTGGATGCAACCATCCGAGGCGGCCAAGCCGTGATCACGATTCTGGACGATGATTTTGGCCCGGCAGCCTTTACGGTCTCGGAACTTGCACAGGTAGACGACATGGTAGGATCCGTTTGGTCCGGCACCGTTCCTCAGCCATTTGAATCCTTCAGCTACATGGTTACCAGTGGCAACAGCGCTTTCCGTGTGGAAAGTGACGGAACGATTTATGTCGACGGGCCGCTCAACTACGATGCCTATGCTTCTTACGATCTGGAAATCACATTAACCGACGACGATTACCTGGTTTCCGATAGCACGATTTATGTGACGATCGACATCATCGATGAATCCGTGGGCTCATTCCCAAGTTCCTTTACCGTGTCAGAACGGGCTCAGGTGGATGACTTCGTAGGTGATGTTTGGACCGCAATCCCGCAACCGTACGAGTCATATAGCTACTGGATCACCAGCGGCAACAGTGCATTTCGTGTAGATGACGGAGCGATTTACGTTGACGGGCCGCTCAACTACGATGCGTACTCATCGTACGACTTGGAAATCTCGCTGATCGACGACGACTTCTCCAGCGTCGAGCACACGTTCACTGTCACGATTGACATTACGGATGAATCTGTGGGCTCATTCCCCAGTTCGTTTACCGTTTCGGAACTGGCACAAGTGGACGACTTCGTCGGCGATGTTTGGACAGCCATTCCGCAGCCGTACGAGTCTTACAGCTACTGGATCACCAGTGGCAACAGCGCATTCCGCGTGGATGACGGAGCGATTTATGTTGACGGGCCGCTGAACTACGACGCGTACTCATCGTACGACTTGGAAATCTCGCTGATCGACGACGACTTCTCCGGCGTCGAGCACACCTTCACCGTCACGATTGACATTACGGATGAATTCGTGGGCTCGTTCCCCAGTTCCTTTACCGTTTCGGAACTGGCACAGGTGGATGACTTCGTCGGCGATGTTTGGACAGCCATTCCGCAGCCGTACGAGTCT
>CAYFJO010000369.1:0-10870 GCA_964343305.1 uncultured Pirellulaceae bacterium | reverse complement strand
CCTTCGCGGGTACCTTGATGACGCCCTTCGGTGCTTTGATGTTGATGTCCACAGCCTTGGCTACGTAGCCGGAAACCTCGACGACGCGACGGCCATTGATTCGCTGGTCGAGAAATCGCTTGACGCCTTCGGCCGTGTTCACCAGGGGTACGCGATGCACACTCTCTTTCGGGAACACTGCCGCGCGGGCCGCCATCAAATGAGGCTGTCCCCATGTGTTGGTGTAGATCTCGACGTCGTAAACGCCGTGAGTCAGTTCAACTTCGCCCCCGCTCATCGGCACTCTATTCAAACGAAACTGAGTGCCACGAGCCGGCAGTTCAACGTTGTACCAACCAGCTTTCGTGATGACTAGTTTCGCCGTCGCCACGTATTCGATGTGCTCGAAGGGAACCTTGCCGCGCAGTTGTTCTTGAATCGCTTCGGTCCACAGATCTCCTTGCGGCGGGCGCAAGTTGACGAACGCGTACTGTTCGGCTCGTATCGATTTTCCGTAGACACCCAACACGCATTCGACAACAGCGTCATCGGCTAGGCTTGAGAGCGGCTGAGGAACGGAACGCAGCAAAGTAATGCGCTCCGAGCGCAGCTTTTGCAAGGTGGCTTCGTCGCCGCCATCCAGCGCGCGTTTGATCGCGTCATCGTAGGCCGCTAGTAAGGATCGATGTGCCGCGAAAACTGCCTTGCTATGTTTCTGTTTGGCCCGGTACAGAGCATCATCCTGATCCGCAATTGCCTTCGCGTGTGCCTTTCTCGCGTTGGCAAGTTCCCTATCTTCACCCGCCAAGCGGCCGGCGGTAGCGGCAAGGAAACAAGAAAGCGTGAACAAGCATAGCCAGTTTTTCATAATCGACTCCTTGGCGAGGTGTAGTGATGTTCAACGGTATACACAGTCGCACAAACCAGACGATACGTTCCGTCAAGAATGGACTGAGAGTCTCGGCGTTCTTTCGCCCCCTCTCGCAACTATGACTTTCACAGCGATACCTCGCACAATTTGATTTGTCCAGGCTAGCCAGGCGGCGGCTAGCAACTTTCATTTGCAGATTCCGCGTTCAACCGTCGCTCCGGTTGAGCGTTTCGTTAGGTGGTCTATGTAGTTTCCCGGAGTGCAAATTGACGGTGATGATCTTTCCCCACTTCAAGGTGATGTCAAAATACTTGATGTCTCGCCCATCGTACCGGAATCGAAACGAAGCCTCGTCAGTCCACCAGCGATTGGGTGAAGTCTGCGGTACTCGATCACGGATTTCTTGTTCGCTCAGGAGATCCTCAAGCCGATAGTCACCGAGAATTTTCCCCTTGTCGTCGTAAATTACGAGCGAGTGTTCGCGCCCCAAGTCTGCATGGGTATCAGTTGTGACTACGCGTTTGCCATTTGGCGCCACGAAAGCTCGAACTGGAACATTTACCAGTCGCTCATTCCAGATGACTTGTTCTTTGCCATCGTCGTCAAGGGAAAACAGAACACCAGTCGCGTGCTTCGACAAAACCTTGAAGCCATGTGAGGCATTGATAGAAGCAAAGATACCTGGGCGCGCGCGGCCAAAAGTGTCAGCACCCGCCGTTGCCGTCATAAAGAAGCAGGCGACAACGATCAGCCCGTTCGCGAAGAGTACTGGCCGGGGTTGCGCAGAGATCGTCTTCATCGTGTTTCTCCTTCGTGTGAGCACGTTGTTTCAGTGAAATGGACGATCCTTGCCGACAATCGGTTCCGCGAATTGCCGCCAATCGACCAAGCACCGCCGACTCAAAATGCACTGGGATGCGTCGGTGGTCGAGATGTCGACTGATGGCTTGCTTCGACCTTCAGATCCGTTGTTTCAAGAGAACTTGGAACCAGACACGCCAACTGGTCGTCCACAACCTCGAGACAGTATGATAAAAGGACAACCGATTTGTTCGATGTCTCAATCGCCTGTTACACCGCGAGTGCCACGGCTCATGCACGCTAGCGCGGATTATTCACTAACCCGACGCGCAAGCGAGGGGTCTTGGACGTCGCCCCTCGCTTGCGCGTCGGGTTGGTGTGGATTCGAATTTGCGCGGTGTTTTAGGCAAAATAGCCGCAACTCCTTTCACAGAAAACATTACGTCGTTTGGACGGCGGTTCATGAATAATCCGGGCTACGCTGGCTTGGCATCGGCGATGTCAACAACGACAAGATTCTCCGCCTGTTCACAACGATCAAGCCAAGTCAGGAACAAGAGAGAAAAAGTCCAGGAGCCGTCGATCCATCCGAGATCTTTCGCCTGACATTGGGGGGCGGGCGTCCACTCTCGTTCGCCCAGTGGAAGTCGTGAGGCCTTTTTTTTCCATTCATTCCCACATTTTTTCCCGACGTGTCAAATATCGGACGTAGGCTGCGTAATCTCTTGTACCAGGGAAAATGATGTCCGTGACACACGCACCCGAAACCAGTGATAGTCTATTGATTCGCGTGCGCGATTCAAACGATCGTGCGGCCTGGGAGCGGTTCGCCGCGATGTACCGGCCAGTGGTCTACCGGATCGGTCGTCGTGCTGGTTTGCAGGACAGTGACGCGGAAGATTTGACTCAGAGAGTGATGATGTCGGTTGCGAATGCAATCCCCCATTGGGAGAAAGATCCGCAGAAGGGCGGCTTTCGTGGTTGGCTGAATCGCGTAGCCCGGAACGCTCTGATCAGCATGCTGCGCAGCCGCCCGCGCAATTCCGCCGGTGGTAGTGAGTTCTTGAAAAGATCAATGTCAGTCGAAGCACCTACGGAAGAAATTGAACGACTCATCGAACAGGAGCATCATCGCAGCCGTTTACGATGGGCGGCAGAGCAGATAAGAGATGAGTTCAAGGAGCAGTCATGGCGAGCGTTTTGGTTGTCGACACTTGGCGACTTATCGGTGGCCGAGACTGCAGAGAAGTTGCGGATGTCCACGGGCGCTGTCTATGCGGCGCGCAGTCGTATCATGCGTCGACTGCAAGAGTGTGCTCAAAACGGGGATTCACTCGAAGAGGAGAAGTAAGGCATGAATAATCAGCAAGTGTATTCGCGATGTGACTCGGAAAAGCTTGACGCACTGCTCCTCGGTACCCTGTCAACCGAGGAGGCGACGGCTGTCGAGGCTCATCTTTCGGAATGCAGTTCGTGCGCGGAGCAAATCCAACTCGCCGCAGTTCCGGGAACGTCGTGGAACGAAGCACAATCGATGCTGGCGTTTGATGAGTTCGATGGTCCGCCGAGTCTGTCATCGCTTAGTTCGCTCTTTCCGGTCGACTTGGACAATACATCGACGGCGGACTTGCTAACGCGCGAGATTCGAGGTTGGCTTGATCCGACAGACGATCCGCAGATGCTGGGACGATTTGCTGGGTACGAAATCGTTGGGATTGTCGGGCATGGTGGAATGGGAATCGTGCTGAAAGGTTTTGAAGCTTCACTGAATCGCTATGTGGCGATCAAAGTGCTCGCGCCGCGATTGGCAACGAACGGCTCTGCACGACAGCGTTTCGCACGCGAGGCTCAGGCAGCGGCAGCGGTGTTGCACGAGAATGTGGTGGCAATTCATCGGGTCGACGAATTCCACGGCCTGCCGTTTCTGGTGATGCCGTATGTCGCCGGCATTTCGCTACAGAGGCGTATCGACGACGAAGGTCCGCTGCAGACGACAGCCGTGCTGCGAATTGGTTCACAGATCGCCGCTGGGCTCGCGGCCGCTCATCATCAGGGGCTCGTCCATCGAGACATCAAGCCGGCAAACATTCTGCTGGACAAGGGTGTTGAGCGAGTCACCATCACCGACTTCGGGTTGGCTCGTGCAATAGATGATGCCACCGTGACGCAGACTGGAATCATTGCCGGCACGCCACAGTATATGTCGCCAGAGCAGGCTCAAGCCAAGCCGCTTGATGCGCGCAGCGACCTGTTCAGCCTGGGAAGTGTTTTATATGCGATTTGCACTGGTCGACCGCCTTTCCGCGCCGAAACCAGCCACGCCGTGATGCGGCGGATCACGGACGAAGGTCCAACATCGATCCGCGAGATCAATCCCGGCGTCCCTGATTGGCTCTGCCAGATTGTCGCGAAACTGATGTCGAAGCGGCCTGAAGATCGTTTCGATTCGGCCAACGAAGTTGCCGAGTTGTTCGAAGATTGTCTAGCTCACGTGCAACAACCAACGACCGTGCCATTGCCAGAGAGCCGCCTCTTGCTTCGCAAACAGAGCGTTTCGTTCACTGAGCGAACAACGACAAACTTCCGCAAACTAGGAGTCATAGCCATGATCGCTGCATTTGGTTTTGGTCTGCTCGGCTTGTTTCTTTTGCAGTCCACTACGCCGCCTGACATCTCCGGCAAATGGACCGGTGAAGACTGGGGCCAAGTTGTACTCGAAGAAAAGCGGACGGGCCAGTACGACGGAACGTACACCGATACCTTTGGCGAAGAGGACGGCAAACTGCAACTTAGATGGTCCAGAATCGAAGGTCGTTTCAAGGGCACTTGGCGGGAAGGCAAGGACCGATTCGGCAAGATCTCGGTGCGCCTTGTCGACGATGAGATTCGCGGCGCGTGGACAACAAGCAAAGGATCGGGCATCAATCCCGGTACGCCCGAACTTGCCGATTTGTTGTGGATTCGAAGCAGTGCCAAAGACGCAGCAACAAAGGCTCCAGCAGCAACAAAGGTTCCAGCAACCGTTGATTCTGCAAGCGAAGATCAGAATCTGCCACAAACGCAAGTAAAAAGACGCTCGTACATGCTCCAATTCTCCGGTAGGCATGGGACGCATTTGGTCATCCCTAAGCTGCGTTACGATGGCAGTCATCCGATGACCTTTGAAGCGATTGTGATGTCGCTGTACGGCGGGTCGATCATCGGAGACTTTAACGGCTCTGGTCTGGGGCTTGGTGTGGCCAGTGGACTCTGCGCGTTTCACGTCAACGATGGTCGAACCGCGAACAACGGGTATGCGTCCATAAAATCACGCACACGCATAAGGTATCGTGTGTCGACCGGGTACGAAAAACCGGTTCACATTGCTGGCGTCTTGGATGGAAGTGAACTACGTCTGTTCGTTGACGGCAAGCTCCAAGGTAGTGAGACGATTGGCAAGTTTAACAAATCGAAGTTTCCATTCATGATTGGGGCAGATCCGGGTGGGCAAGGAGAGCCTACAAAATTCCTCAATGGAATCATCGACGAAGTGCGCGTTTCCAAAACGGCCCGCTATGGCGAGGACTTCGCACCGCCAAGCACACTCGATTGCGACAAACACACAATGGTCCTCTACCGATTCGATGAAGGCGAAGGGGACGTTGCCAATGATTCGTCTGGCAATGCTCTTCACGCCAAGATCCACGGTGCAAGATGGGTCGCGGTGAAAGAATCCACTGAAACCTTTGGGTCCCAAACAACCCAACTGCTTCGGCTGTTCGGAGCCAAAATCACGAAAAAAGACGGCGTGATTACGGAGATCCTTCTCGCACATTCACTTATCACGGATGCCGATTTGGCTGGCATTGAGTCGATAGATTCGCTAGAGAGGCTAACAGTGTTCGGTTGCGTGAACGTAACGGATAGAAGTTTCGCGCGCCTCAAGAACCTGCCGCACTTGAAGGTACTGAATGCCGCGCCGAGCAACATTACGGACGTTGGAGTCGAAAACCTGAAAGGACTGAAGGGTCTTTGGTTCTTGAGCCTCAACGGCACAAAAGTCACAGACGTTGGTTTGAAACATCTGATTGACAACAGCAAGATCGCGGTGCTGTACCTGAACGGCACGAAGATCACAGACGAGGGCCTGGTGTTCCTGGAACAGATGAAGGACATGCATAGCCTCGACCTTGGCGCCACGGCGGTGACCGACGCCGGACTGGCACATCTGGGGCATATGTCGAAGCTAAACCAGTTGCATCTGAGCGGGTCAGCAGTGACCGACGCTGGCATGGAGCACGTGTCGAGATTGTCGAACATCAGCAGCTTGCGTCTCAACAACACGTCGATCAGCGACGCCGGACTTGTTCACTTGGCCAAGTTGCCTAAGCTCATGGACCTTCAGGTGCTAAACACAAAAGTGACACAGAAAGGCATCGATGCACTCAAGCGTGCGCTGCCCAACGTCACGGTTCGTCATGACAAATTCGCCGCCACTCCACTCCACAGAATTCTCCTAGAGCATCATTTATTTGACTCACGTCGAGCGAAGCGCCAGAATGAACATCCTAGCAATCGAAAGTGAAATGGAGCGTTCCGTTTCTCGTAACCAACATCGTTCTCATGTAAGGGGATTCGCGATGTGTAAATGTTCGTTGACCGCGATAGTAGCCGCGCTAGTCGTGTGCGTTTTAGTTCAAGCTGACGAGAAGGAGAAATCGCAGCCGAAGGTCGAGCCCGCTCAGGGAAGTGTTGTTGGCAACGTGATCTGTAGTAAGTGCGCCTTGAAAGCCACAGAGAAATGTCAGACGGCACTGCTGCTGGCGACGACCTATGCACAGTGGGGAATCGTCGCTGAGGACGACAGCAAATTCCTCACGGCAAGCGAGCGGCTCGACAAGGCGCGCCAGTTATCGAGGGACGAAAAGTTCGCTAGTAGCCAGCTTGCCAACAAACTGGGCGAGAAGCAATTCGTCCTGCTCTCCGGCAAGGCAGGTGAAGATCTGTTCCATGCCCGATGTAGCGGCAAGTTGGTTCGCGTCTCTGGTGATGTGACCCTTAAGGATGGTGTGGCCACGATCACAAGTAAGAAGTCGACCGAGGTCAAGAAGAAGAACACCACACCCAGCCTCACGTTGGCAGGGAAGCTGGTGTGTAGCAAATGTGATTTCAAAATCGGGGAGTGCGCCGCTGGCCTGAAGGCTGGCGATCTCCAGGTTTTACTGGATGGCGACGCGGCCAAGGCGTTATTCAAGGCTCGCTGCTCTAGTGCTCCCAAAGTCGCGACGGGCGTACTGACCAAGATTGACGGCAACACCGTCTGTCTGAAGGTATCCAAGATTGTCGATCCAAAGACGCGGGCTAGTGACAAAAAGAAAACTGATGCACCCAAAGTGAAAAAGGACCCATAACTTGCATTTTGGACATGTGAGCTTTGCAACAGGCGCGCTGAGATCTTCCAATTCGGCGCGCCTGTTTTTGCTTGGGGCGTCTCTTTTTTGGTGTGCTGGTCCACCGAATCTTGAAGTCTAGATGTCGCAGAAAGCTGCTTCTCAGTTTGGAAGCGATCCAACGCATGCTTCGAACCGATCGCCATCAGCGTTTCGCGCGGTAAACTGGCGTCGATCGTCGGCTCGTCCAACTCTTGCAATTCTCCGTGAACCCGAATGACCGCCGGATTCTCGTCAATCATTGCCGCGCTCACTTTCCGTAAAACAAACCGCGGCCCCGCTCCCATCATCTTCGTCACCCCTGTCATCGGTCTTTGCAAACCGATAGCATCCGCATCGCTGAGCCAGTACGGGTGAAGACCTTTCGGCAAGAAAAACAACGGCGAATGATGAAATAATGTGAAACTTTCCAACCCCTGTCCGGCACTCAACTGCGGTATCCGTCCGTGATCCCGCGTGAATCACTCCAACCCCATCCCACCCAACTCGCCAAAGGGGAACTCAAATGGCCCGCCAGACTCTACTCATTACCACCGTGTTCGCGATTGCGTTGATGACTTTGCCCGCGCTGGGCAAGGATGACAAGGACACAAACCCGAAGCCAAAGCCACAACCGGCAAAGCAGCCAGAAATTCAGCTTCGCGTGCAACCTGGCGCCTTCGTGATTCGTGGCGCGTTGAATAATCCACTGAATCTTGTCCGCAATGCGAAGGTTCAAGAAGAGTTGAAGCTGGACGACGATCAGAAAGCCAAAATTCAAGAGGCGGTGCAAGCGGCCAATGCCCAGCGGCAAGAGATGTTTGCCGCCTTGCGTGGACTGCAAGGAGACGAGCGGCAAAAGAAAGTGGCGGAGTTGCAAAAGAAGGTGCAAGAGAAAACGGCCGAGGCAACGAAAGTGGTTCGTGCAGCGCTCAAGCCTGAACAGGCCGAGCGACTGGACCAGATTTCACTCCAGACTCGCGGGATTCAAGCACTGAGCGACGCCAAAGTGGCCGAAAAGCTCCAACTGACCGATGAGCAGAAAAAGCAGATCCAGGACACTGCGGCCGCTGGGCGGCAGAAGCGCACACAGTTGGGCCAAGACGTCCGCAACGGCAACGTCGAGCGGGCCAAGTACCGCGAGAAGCTTCAGGCGATTACTAAGGAGACGGAAACCAAAACGACGGACGTGCTGACCGACGAGCAAAAGGCTCAGTTCGCAAAGATGAAGGGAGCAAAGTTTGAGTTGCCTCAACGGCGGTTTCAATTTCAAGCCATTCCCATCCAACCAGGTCAGCTAAAGAAGATCCAGATTCAGCCGAAGCAAATCCAACGCAACGGTAACAAGATCCAGATTCGCATCGAAGCGGCGCCAAAGAACTAGAGCGGAATGTCACGCGAAAAGGGAACAATGATGCATCGATATCTTGTGTTTAGTTTTCTGTTGATTGTTTCGTACTCGACGGCCATGGCCGCCGACTGGCCAGCGTGGCGCGGCTCAACCGGGCAAGGATTTTGCGAAGAGAAAGGAATTCTCCTCAATTGGAGTGACACGGAAAACGTGAAATGGAAGGTGCCGCTGGAGCACCAAGGCAATTCGACGCCGATTGTCTGGGGTGAAAAGATCTTCCTCACGCAGGCCAACAAGGATGGCCACCTGCGCAGCCTGCTGTGTCTGGCCCGCGCTGATGGCGAGCTGCTATGGCAAAAGGACGTTGATTACGGCGAGAAGGAACGGAACTGGAATGCCAACTGGTATTGCAACGCCTCGCCCGCGACCGATGGCCAGCGCGTCGTGGTCAGCTTCGGGTCGGCCGGCATGTATTGCTGTGATCTTGACGGCAAAGAACTCTGGAAGCGTACTGATCTGGGCAAATGGGACCACAACTTCGGTAACGCCTCATCGCCAGTCTTGTACGGTGAAACCGCCATCCTTTGGTGCGGTCCGAACAAAAAGGAAGGCCGCAACTTTCTGCTGGCGGTCAATAAAAAGTCCGGCGAGACGACTTGGGAGCACGATGAAAAGGCGGGCTCGTGGGGCACGCCGCTGGTCGTTAACGCCAACGGCCGCGATCAACTTCTGCTCAGCACCGTGCCGCATTTTAAAGGCCTTGATCCCAAGACGGGCGAAGAGCTGTGGCGCTGCGAGGGTCTCAACAAATACGTCTATACGTCTCCCTTGTACGGCAATGGTGTGGCAGTGGCCATGTCGGGTTACAACGGCGCGGCGTTGGCGGTCAAGCTGGGCGGCTCGGGCGATATCACCGAAGACCGGCTTTGGCACCATCCGCGAAACACGCAGCGGGTCGGTTCCGGCATGGTTATCGGCGATTACGTCTACATGATGGAAGAGAACGGCGTCCCCCATTGCTACGAACTGAAAACAGGTGAGGAAGTCTGGCAAGTGAAAACTCGACCCGGCGGTGGACGAACCTGGGGGTCGATGGTTCACGCAGACGGTCGACTGTATGTCCTGATGCGGAACGGAGCGACCCAGGTCTTCGCCGCAAGTCCGACATACGAACTGCTGGCCACCAATCCGCTGAGCGGAGAGTCGACTAACTCGACGATCGTGATTTCTAACGGAGACCTATTCATTCGGACATTCAAGCATCTGTGGTGTTTGGGCGAGACGAAATAGATCCTCGACACGCCTTTTTGAGCGCTATTTTTCCAACTCAAACTGTGAGCTACTTGCTGACGCAATACAAACTCATGATCGGAGTCCTATCGATGAAGACGCGATTCACCGCTGCTGCGTTTCTAGTATTGGCGGGTCTAATCGCGCAACCGGCGACGGCAGACCCATGTGGAATGGTACCGCCGATTTATCCAGGCGAAGCGATTCCACTCGCACGTGTCGGGCTACAGCAGACGTATGTTTTTTACAAGGACAGTGTTGAGACATTCGTCATTCGACCAGGCTTTACGGGAAAGGTTGATGAGTTTGGTATGCTCATTCCTTTTCCGACTCCACCAGCCATTCGCAAAGTCCCGGATCATATTTTTCAGCATCTTGCGGCAGCCGTCGATCCGCCGGAAGTCGTCGTTGACCTCACACCAAGGCCGGTCTTCAAGTCGGCTCTGTCTCGATTTGGAAAAGGGCAAGCAAGCGGTGGTTCAGCTAGTCTTGGCTTCAAGGAACAAGTCAAGGTGCTTCGCAAAGAAGCCGTCGGCATGTACGAAGTGGCCGTGTTGGAAGCCGGCAGTGCTGCCGCGCTGAAGCGATGGATGGATGAACATGGGTATCAATACCCAAAAGGCATGGACAAACCATGCAACGACTACGTCCAGGCCGGTTGGTGCTTCGTCGCCGTGAAAACAAAAGTCGGCCAGAAGGACGGCATCGATCCCAAACCAGGGCAACGAACCGTCGACTCAGAACTGCCGAAAGGTTCGACGTTCGACGGTCAGGTGCAAGGCATGGGTTTTCGATTCAAGGTGGATGAGCTGGTCGTACCGATGCGCCTGTCAGCATTTAACAAAGGCGAGTTACGAAATGTCGTTTATCTGTTGACCGATGGCCCTCGGAAAATCCGCGCCATCCCCGAAGAATACGTCGTCCGCCAAGTCTCCGGCAAACAGCTCTACAAGAATCTAACCGACCCGTTGCCGCTACGCATTATTGGTGGCACCGAAGCCGATATTCCCGAATACCGACGCAAGTCACTCTTGACCGAACGAAATCCTGCTCCCAAGAACGGCGCGGCTGGCGAACTGTTTGCATCCGATTTGCTGTCGATCACAACAGGCAGGCTTGCGTTGCCTCATGAAGAGCGAGAGAAAGAACTATTGCGGATCGGCGAGCGTT
>CAYFJO010000368.1:0-10886 GCA_964343305.1 uncultured Pirellulaceae bacterium | reverse complement strand
AGCAGGAACGCGAACGCCGCCTTCGTGGATGCCTCCCTTGCCGCCGCGTAGCGGATGGTTGCTGGTGATAGCCGTGATGTACTTCTCACCGGAAGCGGCGGTCTCTTCGAGGCCGCAGTGAATGTTCCCGCCATTGTCCGAGTAGAAGACGATGACTGTTTCGTCTGCGATGCCTTCTTTGTCTAGAACATCGAGCAGACTTCCAACCGCGTCATCCAGTGAATGGACCATTGCGGCGTAAGTCGGAGATTGCTGAGGAAGACCTGTGCCAGGCTTATGTGTCGCCAGCAGCTTCTCACGGACTTCCGGCTTTGAAAGTCCAGCAACAGAGTCGCCAAGTTTCTTCCTGTAACGTTCGATCAAACCGGGCTTCGCACCAAACGGAGCATGCACGGAAAATTGCCAGTAGTTTATGAAGAACGGCTTGCTGCGATCGCGATTCTTCAACCACGCGACAGCCTCTTTCGCCATGCGGTCTTCAATGTGTTCGCCGGGTTGCCCTTCTTTGAAGTTCGGATTTGCATAACCCCACGGGGCGAGGTAACTGGATTTCGGCCCCGGTCCCCACCAGTGCGGAAGGTCCACATCGAATCCGCGCTCCAGCGGCGAATGCGGCTCTCGTCCTAGATGCCACTTGCCAAAGTGCGCGGTCGAGTAGCCCGCGTCCTTCAGCACTTTGCCCAACATCGGCAAATCGGGATCCAGCCACGTCGCCGTTCGAACATTAGTGCATTTTTGATGTGGTGGTCCGTTCGCACTTGCGACCGCTTCAAACCGCTCGACCTCCAGATGCGCCGCCGGAGCCGTCATCCCGTGCCGAGCCGGATTCTGTCCAGTCATAATGCTGGCCCGAGTCGGCGAACAGATCGGACTAGCATACGCACTGGAAAACGTCATCCCCCGTGCAGCAAGCCGCTCAATATTCGGCGTCTCATAGGACGATGTCTTTCCGTAAAGCGTCGTATCCGCCCATCCGAGATCATCCGCAAGAATGAGCACAATGTTTTTTGGCGACTCGGCGCTGGCAGTTGCCGCCGTCAACAGAAGGGGAAGCAGGCAGAGGATGTTTGTCTTGTTGTTCATGATTCATCGGATCTCTAGAGAGATGTGATCGGAGGACGTCGGTGAGGACAACATCACGGGTGCTTACTTCGTGTCAGGCCAGCTTACTTTCGTCTGTCCGGCTTTGTCCTGAAGCTCCAACTCGGCAATCGAGGCCGTCCCGGGGCCGTCGTTGACGTCGATGCGGATTTGGTAGAGTCGTTTGGTATCCGGTATGTCAATTCGAACGGCCTGCCACGGTTCGCCGGATTTCACCGGGAAAGAGATTCTGTTTCCTTTTGGCAACGTGGTTTTGGCATCCGTGGTGTAGAAAAACTCGCCTTTCGCGTCGACTGCACTCTTCAGCTTGAATGTCAGTTGGTAGGGGCCATCCGGCAGTTGTCCACCTCGCAGGTCGATCGCGATTCCTGGGTCTTCACCTGTGAAGGTGAGTTGCAGTTCGTTGCCGACGATTTTCAATTGCGTATTCTTGCGGGCGCGGATTCTCCTGCTCCGTCCGGGCGTGACACCTCGGGCGGTGTTCGATCTGTTTTTGCGGCGTACGTATTCGTCCGGACTCTTGGCATCGAAGTTCGTCCATTCGCGGTGTCGGTGCGGCGGTTTGGATTCATTGTTGACCGGCGAGTACGACCGCTCTGACGCGTGCAGAACGTTTTCCGCCATGTCATGCCACATCCTGACCATCTTCTTCAGTCGATCGGGCTCTTGCTGTGCGAGGTCGTTTAGTTCTGTTCGGTCCTGCGCAACATTGTAAAGTTCCCAGGCAGCGCTCTGAAAACTCACTAACTTCCAGTCGCCGTCCCGGAGGCCGCGGTCAGCCGCGAACAACAGGTGGATCGGCGGTCGATCTGCGAGCCGACGCCCTTCCAAGATCGGCCTCAACGAGACTCCGGAAACCGGACGCAGTTCTCGGCCATGCCATCCATCCGGAATTCCCGCGCCTGCAATGTCCGCCAGCGTTGGCAGCACATCGATCAGGTGAGCCGGTTGATCGACAATCGATCCCGGCGGAAGCTTTAGACCGGCTGGCCAGTGAACGATGGCGGGAGTCGAGATTCCACCTTCGAATTGATTCTGCTTGTAGTAACGGAACGGGCTGTTGCGAGCCCACGCCCAGCCGGTCGAATCACCGAACGCATCCTTCGCGTTGGTTGGAGCGATGTCCAAACGAGGCTTGCGGCGATCGTACGGGCAGGCTCCGTTGTCAGACACAAACAGGATGAACGTGTTGTCAAGTTCCCCGTTTTCCTTCAGGTCAGCGATTAGGCGTCCCACTTCCTGGTCAACTCGGTCAATCATGGCAGCCAGCGTCGTCATGCGATTGGCCTCGTACGCGCGCATCCACGGTTTCAGTTGTTTCCACGCAGGCACGTGCTCAGGTCGAGGACTTGGATTGAGCGATTCCGGCAACACTCCCAGACGCTTCTGTTTTGCGATGCGAGTGTTGCGAACAGCGTCCCAGCCATGTTCGTACTTGCCCTTGTATTTCGCATAGTCGTCGGGCAGCGCGTGAAGCGGAGCGTGTGGTGCATTGAACGCGACGTACAAATACCACGGCTTGTTCGTTTCCCGAGCTTCCTTCAGGAACTGCAATCCGAAATCCACGTTCGCGACCGTCGTGTAAAAGCCCTCGGCGGGTACTTGCCACGGCCGTCCATTCAGTCGAAATGTGTTGTCGCCGGAAAAGTAATTGCATGCTCCGCTGAGATGACCGAAGTACCTTTGGAATCCGAAATCCGTGGGTTGCTGTTTTAGATGCCACTTACCGGTCATTGCGGTGAAATAGCCGGCCTTGCCCAGCACTTCCGCCGATGTCACGGAGTGAGACAACGATGTGTCGCCAGCCGCGATACAGTATTGCCCCGTCAATAGGCTAACTCTTGAAGAATGGCATTTGGCCGTGTTGTAAAACTGCGAAAAGCGAGCCCCGCTGCTGGCAAGAGCATCGAGGTTGGGCGTCTCGATTTCACTTCCGTAGCAACCAAGGTCAGAGAACCCAAGGTCATCGACCATCATGACAACCACGTTGGGCGGCGCGGGGTCAGCGGCGGCCGTCGTCGCCGCCATCACAAAGCACGAGATCAGGCTAAGGATACTCTTCATTTGAGACTCATGTTTTTATGTGATTGTCTGTGGAACCGAAATTCGTCAGCGCGGAAGAAACCGTCTGTCATCATCATTGAGGGCTTGCCTTTGCCTTGTCTGTTGATTTCTTCTTTCTTGAAGCTCGCTGATTTCCGCCGACGTCCTTCATGGCTGGGCCAGTTTCAGCAATCAGTTCATCACAGCGGGCTCGCATTTGTTTCAGCGCAGGGCTGTTCTTTTCGTTCGATGCAAGATTGCTTAGTTGATCGGGGTCGTTTTTCAAATCGTGGAGAAACTCGAACGGCGGTTTGTCTACTCCATTGACGTAGTAGCGTGCGTAGACCCAATCCGTGCCGCGCACGCCTTCCCAACGAGGGATGCTGCCGGGAACGGCGAGAAACTCGCAAAGGAAATCGGTGCGCCAGCCGGGCACCTCTTCACCGCTGACCAGAGGCGCAAGACTGCGACCGGTGTGGGCGTCCGGGGTTGGGAGTCCAGCAAGGTTGATCATGGTTGAAGCGAGATCGCTGTTGAGCGCTAGTTCCGAGAGCACACGCCCGCGTTTGGCTTCCGGCAGACGTGGATCGTGAACGATCAGCGGGACGCGCAAGGACTGTTCGTAATGCGTCCACTTGCCGGCGAATCCGCGGTCGCCGAGGTAGTAACCGTTGTCGGCGGTGTAGATGATGACCGTGTTGCCGGCGAGACCTTGTTCTTCAAGCTGCGCCACGAGGCGTCCGACGACATGATCGATTCCGCTGAGCATGCGGAAGTAGGCCCGCATGTTCGTCTGGTATTTTTCCGGCGTGTCCCAGCGCCAGAAGTAACGCTGCCTGTTGATCGACTTCTTCAAAAAATCCGGCTGTGCTTCGTAGATGGCAGGATCGCGCAGCCTGGGAAGCGGCATTTGCTGATCCTCGTACATCCCATTCGTCACTTTTGGCCAAGGATAGTGGCCGATGCCCGGCCGCTTATCGCCGTCTTCGGCGTGCGTGGCATTGAAGCTGAGTTGCAGGCAGAACGGTTGGTCCTTCGGTTGCTCTTTCAGGAACTCGGTCGCCCAGTCGCCGAGGATCTGCGTTTCGTGGCGCTCACTTCCGTCAGGTTGTTTTTTGAAATAGGGCCTGCGTCCAATTTTTCGGCGTACGTCAAACATCGCCGCTGCTGAATCCTTCGAGATGCTGACGTGCTCTTTGCCAAGGTGGCCGGTTCGGTATCCAGCGCGTTTCAGGACAGCGAAGTAAGACGATTCACATAGTTTCGGATTGAGCGGTCCGGGGGTGGCTCGATAGAGATGCTTACGTTCGTAGCAACCTGTGAAGAGGCAGGCTCGCCCGACCCAGCAGGTCGATGTGGAAACGAAAGCGTTTTCAAATCGCACGCCTCCTTTGGCAAGGGCGTCGATGTTGGGAGTCTTTACAATCGGGTGGCCAGCGCAGCCGAGTGTGTGATTGCGTTGATCATCGGCATAGAGAAGAAGAATGTTCGGCCTTGTGGTTTTGGCCTCTGCTGAGGCGCCGCGTTTCTTTGGCTTCCGGTTTGTCTTTGGAGCCACTGGCGAAACCTTGCCAACCTGGCGTTCGTCGGGCACGTACCACTCGTTCAGAAGTGCGCTAAGTTGCTTTACCCGAACCGGATTCTTGCTGGCGAGATTCTTATTCTCACTGGGATCGTTCTTCAGATCGAAGAGCTGAGGTTCGCCGCTTTGAGGCGGATACTTCATCTTTCCAGGCGCTCCGTCGTAGGTCAGCAGGAGCTTGTCATGGCCGCGGATCACCCAGCGATAAAGGAGTGACGCCTGAGGGTTCTCGATATCGGCGATGTCGTGAGCGAATGACTCGCCGAACAACGTATCTCGTTCGATGGCTTCGCCAGACTTTAGTTCCGGCAGAAGATTTAGTCCCGGAAAGTCGTGCGGTCCTGTTGCTCCGGCGGCTGCCAGAATGGTCGGCACAAAATCGATTGACGAACAGAGTTCAGCGCGGTCCGCCGCGGGAATGGTTCCCGGCCAGCGAAACATGATTGGTGTGCGCGTTCCGAATTCATTGGGGCTGCGTTTGGATCGCGGTCCGTAGCCGCCTTTCTCGGTTTGAATCCAACCATTGTCGGTGACATAAATCACGAGCGTGTTTTCTTTAATTCCCGACTCATCAATGTGGTTTACTAACGCACCGCAGGTTTCATCGAACCATTCACACATCGCGTAGTACTTGGCGATCCGCTCCTGGACTCCCTTCGCCTTGTACTTTTCAAGAAGTCGAGCCGGGGGAGTGTGTGGCGTGTGCGGCATGAACGGGGCATACCAAACAAAGAACGGCTTCTCCGCGGCGACGCTTCGATCGATGAAATTAGTGACCGGCTTGATCCCGTCCCGGCCGATTTTCAGTCCCGCATCGCCGTGCCGGCCGCCTCTGTTCGGAAACCCTTTGGTCATCCCCTCAGTGAAGCCGCCTCGCTGATACGATCCTTCCCACCACTTGCCGCTCTGGTGGCTGACGTAACCCTTCTCAGCCAGCCACTTCGGCAGCGATCCGGTTTTGTCGATGTGGGAGATCAGCAGTTCCCTCGCAGGTTTGCCCACCTGCTCAGCGTGAGCCGTGTTAGCGGGCGTGTTCGCCGGGTCGTTCCCGGTCGTCCTGTTCTGATGCGAATAGAGACCGGTGATCAGCGTCATCAGCGAAGGGCGGCACAAAGCAGTCGGAACATACCCGCGCCGGAACAACGCGCTTTCCTTTGCAAGCTTGTCGAGGTTCGGCGTCTCGATTTCCGGATGCCCCATGAAACCATAGTCGGTGTAACCCTGGTCATCCGAAAGAATCAAAACGATGTTGGGCCGATTCGCGTCGTCTGCGGTTGCTGCTGCCGACAACAAGAGAAGGGTCAATAGACTGAGGATATTCTTCATGTTGTTATTATTCCGTATGGATTGTCATCGCGAGATTGTTTCGAAGCAGATCTATATTAACCCGACATGTTACCGAGGGAAAACCAACCGTGACTCTCGCCGAAAGCCCACACGTAGCGTAATCATTGCGTCTCAAGCGTCCGCTACCGCTACCCGCCAAATTCAACGCGGAAAAATTGAAAATTCTATTGAGCGCTCCGTTTGTTGTTGCCGACAGAGCAGCCATTGGAAAAATGAAACGCAACTATACCTATGCTGATCCCCAAATGCCGGATAAATGGTGAGAGCGAAGTTGGGGTCAAACTGCCTCGGTCAACATCACGACTACTTCGCAACGGCAACACCGGGCGTTTTGGAATGCGCGTTTTGCGGGAAGTCGAAGGTTAACACGAGCGGTTCAGTTCCAGTGTTCTCGATTTCCACACCGCCGCTGGCAAGCGCGGCCTGAGTGATGAATCCGATCTCGGGATAGATCTCGCCAAGCTTCATATCGTGGTGATATCTCACTTCGAGCTTTCCAACACGGCCGCTTCCGCCATTGGTGTGGAACAGCGCGGGACTCTCTGGGCAGAAATTCGTCTTACCGCCAGGCTCCACGGTGAGTCGGAGAATCGAGCACTTCTGGTCGCCGAGGAAATCACCGTAAACAATCCACTTTGCGTCTACTCCGTCGACTGAGAATTCTTCGGCGGTGATTGCCGGACGCGAGTTCTTCAGAACGAAGTCCGGGTCCTGATTCGCTTCGAAGTCGAACTTTTCAACCAGGTACTCCCAGTCTTCGTGCCGGTCCTTCGGATAGTCCTCTTCCCTGCAGGCGTAAAACGCATCCGCTGCTCCGATACGTCCGTCGAGCGTAAGGTCCTCAGCGAGGAAGTGCTCATCCATCGTGACGTGCAGCTCGTGCGTGCAGAGGTCCGTCGGCGAGTGCAGCACACCGTTCGGCATCACGAAGCCGTTATCAAGTTGCATCATCGTGTGCGGCGACAAATGCCGAACCCCGTTGTACTCCCCCTGTCCGAAACGCTTCATGCAGGCAAGAAACTGCTCCTTAGTCACAAACGGGTATAGTCCCATTGCCGTGGTGTGATAGTGCGACGGACTGACTCCGGGATTGTCGAAAGAATTGATGTCATAGACTTCCCACTTTGACCAGTGAAGGTGATGTGGGATCGGATTCAGATTGTCGAACTTCTTTGACACAATCGGCCACGTCGGGTCGCCGTACAGCGACTTCGAGAAGGCCGTAATCTTCTCGCCCATGACAGCTTCCGGATTGGCGACGATCAAATCCTGCAGCGAGATGACCTGGCCGTCCGGAGTGAGGACATGCGCTTCACCTTCACGAAACGGTGCCTTATTTGTGCGTGTATCGATGACACCCGTCACGATCGGAACGGTGCAGCACATCCAGATCTCATCGAGTCCCGTACCGTTCATGTAGTCTGGATAGTACGATTCCGCATCAAGGCGAAGGCGTTTCCCTGGCGTGCAAAACGTCCGGCCGGCGTAACGCTGCAGTAGTTGCAGGACCCCATCCTGACTATTCAGGCAGTCATCAAGAATCGAAGCCGATCCTCCACCGGTTCCGTCGATGACATCCTGCTGGGGGTACTCGTGAAGTTTATCTGCGAGAATTGACGTTGAAGCAACCATAACTAATGCACCTCAATGAGTCTGAAGGGTGTCGGTTTTTTGAGCCGTCACATGTGAGCTCGAAGTGATAGCTAGGCCCGCCGCTGGGGTGCCGACAAACGGATTGTTGCAGATCAGCCATACCGGAACGCTACCGCTAGACGTCAGATTCAACGCACAATTCCTGGAAAATCCAGAGAATTCCCGCTGGAGACCTGCGGGAGCGGCGAATGCGATGGTTGAATAAGAACGCTCATCCAAACATTTCCGTGAGCGGGCTCTCACTATCGGCGAACGAGTCCACGGGACAGCCTGAATGCTTGAGTATGCCCAACCACAGGTCAGCCAGGCGCCCCTCGTTGGCTTTATACTGGTAATGTGCGCCATGGCGCAAACCACCACCACCGAGCAGAATGGGCAGGTTTCGACGTTCATGACCCGTATGCAAACCGCTCCCCATGGCGACGACCGTATTGTCCAGTAGCGAAGAACCATCCGCTTCTTCAATCGCCTGCATCTTCTTCAGCAAGGTGGCGAACAGGCTGCATATTTTTTTGTCGCGCCAAATGAGTTGCTTATAAGCGACGGAAGTCTTGGAGCCGAAGTGGGTCATAGGATGAACCGCCACAGCTTCATTCCTGGTTTCCTTTTCGAATTCGGCAAGCAGGCCCTGGGTGGGCATTCGGTAGGTGATCACCCTGGTTGAATCGGTGCGAAAGGCAGCCAGAGCAAGATCAAACATCAGTTCGATTTCGGCGGTTCCGGTCAAGCCTGTATCAGGCTGATCAAGCGGTGCTTTTGGCTTAGGCTTTCCCATCCAGGCTTCATTGCGGGCAAGCCGCGTCTCGATATTTCGAATCAGAGTGAAATATTCATCCATCTTTTCCTTATCGCGTTTGCCAACAATGCGCGAAATTCCTTTCGCATCGCTATGGACGGCGTCCAGGACGCTGCGCTTGCGGGCAAGCTGCACTTTTCGCTCCGCGAGCGTCATGCCGCCGTCGCCGAACAGTTCACTGCAGAGAGCAACTGGGTCAACAATCCCCTCGATCGAATTGCCCAGTGCGTCCCAGGAGAGTGACGAACCGGGCCCATAGCCCGCCGGGCCCGACTTTGTCTGAGACAGCGCCAATGACGGAAACCTTACGTCTTTGCCCAGGTGAGCTGCAGCGACCTGGTCGCAGGAAATATCATTATGAAACTCACGTCCGGGAGTTCGACGTACGTCAGCACCTGTCAGAAACGTCGTGGCACCCCAATGCGAGCCTGTTACAGCGGATTGACGATTGGTCAAATTGCCCACCACCGAAAACGAATCGCGCAGATCGGCAAGCGGGTGCATGGCTTCGGGCAAGGCAAAGTTCGCCCCGGCTTCTGTGGGATACCAGGCTTCTGACGGCCCGTATCCAAAGTTCAGAAACAGCAAGCGTTTTGGAGATTTGCTCCCTTTGGACGCGGCAAACGATTCCAGCAACGGCAACGCAGCAGCAGCACCTGCCCAGTGAAGTAAGTTTCGTCGTGAAACTTTCATTGTGTTGCCCTCTCTACTTGGTTCTAAATGCTTCGGACGCAACCACGGCCTTGATCAGGCTCCGTGTGCCGTACTTCTCTTGTTTCCATGCCGCATGCAGCTCATCGACAAACTGCCCATCGGAAAAGCCCACCCGTCGACCCAAGGCGTAGGTCAGTATCGATTTCAGAAACCCATGCGTCATCTGATCCTGGTCTTCCATCAGAAAGGCTTTTAGTTGCTCGTGGCCATCGAACGATCGCTTGCGGTCTGGCATAACACCCTGGGCATCGATCTCCGATGAAACAGCCCTTTGCCGTCTGTTCTGTGGATTGCCTTTCGTTTCAACGTCCCGCCAGAGACCGATCGCATCGAAATGCTCCAAACCAAAACCGAGTGGGTCCATGCGTTGATGACAGGATGCGCATTGCGCCTTGTTGGTATGTGCTTTCAGCAACTGCCGAACGGTCAGTTGCGACCCGTCCTCAACGACCAGCTGCGGCACGTTGGGTGGAGGCTCGGGAACGTCCTTGCCAAGCATGTGCGAGTATACGAAGACGCCACGCTCGACCGGCGAGGTGCGCTGGCCCGTCCCCGTCATCGTCAATACTGACCCCATTCCCAGCAAACCTCCGCGGGGCGAATCCGCAGGTAGCGCCACTTTCTTGAAACCACCTCTTTCATGCTGAACCGTCTCCAACCTATAGAAACGAGACAACATGCTGTCAGCCATCGTAAAGTCGGAATCAATGAAATTGGTCAAACTGCCATTCGTTCGAATCAGCTCGCGAAACATTTCGATCGGCTCGGCACGCATGGACTTGCGCAAGGTTTCGTTAAAGTTCTTAAACCTTTCGCTGACAACGATCATGTCCAGCCAGTCGAGTTCCAACCACTGACTGATGAAGGCGTGGGAAAGCTGATCGGCCTTGGGATCATCCAGCATCCGCTCGACCTGCTTCAGCAGCGTCTCCGGTTGCGCCAATTGTCCGTCCCGAGCCAGTCGAAGCAGCTCGTCGTCCGGTGGGTGACTCCAGAGAAAGTAAGACATTCGCGAAGCCAATTCGAAATCCGTCAGCCGTCGCTTTTCAGTGTCCTCACTCGGTTCAACCAAATAGACAAAACTGGGGGACGCCAGCACGACAGCCAAAGCCTCTTTGACCGACTCTACAAAAGACGTTCCAGAGCCGCGGTGGTCGGCATAGATCGCATGTACCTTGGCGAGAAACTCCGGGTTCGGATCCCTACCGCGAAATGCTCGCTCGGCAAAGCGTTTGATGATCTCGCGAGCATACTCAGATTCGGCGGATGGTGTGAGCGGCAGACCCTTGAAGAATGTTTGCGACCAGGCAGGTGGCGGCCATTGGTCAATAAAGGGCCCTTCAACTTCCAGCCAGTCTACCCAGACGTAAGGAACTTTACTTGTGTCCGTAACCACCGCGACCTTTCCGCCTTGCCGAGGTACGGGTTCATACTGAGGCACGTTAAGTTCTTTAACCTGAACGACAATTTTATCATCAACTTCGCCAAAGTTTTCAAAAGGCACCTCGAAAACGTGTGGATCATCCATCGTTTGCGTGATCGCAAATACTCCCAGTGGATAGCTATACGACGTACTCTGACCAAAAGTATCTAATCTGGGACCGACGGCGGATTCGCGCGCATTTCGATCACCTGAGCGGCGCGCACTAA
>CAYFJO010000367.1:0-10986 GCA_964343305.1 uncultured Pirellulaceae bacterium | reverse complement strand
ACGTTTTTCCGCACGGACCCAACCGCTTTGGCTCGTCCGATTGCAACTGCACGGCGCATCTGTTTTGGCATCCGACGAATCCGCTAGAACATCAATCTTTCCACGCGGTGCTTCAGCAGTATCGGATGAATCGACCTTGCTAAGCACGGTTGAGTCCCGGGAACATCGCACTTGGGGTGTTGGGCGGCGGCGTTCGCTCGGCAAGCTGCGCTGAGAACTCGTCGGGACGGTTTGCGTGTCAGCCAAGTCCAGGGGGACAGAACCTTGACGAGAGAGGGGCCGTCGGGTAGCGTCACGGATTGAACTCACTATCCGTCCCGTCGCTCATTCCAAGGAGATCCGCCGATGAAACCGATCCATCAGATCAACCGTCGTGAGATGTTTGCCGCGGGAGCCGTAGCGGCGGCTGTAACGATCGTTCCCCGCCATGTGCTCGGGGGGCCGAAGTTCAAACCGCCCAGCGAGAAACTCAACATCGCCGGCGTGGGGATCGGCGGGATGGGCAGCGGCGACCTTCGCAACTGTGCCGGCGAGAACATTGTCGCGCTGTGTGATGTCGACCAGCGGGCGGTGGACCGAAACGCCAAACGCTTTCCCAAGGCCAAGCAGTACAGCGATTTCCGCAAGATGCTCGAAACGCAGAAGGAGATCGACGCGGTCATCTGCGCCACGCCCGACCACAACCATGCCGTCGTCTCGATCATGGCGATGAAGATGGGCAAGCACGTCCACTGCCAAAAGCCGCTGACGCACTCCGTCTACGAGGCACGGATGATGGGCCAAGTGGCCAAAGAGACCGGGGTGGCCACGCAGATGGGCAACCAGGGCCAGGCCAGCGAAGGTGCCCGGCTGATCTACGAGTACATACAGTCCGGGGCGATCGGCACAGTCCGCGAGGTGCATGCCGGATCGAACCGCCGCCCGCCGATCTCACCGCGAGGCGTCCCCCGTCCCACCGGTGCGTCGCCAGTGCCGCCGGAGTTGAACTGGGACCTGTGGCTCGGCCCGGCTCCCGCGCGGCCGTACCATCCGACTTACCACCCCTTTGCCTGGCGCGGCTGGTGGGATTTTGGCACCGGTGTGTTGGGCGACATTGGCTGCCACCAACTCTCGGCCGTGTTCAAGGCATTGAAGCCGGGCCACCCGACCAGCGTCGAGGCCTGCTCGTCGAACTACCAGGTCGGACCCGAGATTGCCAACGAGACGGCCCCCAAGTCGTCGATCACGCGGTGGCAGTTTCCGGCCGCCGGTGACCGGGCGGCGTTCACCATTACTTGGTGGGACGGCGGGCTGACGCCGCCCCGGCCCGAGGAACTGGAGCCTGGCCGCCGCTTTGGCGAGGGCGACTGGCTGTTGGTCGTCGGCGACAAGGGCAAGATGCTGGGCCACCAGCTCATTCCCGAGAGCAAGAGCCGCCAGGTCGGCGCTCCCCCGCGAGTGCTGGAGCGATCGCCGGGCCACTACAAGGAATGGATCGACGCCTGTAAGGGCGGCCAACCGGCCGGTTCGAACTTCGTCGATCACGCCGCCCACCTGGCCGAGGTTGTGCTGTTGGGCAACATCGCCATCCGCACCAATCAGAAGTTGCTCTGGGACGGCGACAACCTGCGGTTTACCAACTCGGAGGAGGCCAACAAGTTGATCAACCCGCCCTACCGAGAGGGGTGGAGCCTGTAACTTGGCAAAGGATGATTCCGCCCTCCTGCTGTTGCACTAACCCAATACATTTCTCGGCGTGCGTCAACAAACGACCTCTACAATTTGGCTACGTTGAACATAGAGAACTCTTGAATAAGATACTTGGAAAATTCAAACGATGAGCGAAGGAAAGCAAAAAAAAACTGGTGAAACAGAACGCGACGGTATTGGGCCGGATGAAACAAAACGGATCTATCTTGTGCCATACCCGAAATTCATATTTCTTTATCCAACCTTCCTGATGTCATTGATCTGCACATTTTGGCTTAAGTCGGCAGGTTATGAGGCGGTAGGCCCGGATGACGTACTTCCGGTTGTTCTGACAGACATTTTCCTGGCAGTTCTTTTTCTGAATCTGATTGTCCTTGTCTTTGATTTCCCGAGAGCAGGTTGGCTCATCTTGATTTTCTTCATCACGTCGATTGGTCTCGCGCTTACATTGTTGTTTACGTACTATCCCGATCTGCTCCCCATGGCAAAGGACTTAGTCGTTTCGTTACGCCCGGTGGCGAACACAACGTTTTTTGCAGCTACTTCGACGATCGTAGGATTCATGTACGTGCTTGTGTTTATCAGCAGATGGTTGGACTATTGGGAACTTCGTCCAAACGAGCTGTTACATCATCATGGAATTCTGAGCGATTTGGAACGTTTTCCCGCACCTAACTTACGGGTCGACAAAGAAATCAACGACGTTTTTGAGTACCTGCTACTTGGCTCGGGCAGACTGATTCTGCAACCAAGCAGTGAACGGCGAGTGATTGTCCTGGACAATGTTCCGTTTGTCAGTCGGAAGGAGCAGAAGATCAAACAAATCCTTGGAGCAATCCAAGTACAAATCAAATCGGGCGAGAAGTTGTCAGGACAATGACTATTCGTTTGCGAACGGCAGTTGCTCCGGTGCCCCGCGGCGGTCGCTTCAATTGAGTCGTAACCCCCTTAGCTTTGTCACTGCACCAGCACTCGCCAGTTATCGCGGGATTTGTGGACGCCGCGCCATCACGACGCGACATTAAGTTGGCTTTATTTGAAAGGTTCGAGGATGGCAGTTTCAGAAAAGGCAGGTTGGAAAGATTGGGCCGATTGTTTGTGCCAGGAGATGATGACCAGCTTGACATCGCAGGTCACCAAGTCAGTGGAAGCCATTACTTCCGAAACAGCCACAACTAAAGCCGAAAGTACATTGCGGAGCACGCGTTTTTGGCGAGCTTGCCAGTCAGGCAAAAGTCCAAACGACGTCTTGGCGACCGCTGGTTTTGAAATCGAGTTCGAGCAAGATGAAGAGGGAAATGTGCGGGAAGTGACGTTTCGGCTGAACCAAAGCTGGATGACTATTCTGCAAAGAGTTCTTGATCGACATAAAGCGTAGCAGTCTCACCAAGGTGTGCGTATTCGTCCAAGACGTTGGCATTCTCTTGCTGACGGTGCCAATCAAACCACCTCAAAATGGGAACGTTTCACTCGTTGGCGACAGATGGAGTCCGCATGGCGGTTCGATTGCCAACCGCATCCAAGGCATAATCCACACTCGAAAGAACGGAGTCGTCGGACTTCAAGTGAAATTCGCTGGTCAGCCTATCCGCCGCATCGTACGTAAACGATGTTCGTGAACCATCCGCCTGATTCTCAAGTGAACGTCATTGGCCCGGGATCTTTGGTCGTGAACAAATCGGCGCTGTGCTCGACCAAGAATCCAGGCGACTCTCGTGTAGGACAGATTGCTAATCCGTCCAAACGGAATGGGCACTCCGTCCTACAACAAATCGAGATCGCTTGCTACGCTTAAGCACAGGTGCAAAAAAGAAGCGAGCATGACCGTCTAAGAAAGTCATGCTCGCTCTGCCTCGAAAAGGATCGGAAGCCCTATAAAGCTTAAGAATTGACAAGGCCCCTACCCCTCATCAATTCCCATTCCACACAACAGTTTATCGGCCCGCTACAACGGGATTGATCAGCACTTTTGATACAATCGTCAAAGTTTTTTGCAAACTACGCGACCTCAGCGAGCGTTGAACTTCACCTAATCACCCCGGCTTAACACTATGGGTAAGCAATACATCTACACCATCGAGAATTTGACAAAAAAACACGGCCCTCGTGAAGTGCTATCAGAGATTTGGCTGGCGTTTTATCCCGGCGCGAAGATCGGCGTGCTGGGGCGCAATGGGTCGGGCAAAAGCACGTTGCTGCGGATCATGGCTGGCCAGGACAAAGAGTTTGACGGCGAGGCGCGTCTGACTGAAGGGTTTACGTGCGGCTACTTGCCACAAGAGCCGGTGCTCAACGCGGACAAGGATGTCAAAGGCAATCTGGAAGAAGCCGTCGCGCCCCGTCGCGCACTTTTGGAACGCTACAACGAACTAAGCATGAAGTGTGCCGAGCCGCTCGAAGAAGATGCGATGCAAAAGGTCTACGACGAAATGGCTCGCGTCCAGGACCAGATCGAGGCGACGAACACTTGGGAACTGGATCGCGAGTTGGAAATCGCCATCGACGTCATGAACCTGCCACCGGGTGACGCCAACGTGAGCAACCTGTCCGGCGGCGAACGTCGTCGCGTGGCACTGTGCAAATTGCTGCTCGAGCGCCCTGACCTGCTTTTGTTGGACGAGCCGACGAACCATTTGGACGCGGAGTCGATTCAATGGCTCGAACGTCATCTGGCCGATTATCCTGGCACGGTCGTCGCCGTCACGCACGATCGATACTTCCTGGACAACGTGGCCGGCTGGATTTTGGAGTTGGACCGCGGTCGAGGCATTCCGTGGGAAGGCAACTATTCGTCGTGGCTCGAACAGAAACAAGAGCGACTCCAGCGCGAAGAGAAAGCATCCGCCGCGCGACAGAAAACGCTGCAACGGGAACTGGATTGGATCAAGATGTCGCCACGGGCTCGACAGGCCAAAGGCAAGGCTCGCATCAATGCCTATGAACAAATGGCGTCCGAACGATTTGAAGAGCGGTTGGACGAATTCGAAATCCAAATTCCGCCGGGTCAACACTTGGGCGACCTGGTCGTGGAAACCGTGGATCTCAACAAGGGGTTTGGCGACAACCTGCTCATCGAGGACTTGTCGTTTCGTCTTCCGCCCGGCGGAATTGTCGGCATCATCGGAGCGAACGGCGCGGGCAAGACAACTTTGTTCCGTATGTTCACTGGGGAAGAAGAACCAGACTCAGGCAATTTGCGAGTTGGACCAACCGTCGAATTTGGCTATGTCGATCAGAACCGAGACGCGCTCGACGCCGAGAAAACGATCTTCGAAGAAATCTCTGGAGGTCACGAGACATTCGAAATGGGTGGCCGGAAGATCAATGCACGTGCGTACGTTTCGCGATTCAACTTCCGTGGACCGGATCAAGAAAGGAAAGTCGGCGTGTTGTCAGGCGGTGAACGAAACCGAGTGCATCTGGCCAAACTTCTACGCCGCGGCTCGAACGTTTTGCTGCTGGACGAACCTACGAACGACCTCGACGTCGACACATTGCGTGCGCTCGAAGAGGCGATCTTGAACTACGCCGGCTGCGTGGCAGTCATCACACACGACCGCTGGTTCCTGGACCGGATTGCGACTCATATTCTGGCGTTCGAAGGCGACAGCTACGTTCACTGGTGTGAAGGCAACTTTCAAACCTATGAAGAACAACGCCGCGAGCGTCTGGGCATCGCAGCCGACGAGCCCAAGCGGTTTCGTTACAAAAAGCTCAAGCAGTGACCGAGCAAGACTTCCGAAGTTTTCAAAACTTCGGAAGTCTCAATCGAAGATTTCGACCCTTGACCGATTTTCTTTGTTTGATTAGGAAGATGGAATTCCATTTGGTAAATCAAACGAGCGAGGATGATTAAAGTGACGGTATTGCATTCAGGCGGATCGAACAACTACTCCGATAACTGGGCAAAGGCGTTCGGCGAGCCAAAGAAGTCCACCAAGAAGAAAACGTCAAAGAAGAAAAAGGTAGCCAAAAGAAAGGCCAAACCTTCGCCCAAAAAGAAAGTTTCCGGCAAAAAGAAAGCCGCAAAAAATCGAGCCAAGAAGAAGTAACCCGTGATCGATTTTAACGCTGCGTTCGACAGTGCCTTGAGTTACGAAGAGTTTCTCAATACCCACGGTTCCGAGGAACATCGCCGCCGGTGGCAAGGTGTGCATGAGCGCGTCTCGCTGTCCGACGCCCAGAAAGCCCTGCTGGGCGGATTCAAACGCGAAATGAAGGTGCTTTGCATGGCCGGCGCTTGGTGCGGAGACTGCGCTGAACAATGCCCAATCTTCGATCATTTTGAAAATGCAACCCCAACAATTCAGGTCCGCTACATCGATCGCGACGCCGACGACGCATTGAAAAATGAACTGAGCGTGTGCGGCGGAGCACGCGTTCCCGCCGTGGTGTTCCTGTCCGAAGACGGACAATTCGTCGGTCGTTACGGCGATCGAACGATTTCCAAATACCGACAAATGGCGGCCGATCAGCTTGGCGCGTCCTGCCCCACAGGCATTGCTCCACCAGCCGATGATTTGCTCCAATCGGTCGTCCAGGATTGGCTCAACGAATTCGAGCGGATCCAGTTGATTGTGCGAACGTCGCCGAGATTACGCGAAAAACATGGAGACTAAGTGATGAAAATCCACTTGCGATATTGCTCTTCCTGAAACTACGAACCGCAGGCCGTCAGTTTGGCGACCAAGATCTTGACCGAATACAAACAGAAGCTCGAAGGAATGGAGCTTGAGCCATCATCGGGCGGCTGTTTCGAAGTCACCGTTGGCGGAGAGTTGGTTTATTCAAAGCTGCAGACCGGCGACTTTCCGGATGAAGATTCCATGGTGGCGGAAGTTGGCCAACGGCTGTGATTCGAAGCGGCAACAACTTCATCCCGTCGGTACGCGTAACGCTCGGCACGTTTCCTCGTAGCTGGCTTCCAGGTCAAGCGTGACCTTCACGTCGTCTGTCAGCCAAATTGGCAGGCTGGGCAACTGCTGACCGACTTCGAGCGAATAAGCCCACACTTCGAATCGCGGTTTCTCGCCAACTTTGTGTCCTCGGCATGTCACTGCGTAAGTGGCTGGTGGCGAGGCGAATGCAGGATCCGATTGCCCGATCAAGTCTAGCAGCTCGCAGTAAAGATTAGACTTCCGAATTGTGACCAGATCGATGATAGAAACACAGACGTTTTGCTGAAGCAATGCGGCACATTTGGTAACAAACGCCCGCCGGTTGTCTGGCCGATCCTTGTTTGCCGGGCTGACAATTTCAATCGCCGCAACTAATTGCCTAGCTCTGGTTTGGTCGAAAAACAAGACTTCATACGCGTATTGGTCGTTCCAATCGGCTTCCAAGACTAGCGTCGGTTCTGGCGATGTTTCGGTCGCCAGCGCAGAACGTTCTTCAAACCCTGCCGGCATTTCATCTGCGAGGCGAGGCACCGTTCCATCATCGCCCTCAAAAGCGCAAACATCAATTTCACAGAATCTTCCGAGATGGACACGCGGTTCGGCGACGTAATCGTCGGGCAACACTGGCCCCAATTGTTGAACGATGGTCATCGGCCAACCACCGTGAAATCCTTCCCACGACGAACGCGTCCAGATAGGTGGACGGAAGTGATCTCGTAGCGGCATGGATTCTCTCCTATGACTGACATCCAGCACTCTATTCTAGCGTCGCCAGAGCAACGAGACAAAGACGAATTGCCGATCCGTTACGCCCGCGAAAGATAATCGCCGGTTCGGGTGTCGACTTTGATGCGTTCGCCTTGAGCAAGATACTCGGGAACTTGCACGACAAGACCCGTTTCTAATGTCGCGGGCTTGGTACGTGACGTGGCCGAGTTTCCTTTGACACCGGGATCGCATTGCGTGACCGTCAGCTCGACTGCGGTCGGCACTTGAACGCCAACGCACTCGTCGTTGTAGATCAGGGCCAACATACCCTCCAAGCCTTCCGTGATGTACTGCTTCTCCTCGGCGACGTCTTCCAAGGCGACGGAATATTGGTTGTAGTCCGCCTGGTCCATCAAGTGCATGTGCGTCGCGTCGGTGTACATCAAGTTGACACCCCGCTTTTGAAAATCCGCCTCATCGAGGCCTTGATCGCCTTTGAGCGTGATGTCTGTCTTTTGTTTGGTGAGCAGGTTTTTGCCGCGGAACTTGTACAACGTGGCGGCTCCGCGGGCGGACGGAGTCTGCACCGTGACCGATTGGATGAGAACGGGCGAACCGTCATGGACGACAACGTTTCCGTTCTTGATGTCTTTGGCTTGCATGATTTCGCGTTACATTACTGAGCCGGCTTGGGGATCGATGCCCACACCGCCGCAGAGTCCGGTGAGGCATTCCATGACAATTAACAAAGCTCCCGGGTCGAGGATGTCGTCCTCGTTGTCGCTCACCTCTTCAAAATGATAGACGTCAAAGCGGGCGTCGCATTCGGTAATCTTGGCAATCTTGCCCATCTCTTCGCGAGTCAGCGTGGCGTTTTTCATTTCCGCCGCGAATTCGGCCACCTGCTCGGTGACTTCTTCGCCAGAGATGTACGTGATATCCATCGCGGCACAATCGTGGGACGAGAACATCGTGACCGATTCGAATTGGCCGTCATCGTCCGTGCGTACTTCGGAGATGGCGAACCGCGAACCGAGTTTCGCCAGTTCCGAGTTGACTTTGTCTGCCGGCGGGCGATCTTCGCTGTGGAAGAGAACGAAATAAGTCTCACGCCATTGATATCGGTTGTCTTCGAATAGCGACATGGTGTCGTTCCTTTTGTCGAGTTCTCACTCCAGCCAATCATCATCCAGGTCCGAGCCTTTCGCCCAGGCTTCGATGGCTTCGAGCATCTTATCGCGATCGCCACCGTTACAGAAGATGGACTCGTCCTGTTCCAGCCGGATTTCGTACAATCCTTCGCACGTGCAATCATCTTCACCACAGAAATGTGGCACGTCACTGACCCACATCACCCGAAACAGCGGCACATGTTTGTCGTCGATAACACAAAATACTGATGATGACATGAGATCGTTCCGTTGATCGTAGTTTGGTAAATAAATTGGTGAAAGACTTTCGAAGTTTTTGAAACTCCGGAAGTCTGAATTTAGGTTTTATTGTTCGTGGGTTGACCTAGTTCGACGGAGCGGTTTGTGGCTGCTTCGACGGCGGCGATGACTGCGGCGCGAACGGCGTGGTCTTCAAGTTGCTGCAGTCCCGCGATTGTCGTTCCGCCGGGACTCGCGACACGATCTCGCAACACGGCGGGGTGCTCTTCGGTTGTTTTGACCATCGCAGCCGCACCGAGAACGGTTTGAGCCGCCAGTGCCGTGGCAACGTTGCGCGGCAAACCCATTCGCACACCGCCGTCGCTGAGTGATTCGATGATCGTGAAAACATACGCCGGGCCAGAACCGGACAGTCCCGTCACGGCGTCCAACAAGGATTCTTTTAGCTCAAACGCGACACCGACCGCGGACAGCAGTTCATTGACCAGTTGGCTATCGTCCTGGGTCGCTCCGGGACCAAGTGAAAACCCCGCCGCGCCCAATCCGACCAAGCACGGTGTGTTGGGCATGGCCCGAACGACACGCTCGGTGCCAAACTGGTCGATCAGCGTGGCAATCGATACTCCTGCGGCAATGGAAACCAACAATTTTTCGGAGCCGATGGTGCTGCCAACTTCCTGAGCCACTTCGGACATGACTTGCGGTTTGATGGCCAGCACGACGACGTCCGCTCGCTCGACAACAGCTTGGTTGCTGGCCGCGTGTTGGGCTCCTGGAACGTTCTCCACGAACTGCTCAACCGCGGCTTCGACAGGATCGAAAGCATGCACCTGATTGGCGTTTAGCAACTGGCCGTTGACAAATCCGCGCGCGAGGGCCGTTGCCATTTGACCGCTGCCAATAAAACCGATTCGCTGGTCTAACATCGATGGACTGGGATGCGTCGAAGGAGATGCGTGCCGTAATTCAATCCATCAATGCTAAGGAAAACTCGCATTTCTCACAACACGGCGATTTCATTGTAGAACAATTGTCCCAATTGTTTTGCGAGCAATTGGGGACAATCGCTCCACACTACGCATGCAGCCCCGCAATGACAATCTCAAGATACTCGCGAGCGCGTCGAGCGAGCGCGTCCACTCCTTCGGGTTTCGTCGGTCGCGGAACAAGAGGAGCAAAAATGTTTTCGCAGCAGAGCGGTATCTTCAATCCCGAAAAGGCGACCGGTTGAAGCAACCGATAGTGATCGATTTCACCCAAGCCGGGGCCGCAGTCCTGGTCCTTGGGCCAGTTGCGATGGTCCTTGATGCAAAAGCTGCGGACTTCTTTCGCGCACTTCTTTATATCGGGAATTGGATCCAAGTCGAGATAATCCATCACATTGCCAGCGTCGTAGTTGACCATGATTCCCGGATCGTTCACTTCGCGGACGATCTCGGCACAGGCCTCGCCCGTGCCCGTCGAACCGCCGTGTTGCTTGACGACCAACGTCACGTTGTGATCGCGCGCAATCGGACCCAACTTCTTAAATCGCTCGATCCAGATTTCGCGATTGCCGCCCTTGGTGTGTCCAAAAGTTAAAACCTGCGGCATCTCGGCGGCGGATGCCTGCTTGATGCGATTAGTGAGTACTTCCAGCGCTCCGTCGCGCTCCGGATAGATCGTCGAAAACATCATCAGCGGTTCGAGGCCGAGATCGCGGCAACGTGCGCCAAGTTCTTTGGCTTTGCTTGGCGGAGCGTCGGTCGACATGACAGGCACTCGTTTGCCATCGCCCCGCTCATCGTGGCTCGTGCCCCAGGCGACAAAGTCGTAGCCCGCCGATTTGATTCCGGACAAAGCGCGTTGCAAGGGAAACTTGCTGTACGGCAGCGTCATGCAGGCGATTTGGAAATTCGTTTTCTTGCTTGGTGTGTCATCACCTCTGGTTGACATCGCGCCGCAGGCTCCACTCGCTAACGCCACAGCGCCCAGTTTCAACATCGCTCGCCGGTTGAAACGATCGCCGGCTGGTAGTCTTGTCGATTGCATGTTTGACTCCAATACCTGATCCAATGGTTGATCACATTTTGACCGCGACGGCATCGCTGATGCAACTTTTTGCGGAAAAAACTTGACTTGTCGCTGCCGATTCACAACAACTTGTCTAGACCCATGCACTAAGGAATTAGAATTATGAAGACGCAATTTGCGATTGTCGCCATTCCGTTTGCGATCGCCATTTCGTGCGGTTTTGCAGACGAGAAAATCATTTCGCCAACGAAAGAGGCCATTCAACCGTTCAACGGCAAAGACTTGGC
>CAYFJO010000366.1:0-11032 GCA_964343305.1 uncultured Pirellulaceae bacterium | reverse complement strand
GTTTGCCAGATCTCTGCAAACGCGTATCCGTTTATTCCAATCGTGGCGACTACATTTTAACGGGTTCTGACTGGACCAAAGGAAACCCGGATCGCCTTGGATCGGACGGGCCCGGTCGTCCCAACCTCCTGCACAGCAAGGTGAATTCAATCGATTGTACGGACGTGGTCCCCTTGGGATTGAGCGAGCCGCATGGGTACTACTTGATGACGGATCGGGTGATTCGCGACATCAACGCCGCGTTGTCTGGGAAAGATGCCGACGTGATCAGAAAACGAGAACCAACAACGCATAGCGCACGGTTTCGGCTGATAAAATAAACGCGAGTGCGGACCAAACTGTCACATCGTGTTCTTTAAACACGTCACCACGATGCGAATCGAATCGTAATCGACCGCCTGTCCCAATGCGTCGAAGATGGGCTTTAATCTGTCGCAGCCAACCTCCGACGCGGCGGTCGCGATGCGGTCTGCGACTTCAGATTCGATCCACGGGCTGGGGTCCGTCACTTTTTCGTGTTGCAGGTAATCGATCAAGTAACCGTGGACGGTAGAAGGAACGCGCTGAATCTGCTTGGCAATTTCGTTCACTGAAAGCCCTTGCCGGAACAAGCCAAAGACGCGAGTCGCTGCCATGGACGGCCCGGAATCGCTCTCAACGCGTGGCGTCGGCAGTGCGGCGGCGACTCGCACATCCACATCCATGTCCACGTTCTCTTGCCGGCAGAACTTTACGATGCAATCGACAAACGTTTCTCCAAAGTCTTGCAATTTCTTTTCGCCAACGCCTTTGACAAATTGAAAACTCGCCATTGTCGATGGTCGTCGTCGCGCCATGTCGCGAAGCGATGCGTCGCCGAAGATGATATAGGCGGGAACACCGCGGGCGATCGCCAAGTCGCGGCGCAGGTCTCGCAATACTTCGAACAGCTCTTTGTGAACGCCTTCCCAAGAATCCGCGGCCACGCCTTCGGATCGCTTTTGTTTCGATGGCTTGGAAGGCTTCAGCAGTCGCGGCGGCTGTTCGTCGTAATCCTTCTTGAGCAACCGCCGGCCTTTGCCGGTCACTTGCAGCACGTTGTATTCACCGGTCTTCTGCGCGAAACCTTGTTCGACGAGCTGCTCGATCCAGTCGCGAACGGCCCGTTTTCCATCGTCGGCCAGCAGGCCATACGTGCTGAGTTGGTCGTGACGCATTTCGATGATCCGCTCGACTGTCGATCCGCAAAGCACGTCGGTTGTGTAAGCGGCTCCGAAACGCTCGTTCAGACGTAAGACGCAAGACAAGATCTTTTGCGCGACGATGACCGGATCGACGACCAAATCCAGATCGCCCACGCACACGTCGCACGCACCGCAGTTGTCGCGATCGTAGGTCTGACCAAAATATTCAATCAGCGAGCGGTGGCGACACGTGACGCCGGCACAGAAATTCGAGATCGCGCCCAACGCCTTGAGCATGCCGCGGGCGGCTTCCGGCGGCGTGTCCCCATTCTCCAGGATGTTTCGCCAGGTGATGAAATCCTGGCCTGAGTAAATGAGGTGGCATTCCGCGTCGAGCCCGTCTCGGCCGGCGCGGCCGCTTTCCTGTTGATAATGTTCCAATGACTTGGGCATGCCGGAATGAATGACGAAGCGAACGTTCGACTTGTCAATGCCCATGCCAAAGGCAATCGTGGCGACGATGACATCCGTCTGTTCGCGGATGAAGGCGTCTTGGTTCGCTTGGCGGTCTTCGTCGGTCATGCCGGCGTGATATGGCAGCGCTCGGTAGCCCAATTCGGACAGCGCGGCGCTCGTCTCTTCCACTTCGCGACGCGTGATACAATAGACGATGCCGGACTGTCCCGCGTTTCGGTCGAGCACGTCGCGGATTTGTTTCAGGCGGTTGTTCCGACGTTGGACTTTGTAAATCAGATTCGACCGGTCGAACGAACCGACCAGCACTTCGGCGTCGGACAACGACAATTGTTCGACAATGTCCTTCCGCACTTGCGGAGTCGCCGTCGCCGTGTAGGCGTGGATGGCGACGTTCGGAAACGCGTCCCTCATCATGCGCATTTGGCGATACTCTGGACGAAAGTCGTGTCCCCACGCGCTGATGCAGTGAGCTTCGTCAATGGCGATCAATGAGACGTTTTGCCCTTTGAGAAAGTCGATCGTGCGATCCTGGACAAGCCGCTCCGGTGCCACGTAGAGCAACTTCAATCTTCCGTCGCGAATGTCGTCGGCAATTTGCCTTTTCTCCGACAACGAAATCATGCTGTGGATACAGGCCGCTGCCACGCCGTTACTTCGCAGCGCGTCGACTTGGTCCTTCATCAGCGCGATCAGCGGCGAGACGACAATGGCGAGTCCGTCGAGACACAACGCCGGAGCTTGAAAACACAACGATTTGCCACCGCCAGTTGGCAGCACGACCAGTGAATCACGGCCGTCTACGACTGAGGTCATCGCCTGCTCTTGCAACGGCAGGAACGAATCGTAGCCCCAGTACTTCTGCAGCACTTCGCGCAGTTTGTGGACAACGCGATCGGAAGTGTCGGCGGTTGTTGACATGGCATCCCTGAGATGCCATCAATATACGTTTGCTGCGCTAGCAAGGCCACATGGCAAACGACTGAGTTCAATCGAGGAAATCATGATTCGAATAGGAATTGTTGGATGCGGCAGAATCCTAGCCGCGCATTTACGTGGCTACCGGCTGTTGCGCGAAGCAGGGATTGATGACTTTCGCATCACTGCGCTGTGTGCTCGCAAAGAGTCCGATGGCTGGATGTACGTCAAACGTGGCGAAGGCCCGGCACAGCGTCCGCCGGTGAGCAACATTCCGGGAGACCCGTTATCGGCCGGTGACGAGTATTTGTCCGACTTTCAAGACGACGTCGATGTGCAAGTCTACACCGATTATCACCAGATGATCGCCGACGGACCCATCGACGCAGTCAACGATTTTACGCTGCACACGCTGCACCACGACATCGCCGACGTTTCGTTCGAACATGGAAAACATCTTTTGACACAAAAGCCGCTGGCTGTGACGATCGCGGCCGCTCGGCGGATGTGCGACCATGCCGAGGCAAAGGACCTGGTGTTCGGCGTTTTCGAAAACGCACGCAATAACCCCGTGAATCGGCACTTGCACTGGCTCTTCCATGACAGCCACCGTTGCGGTCAGTTGCAAATGGCGCTGATCGGCGTCATCGGCGCGTGGTGGGCACCCAATAAGATCGTGGCCGAAACGCCGTGGCGGCATTTCAAAGAGGATGCCGGCGGGATCACGCTCGACATTGGCGTCCATCAAGCCAACGCCCTGCGCTACATCGCCGGCGAGGTCACTCGCGTCACCGGACGCACAGCAATCCTGGAACCGACGCGCTACAGGTACGACACCAGTGGAACAGTCGTCGAACAAATCGACTGCGACGCGGACGACACGTTTTTCGCCAGTTTCGAAACGGACCAAAACGTAGTCGGCAGCATTACGTCAAGCTGGGGTGGTCATGGTGAAAAGACATTGCTTGGCGCGGGCGCGGTGTATTACGGATCCGGCGGCAAGGTCACCGGCGGCGAGGTAGTTACGGATGGCAACCAAACGGCGAATCTCGCAGAGCTTTACCAGTCGGAGAGCACGGCTGAACGACAGGCCGCCGATTTTCCAGACGGCATCACGGATCAGTTTGCGTTGAACCACTACGACTGGCTCGCGGCGATTCGACAAAAGCGCGAGCCCGAAACCAGTGGCCGTGAAGGACTTCGAGACTTGGCCGTGGCGTATTCGATCCTGGAATCTTCGCACGCAGGTCGCACGGTCGATGTCGAAGAAGTTTATAATGGACAGTTGCGTGAGACACAGAAATCACTCGACCAACAATTTGGAATTCAAGAATGAACGTAAATTCAGCCACCCAGAACGGAGTACGCAGTAGCCGGTACTCAGTACGCAGTACCGAGTGCCGAGTACCGAGTACTCAGCACGCAGTACCTAGTACCCAGTACAGTGTACTCAGCACTTGCCTCGTGGCTTTACTTTTTGTTGCGATCTTCATTCTGGTCGCACCGCAACTCACGGCGGGCGAATCATGGTTGCAATATAAATTCGATGCCGGTCACTCGGGCAATGCTGCCGGACGTACGATCGACCCCGACCTCGGACTCGTTGGTGTCGTGCCGCTGACCGATGGTGTCTACACTTCGCCCGTCGTCGCCGATAGCCGAATCTATATCGTCGACGGCTCTGGTGTTGCCTTCTGCATCAACGCTGAGAATCTCGAAGTCATTTGGAAAGTCGCAACCAGGGGTGGGCCAGAGAATTGCAACAACGTCAGTTCACCTGCGATCGTGGGCGAGTATCTTCACTTTGGAACCATGTCTGGTTGGTACTATGTGCTGGATCGCGAGACGGGCGATGTCGTGAAGACGATTGATTGTCGCGATCCGATCTTCAGCGCACCGGTCGTTGGCAATGATCGCGTTTACTTCGTCACGCTCGGTTCGCAAGTTCACGCTGTCCAGCCAAACGGCGACGTTGTCTGGAAGTGGGATTTTGTGAAAGAAGTGATCGGCTTCGACGGCAATCGCTGGAGCGGCGAAGAGTGGCACAAGCATAAAGAAGGCCGCGTGACTTGGCGCGATCATTTTGTCTGTTCGCGCAACCTGGCGATGGTCGACAAGACACTTGTCGTTCCAGCAGGTGGCCGAGTTGTCTATCTCGACGACGATGGCGAACAAGCGAAACTGCGCGTGGTGGCCAACATTCCGAACTTTCACGGCAGCGAATACCCCGCCGCGTTTGGACTGAGCATCGGCGGAGACGGCACTGTTTACGTCCAATGGCATCGCCGCGACAACGCCGGGCGGACAGAAGCGTTGACGTTGAAGGGCAACGAAGTCGAAGCCAAAGTCGTGCCGGGGACCGAGACGTACATCGATACGCCAGGGCTGATGAGTTTCAGTTCGGTCAGCGTGCGTGGCGATGACGTTTATCGCGTGCGGCCTGAATACGGATTCGGCCTCTGCCGTCATTCGAAAAAGTTCGAAAAACCGCTTTATCTCGGTGGTTATCCGTCAATCTGTTCACCAGTGTTGCTAAAGGAGCATGTCGTTTACGGCGGACTCAACGGCGAGTTGTACGTCGTCCCCATGACGGCCGAAGGTGAATCGTTTTCGTTTGGTACTCCGTTTGAGGCACCGATCACTTCACCGGTTGCTGTGTGTGACGGTCGAATCTATTTCGGTTGCGAGGATGGCTATTTGTACGTGCTGGGTCCCCATGCGGATGCCGAGCCACCGTTTCCGAATTTGGGAGTTCACAAAATTCGCAGCCCGCTTTCCGGTGCGTTTACCGATGACAAGTTCAATTGGTACACGAACTACGGCAACATCGGCTGTACGAATGCCAACGCCCAAGGTCTCGAGCCGCCGCTTCGCATGCGATGGGTGCGACGTGTCGAAGGCTCGGTGAAACACATTCCCGTTTGCGGCGGCGGTCGTATGTATACGCACACGGCCGAAGGACAAATCATCGCCGTTGAACAAGAGACCGGCCGATTGCTCTGGCGACGATATTTTCCAGACGTGTACCTTTCATTCACCTCGCCGATCTATCACCAAGGCAAACTGCTCGTGCCTCAAGCGGGCATCAAAAAGTCGCAACTTCGTTGTCTTGACGCCGCCACCGGCAAGTTATTGTGGGAAGCACCGTTTAGCGGTTCGCCTAGTTGGAGTCGCCAGTTTCCACCAGTGATCGACAAGAACCTCGCGATCTACGCATCTGGTGCCGGTAAACATGCAGCGAGCGGATCAGAGAAGGCCTTCGCATGGCGACGAACCGTCCCCACGACAGGCGACCGGGAAGTGATGAGTTTTATTTACAGCCACAACAATCCGTTCTACCCAAAAGACAACAAGCCGCTGATCTGGGCCTGGGACCTGGACACCGGCGATTTGGTTTGGCAAAAGGATTTTTCCAAATACGGCTCTGGCGGCAATGACTGCGGCATCGCGATCATGGACGGCACACTTTATTACTCAACGTTTTTTGGCTACCAAGCGAGCAAGCGACGACGGCGTGGCGTTGAAGAAGGGATCAACGGCGTGACCGCTTCACTCGATCCAGCGACGGGCGACGTGAATTGGCTATCGACGGATCACCACGTTACGGCTGGCTGCACCGTCACGGCCAAAGAAGGACGTCTCTACCTGGGCGGATACAATCCACTGCGCGAAGGCAACAAAGATCGATTCATCTACTGCCTCGACGCCAAAGACGGCAAGCTCGTTTGGCAATCCGACCCCGTGCCGTCCGCGGTGAACGTTGTTACGGTCGGCGAGAAGTTCATCTTCTCCAACGCGATCCGCGCCCAATGCCACGTGTTCGACAAAGCGACCGGCAAGATCACATATCGTTTCGATTTGGATTACAACTGTACGCGGTTCACCTTTTCGGAGCCCTACTTAATGGGGCCGAATATGGATATGCTCGACTTGTCCACTGGCCATAAACTTGTTGCGACAGGCCCCGCGGTCGATTCACGCGAGTGTCTTGGCTCTGCGGTTTCGAACGGCCGCATCTTCTACATTTCGCAAGCCAGCGGTCTGGAAATGTCGGCCGTTTGCGGTGACGATGCCAAACGGCTTCCGCCATCATGGGAGAAGCGATGACGATTCAACCTGCCAAGGATGAAGATGTCAACAACGAAGTGACAGAACGTCCTGGCCCGAACACGAATAGCCGGGCCGTCGCGATCTTCGTGGGCCTGGTCTACTTTGCGTTTTGCGTGGCCATCCTGGAGTCGGCAAACGTGCCCCTGGAATTCGCATATCTTTGGGTGTCACTGGGAACGGCGACCATCATGATCACCTTGACGTTGTCATCCTACAAATGGTGCTTGCGCAGAGACTCCTCGGTTCAATTTGATCTGGCGAGCATCTTCCTGATCGTCATCCCGTTTGCCGTCTACTTTTCCGAAATCCGCCACGTCATTCATCAATTGCCGACCTCCGAATTCACGATTCTGGGATGGAGCGCTGTAGTGTTTTGGAGTCTCCTGTTTATCGTCCTTTCGACGGTCGTGCTGTTGATGTTGGCCGAGGCCCTGCTTTGGTTTGGCGTCCAGTTCTTTTTGAGTGTCCGAAGAAGAAAGCAATGAGTATGACAACGAACGATCAAACAACACGCCGGCAGTTCAATGCAGTGACCGCTGCAAGTGCTGCTAGTCTCTTGCTGAATCACGGCACTTCAACTGCCGAGTCCAAGAAGCAGTTCTCCTTTCAGTACATTTTGGCCTCGTGCATGTATGGTTATACCGATGTTCGTGAAATCGTGCCCCAAGCTGCCAAAACTGGTGCCGGCGCGATCGATATCTGGCCGAAAGTTCACGGCAACCAACGCGAGCAACTCGGTGAACTTGGTGAAGAAACGTTTGCCACGCTGCTCGAGAAACACGGCACTTCGCTGGGCTGCATCACACAATACAAACTGGGGCCGTTCGGTCTTCAAGATGAAATGAAGCTTGCCCAGCGTCTTGGCTGCAAGACAATCGTGGCGGGTGGCCGGGGCCCGCGCGGACTGAAAGGCGCGGAATTAAAAGCGGCTGTGGCAAAGTTCGTCGAACAGATGAAACCGCATCTCGCTGTTGCTGAGAAAACGGGTGTGACGATTGCGATTGAAAACCACGGTAACAATCTCATCGAGTCACCCGATTCACTGAAGTGGCTGGCTGAGCTTGGCCCCGCAAATATGGCGATCGCTTTTGCGCCCTATCATCTGCCGCAAGACGAGAAACTGCTGAGCGATCTCATACGTGCGCTGGGCAACCGCATCGCGATGTTCTACGCCTGGCAACACGGAATGGGCTGCCACAAAAAACTGCCCAAGGAGCAGGAACTGTTACAAATGCCAGGGCGTGGAGATTTAGACTTTGCACCGCTCGTCGACGCACTCCGCGACGTCAAATACAAAGGCTGGACAGAGATCTTCATGCACCCCGTGCCGCGCGGCATTCCTATTCTTGATACGACCAAAGCCGTGACCGGCGAAATCAATCGTAGTCGAGCTTATCTTTCTGGATTGTAGTCCGGTTTCTCCGAAACCGGATCGATCCCGTCCCGACACACGGCTCGCTCCTGTTACCAAACTGTCACATCAAGAAAACAAAAAGCCCGACGAGCAATCGCTCATCAGGCTCAGAATCATATCTTTAACTGTTCACTATCGGCCGAACACTGTGCGGCGGTTCGTCGTTGATGACGAAGAACTTGGCCGGTACGTGGACGACGACGATGTCTTGCTCGTCGTCGTCTTCGCACTTGTCGCGGTGGAAATCTTGGCACTGGTATCTTCGACCAGCTTCCATCGAGCACCCGTGAAACCGGGATCGGATTCCCACTTCACACCCTGAGTAAACAGGATCGACAGAATGGTAGAACCGTTGACTTCGGCGCGACCCCATTCGGTGATAATATCGACTTGCTGCAATTCCGTGCCGCCCGTCACCGAGTCGCCGTTGTGAAGGATGATGGTTGTCGTTCCATTGCCCGCTTCCGCGAGACGAATGCCAGCGACTTCGTTCAGCGGCATGACTGCTTCGCCAAACGATGTCTTCATCTTAATCTCGGACATGTTCAGCAACGTGCCTTCCAGCTTAGTGCCACTCAACAAGTCCAAAGTCACCGTAAGCGGCCGCAGAGTGCCTTCCGGCAGATCCGTTTGATCGCCGTCAGGCGACGGGATCTTGTCCGCCGTAGCAATGGGCACAGCCTTGCCAATTTCATCTTGCGCATTGGCGTTCATCGCGAAAGCCACAATGGCGACCAGAAACAAACTGCAATGACGATTCTTCATCGACATGAAACTCCTCACAAATTAGTAGTGTCCGCCGCATCCACGCGAACAACCACCGCAGGGGTTAATGTTAACCGTGACAACTCTCGGCACCATCTTGCAGACTTGTACTTTCACATCCTTCACGATTTGCACAGGAACGCGGACGGTGTAGTTCTCGATCTTCTCTTCGGGCACTCGATCGTAGCGCGTGACGGTGTAAATCCGGGTCCTGGGCTGCGGCACTTTTACGGAGTACGTAACTTCTTTCGTTCGGATTTCCTTTTCATACTTCACGACGGGAAATGTCGTGGGCTTCATCTCTTCCCGGAATTGAAGCACTTTTTTGATACGGAACCGAGGCTCGGAGACATACTCGACAACTTGGCGCGGTCGCGTGCGGACCTGCGTTTGGTATACGACTTTCTTTCGAGTCGCGGTTCGCTCTTCGGGCTTGTAGCAGATGTAGGTGCAGTCGTAGGGGATCTTTTCCGTACGTTGCTCATACGCGGTGTATTTGATCTGCTGCTTCTTATGAGATTTGACGAGAACCGGAATTTGTTCCTCGACAATATTAGCAACCCATACGCGCTTGGTCACAAGGCGTGTCTTGCCGTTCGTATACGGCACTTCGGCAACCTGGTTTTCCCACCGACCATAGTCCTTCTTTACCGTCTTGTGCCGAGTTTCGGGCACGCAGGTTTCAATGGTTCGGACCTTGGTCACGGGAATCACATTGGTGACCGTACGGTGCACTTGCTGAGTTATAGGATAGGGGACTTGAACGGTATAGGTGAAATCCACATCTCTCAGTACTGGCACCTTAACCGTGTATTTCTCATCTATCGTTTTCAGCACTGGAATCTTCACATCGTAAGCCACTCGCTCTTCGGACCAAACCGGCACCGTCTTTACAAATTCGCGCGTCAAATTAGTTCTTGACGGGACCATGACCGAATACTCGATCGTTTTGGTTTCTTTCTTAGGCACCCACTCGATGGAAGTTGCGATTCTTTCCTCTTCCACAGGAATTGTCTTATAGACCGTGTAGCTGCGTTGACGAGTTTCTTTATGGTACTCGGTGACGCAGACCGCGCGATTCTCCGTGACGTATTTAGGAATCAAGACGATCTTCATCGCCTGCATTGGACCTGGATCCAATGGGTCGCACTGTCGGCAGTCACCGCAACGCGAGCTGACGCAGGGATCCGCACAACCCCCGAAGCGGAACAATCGAAGTCGGCCCGCATCCGCTTGGGACACAAAAATAAAGGTGGCAGCCAGACAAACTGCGGTTAGAATAACTTTCCTCATCACGCTAATCCTCAAACTGAAAGAGATGGGTGATTTAGCTTTGCAAACAAAACTGAGTTGACCTGTGGCTTTAAGATAATTCGCAACTGTAAGGTGAATCGCGACTTTGAGTGAATTCGAGACTCTAGGTGGAATCACCAAGACAGCACGGATTTTAAAAGAAAAACAGCTTTAGTCAATTAAGTTGTTTGAATAAAATGAATAAAAACCCCCCGACAGTTGTCAATTCGGGGGGTGTATGTTACCGCTGGTAAAAGGGTTTTCGGCCATGCTTGTATTTCCTGCCAGTTTACAAACGACTCGTTCACTAGTTTGTTTAGTGCTGTGCGTCTTCACTACCACGGTGTTCTATTCCTCAAGTGGCGGCGTCTATGCGCAGGAGCCACCGGATTCGGTCGTCGCGCGCACGAAGATGCAGTTGCGCAAGGGCGACGATGTGATCGACGTGATCGAGCAAGGCGATCTATTGAAAGTTGTCGAGGCGCGAAAAGACTATTACGTCATTTTGACGATGAACGGCAATCGTGGGATCGTTGGCAAGGACGATGCTTTGTTGCTCACCGAATCGGTCGAGACCTACAACCGCCTGATTGAAAACAATCCCACGCAGGGCCGGCTGTTGACTTTGCGCGCTTCTGCCTGGTGGGCACGGGGTGATACGGCGAAGGCGTTGGCCGATTACGATCGTGCGATTGACCAGGGATACAAAGAGCCGCATGCGTATTCAAGTCGCGGATTGTTTCACGCCGCGTTGGGCAATTATGAAAAGGCCATCCTGGATTTCAATACGGCTATCGAACGAGGTGCCAAGGACGAGGCGGCTTATATCAACCGAGCGGCGATCTATCTGTCGATCGATCGCCCCGACATGGCGTTGAAGGATTACAACGAAGCC
>CAYFJO010000365.1:0-11059 GCA_964343305.1 uncultured Pirellulaceae bacterium | reverse complement strand
CCTTCGTGAGCGGAGGACTTCAGTCCGGAGTTCACGAAATCCCCGAACCTACCGGTTTCAGCCGGTAGTAGTTCAGTTTTTTATTCTCTTATTTGTTGCTTAACGCATTAATCAAGAGCATTCCCAAATGCTCTCATTTTCTCCAAAAGAAAATCCCAGACCTCTCCACTCGAGCAATGAAAAACATCACAACACTCCTAGTTCTCGCACTCGCAACGCCACTCGCTGCGGATGAAGCGCCTAATTTCATCCTCATTTACGCCGACGACCTTGGCTACGCAGACACCTCGGTGCAAATGATGGATGACGATTCCAGCACCAAGCACGATTTCATCCAGACACCTGGGCTGGAACGTCTCGCCAAGTTGGGCGCAAGGTTTACTGCTGCTTACTCGCCAACGCCCACTTGCACCGGCTCTCGCCTCAGTTTGCAGATGGGTAAATCTTCCGCGCGAATGCAGTGCCGCAATGTCTTTGATGTGCTTTCCAAGTTCCAGCGACCGGATGGCTACGATGATGAAACGACGATCGGGGAGATGCTGAAGGAATCTGGAAGGAACTACGTCACTGCGATGTTCGGCAAAGGCTGTAGCACCATGGGACGGTTCGATGAAGCCGGCTATGACGTGACGGACGAAAGACCAGGCGAAGCCGGCGGCAATGGCAACGGGCATGGTTCCTATTGGGATCCGCAGAAGAAGACTCCCTTCCCGCCGGACAATCCCAAGCGAATTCACTCTCTGCGAAAAGGCTCGGTCGCCTTCATCAATGAATACGCTGGCAAACAGCCTTTCTACATGTGGTTTCCCACTACGCCGCCCACATTCCACACATAGCGACGAAGGAAGCATTCGAGCGCAACAAGAAACACTGGATCGAACAAGGAAGAGACACGGAAAAAATCGACTCGGAAAAGTCTAGTGTGAAACGAGCCATCACCTATGCCGCGATGGTCGAAGAAATGGACCTCAACGTCGGTGCAATCATCGACGCGCTTGCGGCGAAAGGGGCACTCGACAACACCTTCATCATCTTCACGTCGGACAACGGTGGCGGCTATTCACAACTGCGAAAAGTCGATGGTGAAAACCGCCGTTTCAACGGTCCGCTTCAAGAAGGTAAACGCTCGATTTACGAAGGCGGCATTCGCGTGCCGACCGTGATTGCCGGTCCTGGTATCAAGGCCGGATCGCAATGCGATGTGCCCATCGTGCAGTGGGACTTTCTGCCCACCTTTCACGATTTGTGCGGAAGTAAGTCACCGCTGCCCAAGGACGTTGACGGTGGAAGCCTGCGAGATGTGTTCGCGAATGGAAACAAAGGAACGGTCAAGCGTGTGGCTCCTGGCATCATTCATCACTACCCTTGTCACTTCCATCCGCCCATCAGCTCGATCATCATAGGTGACTACAAATTCATGCGGCATCTCAACTCAGGCGAAACCAAACTGTTCAACATCAAGACCGATTATCGCGAGGAATACGACCTTAGCACTTCGCTGCACGAGAAGGCTGCCGAAATGGACGCCATTCGCCGGAAGTATGTCGATGAGGTCGATGGCGGCACGATCCAACAGGTTCGGCAGGCACTCTACGACACGATGGATGAGTTTTCGCGACGTTCCAAGGAAAGTTGTGTGAAGAAACTGGCACAACTCAAAGAGGCAAACCCACCAGACCTGGGAGCGCAAAACGGGGCCTTGTTGAAAGAGTTGAACGAAAAGCTCATCAAAAACGCAGTGAACAAGGAGAGATGCAGGCGATACGTATCGCATCACTCTTGGCGAGAAAGCCCTTCGAAAGATGACTCACGTGAACACGTCCTGGCCAATTGGGTAGAAGTCACCGAGGCGTCGCTGAATAAATAGCATTTCGCGGGAGATCGACGCGACTTTGAGCCACGCAGCTCTCATTTGATTTCAGTGACCGGCAACATTATCTGCATAACACACGCATCTTCAAATGAACGGGTTTGGCAGTTTAAATGGACCCAGGTTGACGATGTCGGTTAACATTTGGAGCGGAGCGTTGTGTGAGACAGCTATGAACATGCATCGAATGGCAGTTCTAATTTGGTTGATGGCGATCGGAGCGATTTTGTCTCGGTCGTCCGACGCGTCCAAAACGGTCAAGCCAAACGTCCTTCTTATCGCAATCGACGATTTACGACCGGCTCTGGGATGTTATGGCGACGAAGTGGCTGTCACACCGAACATTGACCGATTAGCGAGTCGCGGTACGGTGTTCAAGCGAGCGTATTGCCAACAGGCCGTTTGTAGTCCGTCCAGGCTTTCACTGTTGACCGGGCGCCGGCCAGATACGATTCGAGTGTGGGACCTTGGCACACACTTTCGCGCGGCGCTTCCAGACGTCGTCACACTGCCTCAGCACTTCAAAAAGCACGGCTATCACACCCAGAGTATTGGCAAGATCTTTCACGGCAGCGGCAAGCCATCGAAGGATCCACCGTCATGGTCGGTCGAGCCGCAATACGATTCGGTCCGCGATCCAAAGTTGCGATATGCGTTGCCTAAGAATTTGCAGGGTAAAGGGCTAAAACGTGCGGCCGCCGAATCCGCGGACGTTGCCGACAACACTTACCTCGACGGGATTGTTTGCGACACAGCAATCAGCACGCTTGGCGCCTTGAAGAAGTCGAAGCGGCCATTCTTTCTCGCGGTTGGATTTCGGAAACCGCATTTGCCGTTTTGTGCGCCTCGGAAGTACTGGAGTTTTTACGACCGTGCAAAGATACCGTTGCCAACGAGCGATCGGCATCCGCAAGATGCACCAGAACTGGCGACGAGAAGCTGGAACGAACTAGAGGGCTACACCGACATTCCCAATGACGGAAAACTCACGACTGAGAAAGTTCGTGAACTACGACACGGTTACTACGCTTGCGTCAGCTATGTTGATGCGTTGGTGGGTCGATTGCTTGATGAACTGACGAAGCTCAAACTCGCTGAGAACACGGTTGTCGTATTGTGGGGCGATCATGGTCTTCATCTTGGAGAGCAAGGACTGTGGACCAAGGCAAACAACTACGAGCTATCCACTCGCGTGCCTCTCATCGTCTCCGTTCCGGAACAATCGAAGACTGGCGCATCAAACGCTTTTGTTGAGTTTGTTGACGTCTATCCAACGATGGCAGACATTTGCGGACTGGATGCGCCGGACGGCGTTGAAGGCGTCAGCTTCAAACCGCTGTTAAGCCATCCGGATCAAGTATGGAAAGAGGCTGTGTTCAGCCAATATCCACGTGCTCGCACTGGCAATCGGCATCGGAGTCACGGCGACATCATGGGCTACGCTATGCGAACGCGCCGTTACCGATATGTCGAATGGCGGGAATGGGACTCAAAGAAGATTGTGGCCCGCGAATTGTACGACCATGAATCCGATGACGAAGAAACGCGAAACATTGCAAATGACTCCAAGTATGGCGATGCAATTCAAGTGCTTGCTGGAACGTTGGATTTCGGTTGGAAATCCGCGCTCCCCAAGACTGTGGAGAAATCACAATGATCGATTGATGGCCAAAGCCGAAATGAAGAGCAATCGCGGGCAAGATACAATACCAAACGTACACCAGGAACTCTCACCATGATACGACTTCGCAGTCGCCGCTGGCTTCTGTTTGCCTTTATCGTTCTGCCATTGTGTGTGCAACTTGCGACGCGCGCGGAAGAGCAGGAATATCAGGGCGACGTCACCCACGTGACGACGATCGACACACTGGATCGAAATGGCCTGTACAACAAGATTTGGGAACCCTATCTCGCGAAATGGACGAACAAACACTTCGTGGCCGCTTATGGATTGCAGATCAGCGGCAAGGGTGACATGGGCGACATCGTTTGTTCGATCAGTCGAGACGCAGGCAAAACGTGGGGCCATCGGATCATGGTCTTTGACCATCGCGTCCGGAATGGAACGGTGCAGTACGCGTACAACAACGCCGTTCTGTTTCGTCCGCCCAACCAGGACGTGATTTGGCTGTTCTGCATGCGAGCGCCGATGCATTATCGGGACAGCGAAAATGCCGATCTGGTCGCCGCCTATTCGCCCGACGGCGGCTACACGTGGCACCACGTCGAGCTGTCTGTAGATTACCAAGGTTCGCTGATCATTGTCGCTGGGATTCAAACCGTCGAGCGGGACGGCATCACGCACTATCTGCTGCCTGCCCATCGTAATTCGCGCAGACACGATCCTCACGGTGACCGACGTCAATTCGTGTTGGAAAGCAAAAGTCTGCTGCATTGGAAGCTAGCGGGCTATGTGCCTTACGCCGAGAGCGATCCTGTGTTCCTGCATGAAGGCAACATTGCACTGACGAGTGACGATGGCGATTTGAGAATCGTCATGCGAACCGCGGACATGATCCGTGAACGCCCGCTTGAACCGCCCGTATCTTATTCGTCCATCAGCAAAGATGGCGGCCGCACTTGGTCTACGGCGAAGCCCGAACCGCGCCTACCCAACTTTCGAGTGAAAAGTTTCTTCGGTAGGGATTCAAACGGGCGACACATCTGCGTCTATAGCGATAGCGTTGACCGACGCGGGCTCTATTACAAAGTCCGTGCGGCACGTGGCGAATGGTCCGCCCAGAAAGAGTTTTACGTTGCCGCGAATCGCAACAGCTATCCAACATTGATCGAAGACAGTCCCGGCGAGTGGCTGGCGGTTTGGGATAGCTCAAGCAGGAGAGACCAAAAGCGGACAGCAATACGCTTCGGTCGCATTCAGGTAGGAAAGTGACACCGCCGTACTAAGTTCTAAGAGCAATTTATGAATCAGTTTTTTATAGCCGCGCTGCCAATTCTTCTAACTTCACAAGTCGCTTTTGCTGACAAAGCGAAGAAGCTCTCGTGGACCGAGTTGCCGCCGCTTCCTAATGAGTTGGGACTCGCCGGGCCATTTGCGGGTGTACACAACGATGCTCTGATCGTCGCGGGTGGCGCCAACTTTCCAAGTCCCGTCTGGGAAAAGGACAAGGTCTGGCACGACCGGATATTCGTGCTGACAAAAGCCGGCAATAAGCATGTTTGGAAAGACGGCGGAAACCTACTTAGACCGATCGCATACGGAGCAGCAGTTTCGACTTCGCACGGCGTAGTCTGCATGGGCGGAAACGATGCAGACAAGACATTCGACGACGTGTTTGTGCTGAAGTGGGACGCATCAACTGAAACGGTCACCAAGATTAAGTATCCGTCACTGCCCAAACCCTGCGCTTTCGGAGCCGCAACATTGGTTGGCGACGTGATCTATCTTGCAGGCGGACAAAGCGGCCAGTCGCTACAAACAGCCATGGCAAATTCTTGGTCGCTCGACCTGTCGAAAAAAGGACACGGAATTGAACTTGTTTGGCGAAAGCGTTCAGCCTGGCCAGGTTCGTCGCGAGCGCTAAACCTCACAATCCATCAACACAACGGCGTCAACGATTGTGTGTACGTCATCAGTGGACGTCGGCAGGCAACTCCGGATGCAAAGAGTGTTGAGTTTTTGAAAAACATCTGGGAATACACGCCCGCAACGGGCGAATGGCGCAAGCGATCGGACGCTCCTCGCTGCGTCATGGCGGGTACGGGAATCGGGATTGGTCGGAGTCACATCTTTGTGCTGGGCGGCGCTGACGGGTCGTTGTTCTTCCAAGGGGATGTGCTCAAGGACGACCATCCTGGATTCCCAAAGGAATCACTCGCGTACGACACGATCACCAACAAGTGGACAAGTGCCGGCTCCATCCCACGCAATCACGTCACCACCATCGCCGTCCAGTGGAACGACTCGATCATCATTCCCAGCGGCGAGGTGCGGCCACGCGTCCGTTCGCCGAAAATCTGGAGCGTCCATTCCGCCAGGCGATAAGTCACTGCGGAACAGAAATGCGACTATCATGAGAGTTTGGTCACTACAATTCATCTGCACGGCCGCATTTGCGAGTTTCGCGCTGCTCGCAAGAGCAGAAAGTCCCAACGTTCTGTTCCTGGCCGTAGACGACATGAAGGACTGGGTGAATTGTCTGGGCGGCTACGAGGTAACCGTTCACACGCCAAATATCGACCGGCTGGCCAAGCGTGGCGTGCTGTTCACCAACGCGCATTGTGCTTCGCCCAAGTGTGCGCCGTCGCGAGCCGCGATCATGACAGGGCTGCGGCCGTCCACGACAGGTTTGTATGACAACGGACACGGGTGGCTGCCGAATCTGCCCAACGTGGTCACGATTCCAGCTCATTTTCGCAACCACGGGTATCGAGTCGTTGGTGCAGGAAAAATCTTTCATCACACGGCGGGCAACCATCCGCCGAACGAATGGGACGAATTCTTCCGCTTGACGTTTCGCGAAGATCCGTGGTTTCGCGGCGTCAAGTTGAACTATCCGTGGTCAAAGCACGCGCCGTATCCCAAAGGGTTTCCGTTCAGCAATGTGAAAGGACTCGGCCATGAAAACGACTGGGGTTCGCTGAATATCGCTGACAATGAATACGACGACGAGTTAACCGTTGAGTATGCAATTCGCTTCCTCAAGCAGAAGCCGAAGAGCGATCGCTCGTCCGGCTCGGCTCCGTTCTTTCTTGCTTGCGGTTTGTTTCGACCACACTTGCCTTGGTACGTTCCGCAGAAATTCTTCGACCAGTATCCGTTGGACGAAATTGTGTTACCGCAAGTTCGAGATGACGATCTCGACGATCTGCCCTCGCAAGGTTTGAAATTCGCCGCGGCACGACGAAGCGATTTTGAGACCATCAAAAAAACAGGCAAGTGGAAACACGCCGTGCGAGCCTACCTCGCCAGCATCACTTGCACCGACGAGCGACTCGGCCGCATTCTCGATGCGTTGGACAACAGCCCGCATGCAAAGAACACGATCGTTGTCCTCTGGTCAGATCACGGCTGGCACCTCGGCGAGAAGCAGCACTGGCACAAAACAACTTTGTGGGAAGAGGCAACGCGAGTCCCGCTGATCGTTAGCGCCCCTGGGCATCAACCGGGCAACTGCGATCGCCCTGTCAGCTTGCTCGACTTATTTCCAACCTTGAACGAACTGGCAGGTTTGAAAACGATCGAATCCCACGACGGTGTTTCGCTTGCCCCGTTGTTGGAGAATCCCAGGTCCGAATGGAATCGCCCCGCCGTGATCGAGTTCCGACGCGGCAACTCCGCAGTGCGTTCCGACCGCTTTCGGTACATCCGATACCACGACGGCAGCGAAGAACTCTACGACCACCAGACCGATCCACACGAATGGCACAACCTCGCCGCAAGCAAACAGCACCAGTCCGTCAAACAGGAACTCGCGGAATGGATCGCAAAAGAGTGGGCAATTTCGGCTCCGACGAAAAGTGCATTTCGTTTTGATCCACATATCTTCACGTGGACACATAAGAAGACTGGCAAAGTAACCCACGGAAGACAACAGTAGTGATGAATAGCAAGTTGACCATCTCCGCAGCGTTCGCGTTGAGTTTCGCGGTACTCGCCGCAAGCGCGGATGCGGACGCGCCCACAAACGTGGTTTTCATCCTGATCGATGATCTCGGCTGGAAAGACCTCGGTTGCTACGGAAGCGACTATTACCAGACGCCTAGCATCGATCGTTTGGCAGACGAAGGCATGCGTTTCACCGATGGATATGCCGCCTGCAATGTTTGCTCGCCCACGCGAGCCGCGATCATGTCGGGAAAGTATCCTGCCAGATTGCTGTTGACGCAGTGGCTACCGTCCGGTCGTTGGAGTCGCACAAAGAACATACTGCGCGAAGGTAGGTACATCTCGAACTTGCCATTGGAAGAAGTGACGATCGCCGAAGCCCTACGCGAGGCAGGTTACCGCACCGGGTTCATGGGTAAGTGGCATCTTGGCACGGAGACATATTACTATCCGGAACATCAAGGGTTCGACATCAATGTCGCAGGCCGAGACTACGGCGCGCCGGGCAGTTACTTCTATCCATTCAAAGGAAGCTGGAAAATTCCAACGACGGGCCAAACGCTTTTCAAAGAAACACCACTCCCCGGAAAGGAAGGTGACTACCTCGTCGATCGGCTTGCCGAAGAAGCGAAGAAATTCATTCGCGATAGTGCCAAACACGATAAGCCGTTCTTTCTGATGCTCTCGCACTACGCCGTTCACGCACCGCTGCAAGGCAAGGCCGACAAGATTCCTCGCTACGAGAAAGTCGCCAAAGCCAAACGTCAAGGAAAACCTGCCTATGCCGCGATGGTCGAAAGCGTGGACGACAGCGTGGGTCGCGTGATGAAGACGCTGCGCGAATTGAAACTCGACGATCGAACACTGGTGATCTTCACCAGCGACAACGGCGGCTTTGCCAAAGCGACCGATAACTCACCACTGCGAGCGAATAAAGGGTCGAATTACGAGGGCGGTATTCGCGTGCCAGTCATCATCAAATGGCCAGGCAAAACCAAGCCAGGAAGTGTTTCAAGTGAGCCAGTGATCAGCACTGACTTCTATCCCATGATTCTCGCGACCACAGGACAGAAGTTGCGGCCGCATCAACACGTGGACGGCGAGAATCTTGTTCCGGTGCTCACTGGTAACGGCTCGCTCGGACGCGACGCCATCTACTGGCACTACCCACATTACAACCAGCATCCGCAAAGTTTTCCGTCTGGCGTGATTCGAGCCGGTGATTGGAAATTGATCGAAAACTTCGAGACCGGCCGCTTGTCACTTTACAATCTCGCCAGCGATGTTGCTGAATCAAACGACCTGTGGACAGAGGAACGCGAGAAGGCGGCTGAACTCCATGCCAAGCTAACCACCTGGCGCGAGCGAGTCGGCGCCGACCCGATGCGACCGAACCCTGAATACCAATGGGGAAATCAATGAGAAGAAGTTCATCGTATTTGGTTTTCTTCATCGCATTGGGCCTCTGTGCCGCCACCGACGCAGAGCGTCCCAACATTCTGTTGATCGTCTCGGAAGACAATGGACCGGAACTTGGTTGCTATGGAGATCCGTTTGTCAACACACCTGTGCTCGACAAGTTGGTGGAAGAAGGAGTGCGATTTCAGAACGCTTTTGTGCCGCAAGCCGGTTGCAGCCAATCCCGCGCTGCGCTGCTGACCGGGCTCTACCCACATCAAAACGGGCAGATCGGATTGGCGACATGGAAATTTCGCATGTACCGCGAAGACAGGCCTAACATCGTCCGCAGCCTGAAGCAGACCGGTTATCGGACCGGCATCATTGGCAAACTGCACATCAATCCGAAGTCCGTATTTCCGTTTGATATGAAGGAGATATTGACGTCCAACTTTGACCGCAGGAAACTTGGCGACTACGCGAAACATGCTGAGGGCTTCTTCAGCGTCAACGACAAACCGTTTTTTCTCAGCGTCAATTATCCGGATGCCCATCGGCCGTTTATCAAACAGGTCCGCGGACTGCCGGCGAAACAGTTGACCGGCGAGGACGTCAAGCCGTTGCCGTACTTCGGCCTAGATACACCACAACTACGTTCGGACACGGCTAACTACTACAACTGCATGAACCGCCTCGACACGCTGGTTGGCGACTTGCTCGCAGCGCTTGATCGCACAGGCAAAACCGCGAACACGCTGGTTGTCTATCTGGGTGACCACGGCGCAGACCTTTTGCGAGGAAAGCGCACCTCGTATGAAGGCGGTGTGCGAGTTCCGCTAATCATTCGTTGGCCGGGCGAGGCCAAACCGAAACAAGTTCGGCACGAACTCGTTTCAACACTCGATCTCATGCCGACTTTGCTGGGCGTTGCCAAGGCCGAGCCCGTTGCCGATTTGCCAGGCCTCTCATTACTTCCGCTTTTGCGAGGTGAGGAAACGCAGTGGCGAGAATATCTGTTCACCGAATTTCAACTGCACTCGGCACGCAACTTTTATCCACAGCGCACAACTCACGGTTCAAGTTGATACGAAGCCTTATGCCTGGGCAGAACAACCCTGGCTACGACTTCACGCTCAAACGCTTCTTCGCCGATCTTCCGAAGACCATCGAATCGGCTCCCGATCACATTCGTGAGGCTTACTATCGCATGAAGACTCCGCCGGAGTTCGAACTCTACGACCTTCAATCCGACCCCTACGAATTTCGCAACGTGGCAAATGCTGCCAAGTACACCAAGACACTCACTGAATTGAAATCGCAACTAGCGAACTGGCGAAATCGGACGGGCGACCCATTTCTAAATCCCAAGAATTTGAACCGGCTGAAGGCTGAAGTCGACGCCTGCATCCTTGATGGCAAAGCCAACAAGGATCGCCTTAACCTAGTATCCCGAGTATTTCTTCAGCAAGGCACGTTGATTGCAAGGCTATGCTCTCGGCGTCATCACCTGGTGGTCTGAAATCTCAAACGCAATTCGCCCGTTTTGGCTGCGATTTCGCGATTTCGCGTCAACATTACCGAAAGTGCTGCAATCGTCGACTCGGCATGCGTTGCTGGCAGTTCGTCAACGCCGCGATTTCGGGGGTTATTGTTGCGTTTGAAATTTCAGACCACCCCTTGATGTCAAATTCGGTTAGGGGGCCGAATTCGAAATACTTAATCGGGATATAGGTCGATAGACCGCCTGCAATTTGCTTCATCGCCAATTCGCGCCGGTTGGACATCTCTGAAAGAGGCTGAAGTGTCAAGTAGGTTTCTTGCTGGTAGTTCTTGGGTCCGCACGTTCCTTTATCAAGCACAGCCGAAGCTGTGATTTGTGGCTTGAAGGTACGCGCTGCTCAGTGGATTGATTACGGTTCTTTCTCGGGTTCGATCGCAAGCGTTCTTTTGGTTTTCCGATTGCACCCCGAAACATCTCTTCGTGGATCCTGCTCCTGCATGTGAGGAGTCGCCCGACCTGTTGGGTCAGCACGTAAATATTCGTTATTCGACCGCCCTGTGGACATGGCTCGTCCCAATCAAACTTGCGTCGTGGTTGGCTAGTGGCCATTAACAGGATCCATTGTCCAACTCGGACTAAGCCAAGCCCACAGGAGTCGCTGCTGGCGGCAGCGACTAATACAATCGTCCTTTCACAGTTAGCGTGACTTCATCTTTGTGTT
>CAYFJO010000364.1:0-11100 GCA_964343305.1 uncultured Pirellulaceae bacterium | reverse complement strand
TTTGCGGGGCAAGCCAAAGCCACGGCCTATGGCCGTGGTCGATTACTTGTGTAATAGGTGTGTAAGTGAGCGTCCAAAGTAGCAACTCGGCGCACGGTGGAACGACAAATGAACGCGATTTTGTTGCGAGCGATTACTCGGGTCTTACATAACAATCCCACTCTACAAACCTTCGGTGGACCGATATGACGTAGAATGCGAGCAGTCAAGTTGAGAACAACCAAACTGGTACCAACATGATTCACTCGGAAGTCGCCGCGAAACACGTGTTTGTTGTTGAGAATGACAAGAACATGTCACACGCATTGCGTTACAATCTTGAAGCCAACGGTTATCGTGTGACGACACACACCGACGGTTTAGAGGCCGCAGAACAGATGCAGGCGGGTGATATTGACTTGGTCGCCTTTGATTTGGATTCGCCATTGATGCCCGGCATCATGCTCGTCGACGCACTTCGGATTCACCATGGCGATGTACCCGTGCTACTGCTGAGTTCTCTCTCTTGGCGAACAACGAAACCGCGGGTACGAGATCGAAACAGAGGATTTCGTATCCAAGCCTTTTGAGTTGGACGAACTACTGGCACACGTCTCAGCATTGGCGCCCGCCAGCGAACAAGATCAAGTTGGCTGAGCGCTGAGGCACGGCTACCGAAAGGCGCTTCGGAAGTGATGAGTGCAATTGCCAGCCTTTTGTTCCATGTTCCCTATTCAACAGGCTTTATTCCTTCGACGAATAAAACTCGTCGTCCTCCCGAAGTTGTTCGTAGCTCACACGCGCGGCCGCCCAAACCACGCGCGGACTTATGTTTGGGCAAAGAACAGCCAGTCGGTTGGCTGCTCGTCGACCAGTTGGTTGTCATAGGTGACGGGCTCGACGCGAACGTCTTCGAAGACCTCGCGAAGTGCATCGGCAAACGGCGAACTTTCTGCATAAGACCAAACCGCCAAGACGCCACCAGGCGCGAGATGCCGCCGCGCGGCCAGCAAGCCGGGGGTGGAGTAAAACGAGACGCTTTCGTCGTTCAAGCGTTCGTCCGGCGAATGGTCAACGTCGATCAAGATCACATCGAATTGATCGTCGAACGGACCGGCCAGCCGCTGAAAAACATCACCCTTGGTGACAACCATCCGCCGCTCGCCTCCCATTTCTTGTTGGAGTTCAGATGAAAGGGGTATCAAACTTCTCACCAGCCAATTGATCACTTGCGGCAACAACTCCACCACCTCGACACGCGCGACTCGCTTCGAGAGCAGCGCTTCATATGCGGTATATCCCAGGCCAAGTCCGCCGGCCAACACTCGCAAGTCATCGTCAAGGTGCAGCTCGACAGCGATCCGCGCCAAGGCCCGTTCGGAATCGGTGTACAAGCTGCTCATCAGAAACTCGTGATTGAGTGTCACCTCGGTCACGATCGTGCCGGGTTGCGAAAGCAATTCACGCCGCCTCAAACACAACGTCCCAAGCGGGCTCTCATCGTATGCCAAGATCTCAAGGTTCAATTTGGACATGTGCGGTTAACCAACGCTGGAACGCCGAGCGTTCAACGATTCTTCTTTTCTCGTTTCAGTCTTCGTTTTTCCTTTTGGCTAGTCTGGGCCTTTTTCTGTTTCTCCCGTTTGCCTTTGTCTTTGCTTCCTTTGTCACCCATGTCTGTTTCTCCGTGAGTAGGAACGAACTTGAATTTTGGTTTGCTGAGTTGCATCAAAACAAAACGGTCGGCGGTGGGCTGCCGGTTTGATCGAACATCGATACGGGGGCCTTTCGCTTTTTGGGGCGGGATTTATGGGATGGGGAGTAGAGTTGCCCTGACTGAAACGCGAACGCAATTGCCACCGGGACTTCCGCCTCGGCAAGTACCAGCATGGCACGTTGCTCGGCCACTTGGGCTTTCATCTCTTGTTGCTGCGCGATCGCTTCGGCGCGTCGTATTTCTGCGCGGGCACGTGCCACACGCGTGTCGGCGTCGGCCTGGTCACTTTGCAATCGGGCCCCGATGTTTTCTCCGACGTCAATGTCCGCAATGTCGATCGAGACGATTTCAAACGCGGTGTTCGAGTCGAGATCCCGCTCCAGAACACTCCGTGAAATGCGATCGGGCATTTCCATCACGGCCATGTGCGTTTGCGCCGATCCAATGGCTGTCAGGATTCCTTGGCCAACGCGAGCGATGATTGTCTCCTCGGTCGCACCCCCGATCAGTTGATCGAGATTTGTACGGACGGTAACGCGTGCGCGAACACGAAGTTCAACGCCGTTCATGGCAACTGCGCTGAGCGTTGTCTTGCCACTGCGTTTTGGTTCGGGGCAGTCGATCACTTTCGGCGACACGCTTGTGCGCACCGCATCCAGCACGTTGCGACCAGCCAAATCGATCGCTGCCGCGCGGTCAAAATCCAAATCGATGCCGGCACGATGTGCGGCGATAATCGCGCGCAGGACATTCATGACATCACCACCGGCGAGAAAATGAGCTTCCAGTCGTGCTGTGCTCATGCCATGGTCCCGGTCGATGTTCAATCCCGCCTGGCGACCCATGATCTTTGCCGTGACGATCATACTCGGCTTGACCTGGCGAAAGCTCATGCCGATCAAGCTCATCATTTTCACGTCCGCCCCAGACATATAGGCTTGAAACCAAAGCGCCCCGTAGTTGATCAGCGCCACGGTGATCGCCAGCGCGATCAGAGCGACAACAATGAGCGGGCCTGCAACCAACCAGTACTGGAGATTGGCGGCCAGAAGCGTCGCAAATGTATTAAGCATCCGAATCTCCTGATTGTCCCCGTTTCATTGCGGTAAATCCGGACCGCGTGAGCAGATAGCCGCCCTCAAATTTCGCTGCCACGAGGTAGCCATTGTCGATTAGTTGTGCCAACGGCGCTTCGAAAGACTCACGATCCGCAGCGTTTAAACAAAGCATCTTGCCGGGCGTCATCAAGTAGGTTCGAAATACGTCCAGTACAGCGTGCTCTTCCGGAGACAAAGTAAGTGAATCTTGGTCTTTGGTCATCTTGTGATATTCCTTGGGCGTGTTCATTTTTCAACGCAACACGAATTGGCTCTCACATGTTTGTGCGAGTAGTTGGTACTCGCTTTTGTGGATCCATTTCCAAAACTCCAAACATCTCTTCGTGGCGCGCGACGGTTTGGTGCAAGACATAGAGAAGACGTTTTGCCATGAACCAGCCCATCGTTACTCGCTGGGTCAACTCAATCCGTTCTGTGTTCTCTCCCATGAGTTGCGGTGTGAATCCAAAATCAACGAGCAACTCATCAGGCGACGTCAACAAGCGACAGACATTTGAGTAGTGAACCGAAACGTCGGACTCATCGACGCTCATTTGATGCGTTTGTGGCGGCGGAGAAGCTGATGGCTGTGATGTCAGTTCGTTATTTATCATCTGCGGCTCTGCGCTATTTGTCGTTGGCTGGTTCTTTGCATGATCCTTCTTGGTTAGGCCAATCGCACTCCGGTGATTTTCCCTTCAATCACAAGTTGGTCGGACACATACCCTTGAAACTGACAAACGATAAGCGCGTTGCGTCGAACGCGAGTTTTTTGCAAGGCGATCACGAGTCGATCTCCCGGCACGACTGACCCACGGATGCGAACATCGTCGAGACCGCCAAGACCGACTACTTCGGCCCCCATGAGATCGTGCTTGATCGTGACGTAGCTGGCCAATTGGGCAGCCGCTTCACACATCACAACACCTGGCATGATGGGCATTTTCGGCATGTGTCCTGCCACCCAGAATTCGTCATGCCGAACGTCCTTGTATCCAACACAGATCCCTTGTTCGCCGTCCTCAAAGACAACCGCATCGATTTGTTCCATCGCAAAACGCTGGCGATTGTATTTTCGAATTTCGTCCTTGTCGGCCACAATGCAATCAATGTCGTAGTCGCATAAATCGAGGATTGGTGAACTTTTTTTGGCAATCAATTCGTTACTCCTTAACTTTCTGGTATTGAACTGTCCGTGTGGCGATCCGAATAAACGCAGGCAAGACATGGCGCGAGCAAGACCGATCGCTTGCACTTGGGGCAAATGACGCGCGCACGCAATTTGAAAAACTCGCCATCCGGAATCCCTTCAACCGCAAGCTGTCGAATGAGGGGGTCTTCCGCAGAATCGATCGCTTCGACAAGCGTTGGATCCAGATCAATGGCCAAGCCGATGGTAAGCAGATCCGAAATCCCCATTTGCATGACCGCGATTGCTGCCGCGCTTTTACAAGGCACGACGATATTGGTGTTGAGCGGGTGACGCCAGATTCGTTCATCTAACAAATGAATGGGTCGTTTGCTCCGTAGCTGGAATCTTTGCGGCATGGCGACTACTGGACGATCGAGTTTGGGTGGGAATAAGTCGCCAAGATCGGAGTCAGGCAACAACAGCTTCCATGAAATAGGCAGTGGCAGTTCGTCGGGCAAATTGGGGCAGGAATGTTGCGCCGAGTCAGGGCTGCCACTGCGTTTGTGTTCTTACATTTGTTCATTATTTACGTCGGTTTGAGCATCGAGGACCTACTCCTCAAACACCTTGTACAGCGCGGAAATCAAGTCAAACGCACTCAGCATTCCGACGATCGCGCCGTGCTGATCGACGACGGGCAAGTGATCCGTGTGAAACTCGCACATGGTTCTGGACGCGTTGGTTAGTGAATCTCTGAGGCCGATCTTCGGTACGTCTTCATCCATGACCTGGCGAACGGTCTGACCGACTTGCCGCGGGCCCGGTTGACGGCGCGGGAGTAGTCGCCGAGCCGATCGATCAGCTTTGTCAAGTCAACCGCCTGTTCGTCAAAGACTCGGACTACGACGTGCGAGGGTGTGATACGCTCGACTTGCGGCTGTAGATGCTGTTCGGAAACATCGTTCATATAGGTCTCGATTTCCGGCCGCTGACCGATGCGACGCCACGGTTCGTCGGCCAGTTTACGATAACGCACCACGACCAGACATCTTTTCACGTCCAAGCCACCGACTGATTTGCTTTCTGGCACACTTTTCCTTAGAAGCTAATGTATCCGTCAGATGGATATGGTTAAGGGATATCTTCGCTATAGGCGGATTCGTTATTCATGTCCGTTTTTGTTTTCAAAGAATGACTGTCGGACTTCTGGATTGAGGCAGCAAATCACACTGCGACTGCCCTTGTTTTTTAGCTTTTGATTGAATTGTGCGAGCGCGTCGATGAATGCTGGGTTAAAGGACACAACCGCCGAGAAGTCCAACAATACTCGGCTGTCTTTCGCCAACTCGTCTGCGAGTTGCGTAAGATCTTCGCTTAGTGTTTGAGTGGTTTCTTGTTTGAAGGATTCTTCGTCTCGAAATTGAACGTGCGCCGTGTTCGCTGAACGCAAGACGGCGAAGTGTTTAAATTTCCACGACTCCGGGTCCGTGGTTTCCGTCGCGGGCTGCGCCGATTTCGGCGACAGCGCGCTGATTGCTTCCTCGCGATGCTCGTACATTTGGAAGATTCTATGTCTGATTTTTGCCATTCCATCCTTCTTTTTCAGTGGCTCTTCATTTCGGCAGTTTGCCGCATGTCAAAAATCAACCTGGTCCGTAAAAATGCTCGACTGATGTTTTATGTTCCCATGTGATCTCGGCATTTTGTGTCTCCAACGCCTGTGCGATCGCCACTCGTTCCCGCGGGCCGTGCGTCCACCTTCCTTGATAGATTGCTTGCAGTCGTTGCAGAGCGATGCCGCTGCGATCGGCTAAACTCAGCAGCGAGATAACTTTCTCCTTACACAACTTTTGAATGCCGATGGACATCGATTCGTCCTTTCGAAAATGATCACGTTGTTTCGCCTTCACCTTCTGGCGGACGGACAGCGGCCGCAATCGTATGGCCGCATTGACAAACTTTCTTTCGCACATGCACTAAGTTGCCGCACTTCGGACAGCTTCGCAGCCATGGCGCGACGTTATTTGCCGAATTCTTCTCTTTGGCCGGTGGCGCTTTGTTTTTGGTGCGTTCGACGCGCGCATCATCGGCCTGTTTTTCGGAGCATTGAGGGTGAATTCCGTCGCGCGAATAGCTGACTTGGCCACAAACGGGACAGTGCTTGTTGGCTTTCGCTGGAAAGAGGGGTTGTGGTTTCTTATGTGGCACCGGTGACATGCTCCCCAATGACTTTGGACAAATCCATTGTTTTATTGAACTTCTTTGAGCTACGCTTTCTGTCGATCAAGCACTCGTTGCAGGATCGACATCCAGCTTTCGTTCAGCCGCAATGTAACTTCCCGGACACTTCGGTCATCTGGCTCAAATTTGATGTCAAATCCAGCCCTCGTGAGGACATCGTTTGGAATTGGCGACGAGCAAGCTTCCCAAAATCGCGCGCTTCGCACCGTGCTCTCCGCTTTGGTCGTCTCCGTCTCAGAGATAATCTCGTCGACTGTCTTGGTTACTTGTGGTGTTAAACCGGTCATCATTTCCTGTCGCAGGGCATCGGCCCAATCTTTTCAACGAGACTTTTCCGCAACTGACATCTTTGACCCTTTCGAATGACACAAAATCACCGCAACAAAGTGCGGTTTTCACAATTCGTGTGCTCATCAGCTAATGCCTGACGTACCACTACAATTCAATCAGTGCGACCACGGCTGGCACGAGTGCGGTTGGCAGTTTTGGACCTACGCCTTGCAATTCCGATCGCAAGACATGAATCTCCCCAAGGGCTTCAATCCCTAGTCGCACTTTGTTCCCTCGAATCTCCAGCACCGTGACGACCACGTCGTCGCCAATCTGGATTTGCTCCATCGACTTCCGGCTTAACACGAGCATGATTCCATCCTTGTGTTAGGGACATGCTTCTACCTTTTGTGGATTTCCAAAATCCACCAATGACAATTGAAATGGGATGACCACCGGCCATCGCATGGCTTGGAGCGCTTCTACGCGTGGTTGAAAAATCTCCCACAGCGAGTCGAGACGGGTGACCGCAAGCACATCTGCGGGCATTGGATTTAGCGAGCACAAAGCAATGCGACGATTGGTCTGGACGGCCTTCACGTGGTGTTGCAGCAAGACGGTAAGAAATCCACAGCCGACGTAGGTCGTTTCACTCAGATCGATCAGTAGTCCCGTTGAAGAACGGCACGCCATTCCGGAAAGATATCCGTCGAGTCGAGATAGCGCTTTCGATTCCGTGGAGCCGTAGGTTCGCTCCAATCGAGCGACTACAGGACCTGTTTGCTGCTCGTTATGTGTCTCATTTTCGGAATTGATCATCCTTACTGGTCTTTCTTGGCGCGGTCGTTTGCAGCTTACGTTTGTGTTTTCGTTTGCCGGGTGATCGCTGTGTTTGCTCAGCGTTAAGTTTTTTGTACCGATCACGGACTTGGCGAAACGGCATTCCTTCCGCGAGTTCATATCGCTCGCCGCGAACAAACCAGAATGCCAATCCACCCGTGTTGTGGCCCGGCGATGCCTCCGTTTTTGCAGCTCGCACGCCCAGCGAACCCTTGCGACCCGTCTTTCTCCACCCGCGCTGCTCCATGATTATTCGAACCAACACGCCAACAGCTTGCCGCAGTCGCGTGCTGCGCGTGGTGTGTATCTCCGAAAGAAACTGATCGACTGCCGGGATCGATTCTAGTTCGCGTACCACGCCAGCCAGCGGAGATCGGTCATGGTGAATCTCCGACTCTTCCATGCGCCGTTGGCGGTCAGCGTCGTTAAAAAACTCCAGCACGATGTCAAACGGTTGTTCCGCGTCATTGACGACGTCAGCAAACGTTTTTCCTTGGCGGTCTTGCAGAAAAATCTTTCGAGTCACTCGCACCTTCGGCATTTCGCATCCCCATTGCTTCATCGAGCGCCAGTTTTACAATTACAAAATATTAACCTACAAATATTGTATCTCCAAATATTGTATCTCCAAATATTGTATCTCCAAATATGGGATGTGCCAGCCCAATCCATTCAAAATGCAAAACGAACAGTTTTTGGCCGTCAGAACTGGTGCGTCACTACCGGTTCGACCTTGACCAGATACGTGAAACAACGTAGGCTAGATTTGAAGTTAAAGAAAAAGCAGCGACTTTTTGTCTCAAAGAATTGATTCCTTTCGTCTCCTTAACGACGTCGATCACAGGGTCACAGACTCTCTTCTTTCCGACAACCACGTGTCGATGGCTCACTTGAATGGTTCGTGAGCAACCGTGCCCCACTTGCTTTGATTTTCTGGGTGGGGAAGCACTGGTGTTTCTGACGCCTATCCTTCCGGGAATTCTTCGTTTCCGTGAGCGCCTTTGTCAGACAAGCGTTTGTGTTGCGGTTACGCGAGCTCCTGGATGCATTAGCACTTACCCCAGGAGCACATCGCTGATGAGTGAAAAACAAGGAAAACGTGCGTCGGTCGTTGTGGACCTTTGGCGTGTTCGCTGCGACCACTGCAAGGTTGCCCTTCGCGATGACTTGGCGGCAACCTGCGCCGTCTGTGGTGCCGAATTCGACTCGATCGTATCGAACCACGTTGGCCTGGCAGCGAAACTGCACAACAAACGTAAAGAAGCTGGTGTCCACTCGGCCATCGTCCGTTGACGATCCACGCCGCGAAACCGCCCGCCATTGTCAACATAGGAGACCATCAAATGTTAACCATTACCGATGCCGCATTTGCCAGATTGCATGACTTGCTTGGCGCACAACCGACCGAGATTGCCGCGCGAATCACTCGAAAAGGCGACCGCATCCGTGTCCGTCGTGGCAAACAGCGACCCGGCGATCAAGTCGTCGACCACGACGGCCGAGTCGTCTTGTTGTTTGGCGAGTCAATCGCAGAACGGCTTCAAAACCGAGTACTCGATGTACGAAAAACCGAAGCAGGGCCGAAACTAGGACTTCGACAAAATCGAAACGATGGGAAGTCAAATTAGAGCGTCCATGCATCATTCAAACAAATCACTCGACGTTGTTCGTTACAACAAGGAGTGCCTATTTTAGTGGCTGGTTCGACGAACGAGTCTGACTGGCGGGAATCTAAACGTCTCTCTCCACAACCTCTCATTCGAACGTCCCGCCCATTCAATTGTCACGTTGGCAATTGATCCCTTGGCCCGAATCACAATCGGGTCGACAAATCTACCTAGTGGAGATTGATGATGAGTAAGAAATTGTATTGCGGAAACCTCAGTTACAACGTCCGCAACTCGGACCTGGAACAGTTATTTGCCGAATTCGGCGAAGTAGTCAGTGCGCAAGTGATCGAAGATCGCGATAGCGGCCGCAGCAAAGGATTCGGTTTCGTCGAAATGAACAACGCGAGCGATGCCGACCAAGCGATCAGCGCCCTGGATGGCAGAGAGCACGACGGCCGAGCGCTGAAAGTCAACGAAGCCAAGCCTCGCGAGGCACGCAGTGGCGGCGGTGGCGGACGACGTTGGTAAAACCCCATGGAGCAATCATTCTCATTTGCTCCATTTTGCAACAACTGAATTTGAACAAGCGATCGGGAATGGAGTCCCTCGTTTGTTTGTGCGCTTCGATTTTGCATGTTGCCAACAAGCGTGGGCAATTCACCCAAACACTTCATTGACCTTTTACGAAGGCATCGCATGGGAAGAAAAGACCAAAACACGTTCGCGAAGAAGCAAAGAGAAGTGAGAAAAAAGCAAAAGGCCGCAGACAAAAGAGCGGCTCGCCAGAAAAAGAAAGAGCAAGAGAAAAACACCGACGATGAAGTCATCACGGACAGTACGAATGACGAATAGCGTTGAGCATATTCGTTCAACAGGACAACGAGTGAAAAAAGGGATGAGACTTGACCAAATTGGGGGATTTCTGAAACGCAACCGGCGACCACATTCATTCTGCGTTACAGCGCAAAAGGTGCCACATCAGTCACGATCAACGCACATCGGTAAAGCATCGGCAGCTTGGATAAGTTGCAAAACGCGCGAAGCGGAAAGAGCGATCGCCGAGAGATGTTGAGCATTTGCAATGCGCCCGGACAAACGGTCTTTTCGCTCGTCAGTCAATTCGAACTTCGTGGCAGTTCGGATCGCCACACCTGGCCGATTCTGCAATCCGATTGATGGCACAGGAGCATGGTCCTCGGCAGCCACATTCACCGCCATGAAAGTGCATCGGTCAACAAAACGTTCACGACACCGCCGCAATACTCTTCATTGCTAATCCGCTTCGGTTGGACATCTCTGAAAGAGGCTGAAGTGTCAAGTAGTTTTTTTCCCGGCAGTTCTTGGGTCAGTGCGTTCCTTCATCGAGCATTTTGGGTAGGCCAAACACGAGACTAACCGAACACTTCTAGAATTGCGTTCTTTTTCACGTCAGGAAACAGATGTCTATATCGACGTCGCATCTGTTCCGTTGTGTGTCCAACAAATTCATCAATGATGCGTTGGTCGATTCCTTTGCAGGCCATGTTGCTGATGAAACTGTGGCGAAAACAGTGCCAACCGCGAACCTTATCCCATTTGCTTTGTGCGACGGTTCGCTGAAAATGGTATTGGGCTTGGTCACGCGTAATCGGTTGTTGAGGTCGGGCCTTTGTGCGGCTTCGAATGATTCGTTGACTGTGGCAAAACGTCAGAGCACCGCCGGGATGCTTGTTTTCAAACCAGTCAATCATGGTCGTTCTCAACGTCGTGGATATCGGCACACGACGAGTAGTGAGGTGCCCGCGGACTCGTTTGCGTTCCCGAATAGTGACAATGTCCGTTTCAAAGTCGAAGTCGACTTTTCGTGAACGAAGCATTTCGCTGCGTCTAATGCCCGTGTGTGTTGCCATCACAAACATCGGATAAACGAACGGATAGTAAGCCGCAGACTCAACGTGCTTGAGTAATTCGTCGATTTCCTCTCGTCTCAAATAGAGAGCGTCCCATAGAAGGGCCGCCTCATGTGCTGTGAGGTCGTTTTGCTCAATTTGGCGATTGATTTCGTCCCAAGTTTGGAACGGTGGCTTGTCTGTAGTCTTTGGAAATCTCAATCCCTTACGAGGAAACTGGCCAGTGACAAGGGGGACTGTGCTCGCCCACCGCCAAGCTGTCCCAAGCGTTACTAATTGTACAGCGCACCTTGCATGATTTTTGAAGAAGCGGTATGACCCTAAC
>CAYFJO010000363.1:0-11114 GCA_964343305.1 uncultured Pirellulaceae bacterium | reverse complement strand
AGCCGTCGCCTGCCGGCTCGGCGTTAAACGAGGACATTTTCTACTGGCCGCGGCACTGCAAAAAGTTCGAACAACTCCGGCCATCATTGCGGGCACGGCTATTTGTCAATCTTTTGCTTGACAACGTTCAATTGAACGTTATAATCACGTTCAATTGAACTTAATAGCTGGAGTACACCGAGGATGGGAAAGAGTCGCCCCGCGCTGCCCAAGTCTGAGATGGAAGTGCTGCGAATCGTTTGGCAGCTAGGCGAAGCCACCGTTCGGCAAGTGCTCGATGCCTTGCCCGCCGAGCGCGAATTGGACTTTTGGACCGTGCAAACCTATTTGCGCCGGCTAGAGGCCAAGGGCTATTTGAAAAAACACAAAGATGGCCGTAGCAACGTCTACAGCCAGGCAGTCCAGCCCAATCGCGTGATGAGCGAAGTGTTGGAAGACTTTGTCGATCGCTTGTTTGATGGCGAGGCACTGCCGTTGTTCCAACACTTGATTCAAGATCGCGGTTTGTCGGAGAACGAAATCGATCAGTTGCAAAAGACATTGGACGAACTCAAAGTGAAAAACCTTGAAGGACGAAAGTCATGACAATTCACTGGGACCAACTGGCGTGGTTGGCAATCAGTCAAGTTTGGCAAGTCGCTGTCGCGGCGCTGATCGTTGCGGTCGTGGTTCGTCTATGGTGTCGCCATCGTCCGCATCTGGCGTATCTGTTGTGGATGTTGGTGCTGGTCAAATGTCTGACTCCGCCGATCTGGAGCAGTCCCGTAGGCGTGTTCAGTTGGGCACAAGCGAAGGTGGAAGTTTACGACGAGGTAGCGCCACTGTCCGGGCCGATCGTTACCGATACGGTCGTGCTTGCGGATACGTCTCCGCTTGTCGAAGATGAATTTACGAGTGACACAACTCGATCGAAAAAGCACACCCTGAATGGAGAGCCAGCGCCATCAAAGCGACTTGCGGGTAAAGAGCGGCCTTCTTGGAAGATTGGCTGGTCAACCATCGTTGGCTTGATTTGGATCGGTGGTTCGGCGGTCGTGTTGCTGACGGCGGTAGCTAGGTTGCTGGCGTGTGCGTTGATTGTTCGATGTTCCGAAAGTCTGGATGACGAGAAGGTTGCCGCGAGCTTGTCGAAGTTGGCTCGTCAACTTGGCATTCGTCGGCGCGTTCGGTTGCTGGTTACGAAGCGAAACGTTGGCCCAGCCGTCTTTGGACTATTTCGACCAACCGTGCTGTTGCCCCAAACCTTAGCCAACGGTAAATCGCCAACAGAGTTGGAGCCGATTCTGGCTCACGAACTGATTCACTTTCGCCGCGGCGACACACAGTTTGGTTGGTTCCAAGTTGCGGCGCAGATCATGTGGTGGTTTCATCCGCTGGTTTGGTGGGCCAGTCGCCAGGCGACGACGGAACGTGAGCGCTGCTGTGACGAGGAGGCAATCCGCAACCTGGCCTGCGCTCCGGAAGATTACGCACAGTCGCTGATCGACGTGTTAAATCAAAAGCGTCAACTTCAACCGTTGTATGCGTTGCCCGGTGTGCGAGTGTTCGAAATCACCGTGCGGCGGCTGGAGCACATCATGCAACGGTCGGATCAGTTTTCTCGCCGAACACCGCGATGGCAATGGGCCGTGTGTCTGATGATTGCCCTGTTGTTGCTGCCTGGTGCTGGATTCGTTATCGAGTGGGGCAAGGCAAGAGAGAAAGAGCCTGGCGAACGGTTTCCTGCTCCCAACAAATCGAAGAGTGGCGAGTGGAATCAATTCGGCGGCGGCTCGCATCGAAACAACACACCCGATGGTGAGAATGTACCGACTGTGTGGGATCACAACACCGGAAAGAATGTTCGCTGGTCGGCACAGCTTGGTTCGTCAACTTATAACACGCCGGTCATCGCGGACAGCAAGGTTTTCATTGGCACGAATAACCAGGCGGGCTACATCAAAGAGCACCCGCCAAAGGTCGATCTCTCTTGCTTACTTTGTTTTGACGAACGGAGTGGCAAATTCCTGTGGCAATATTCGATCGAGAAGTTGAAACACGAGAATTCCAAGTTAACAAAACGCGTTTTCGATTGGCCGATGCTTGGACTTTGCTCGGTGGCAATGGTCGAAAGCAAGCGATTGTGGGTGGTCACGACGCGTTGCGAAGTCGTTTGCCTGGATACCGATGGATTTCGCGACAAGGAAAACGATGGGCCATTCAAAGACGAGAAACTGAAATCAGAGAAAGACGCCGATGTCATCTGGAAATACAGCATGCTCGACCTGCTGGGCATCCATCCGCACAACTTGTCGAATTGCTCCGTGACTTGCGCGGGCGACGTTTTGCTGGTTGGGACATCGAACGGCGTTGACGAAGCGCACTCGAAGATCCCGGCTCCGCACGCGCCCAGTTTCATCGCGCTTGATCGCAACACCGGCAAGCTGTTGTGGAAGAGCAAGCTGCCCGGCGAAAACATTTTGCACGGACAATGGTCATCGCCGGCCTATGGCGTGATCGACGGTGTGCCGCAAGTGATTTTCGCGGGCGGCGATGGCTGGTTGTACGCTTTTGATTGGCGCGATTTGCGCGGCGGCGAAACGAATCTGTTGTGGTGGTTCGACTGCAATCCGAAGCAATCCAAGTGGGAATTGGGAGGCAGGGGAACCCGCAACAACATCCTGTCAACGCCGGTAATCTACGATGGATTAGTCTACTTGGCTATCGGTCAGAATATTGAGCACGGTGAAGGGGACGGCCTGTTGTGGTGCATCGATCCAACGAAACGTGGCGACATCAGTGCCGAACTCGTCTTCAACGAGCAAGACCCCAAGACCCCGATTCCGCACAAGCGATTCCAAGCTTGCGAAGTGGACAAGGGCGACTATGTCCGGCCCAATCCGAACTCGGGCGTCGTTTGGAAATATGACAAATCGGATCAAAACGGCGATGGCAAGTTGGAGTTCGAAGAGACAATGCACCGCTCGGTCAGCACACCGACGATCAAGAACGGATTGCTGGTCATTCCCGACACCAGCGGATTGGTGCATTGTGTCGATGCCAAGACCGGTCGCGTCTATTGGGTCCACGACCAACTCGCGGGATGTTACGGATCGCCGTTGATCGTTGACGGCAAGATATATCTTGGCGACGAAGATGGAGACGTGTCGATTCTAAAGCTTTCGAAAAAGCTGAAACTGATGGACGAAATCGCGATGGACTACTCGATCAGTGGCAGTCTTGTCTTTGCGGGAAACTCGCTTTACATTCCGACGCAGAAGCGTCTGCATTCCATCATGGCCCCGGCACGAGAAAGAGAAAAAGCGACGACTGAGCGACGAATGCCCGAAGCTCGGCCAAAGGAAGTGGCGAAAAAGTCCGACTGGTTGAAGTCGTTGCAAGTGAAGTGGAGATTCGAGAACGAGATTGGTTTTGAAACGAGTCCGGCCGTTTGGAACGCAGCGGTGTTTGCGAGTGACCCAGACGGGTTTCTCTACGCAATTGACACGACAACCGGACTGCTCAAATGGCGATATCAGACCGACAGCAGTTTCACAAGTTCGCTGACGGTCGCGCACGGACGGGTTTATGTGGGCGACTTCGAAGGCCGGCTTTATTGCTTCCATGCCGATGTCGGAAAAGCGATCTGGATCTTCCGCACCGGGGCCGAGATTTTTGGCGGCGTGGCGATTTGGGAGGACCGAGCGATCTTTGGCACCCAGGACGGCAGTCTGTATTGTGTGGAGGAAAAGACGGGCCGATTGTTGTGGAAGTTCCAGGCACCGGATCAAATCCGTTCGACGCCAACCGTGGTTGAAGATAACGTGATCGTGTCGTGCTGCGATTCAAATCTATATATCCTCAGCGCGAAGACTGGAAAGTTGGTCGACAAGTTTGATCTTGGCAGCCAAACTAAATCGTCGCCCAAGGTATGGGACGGCCATGTTTTTGTCGGCACTGAAGAGGGCGTACTGTTCAACATCGATTTGAAAACAGTCAAGGCGACGTGGCAGTTTGAACCGATGAGCGGTGGGCATGCGATTCGTGGCTCAGCAGCCATCACCGACGATTTCGTTCTGTACGCGAGCCTTGACAAGCGCGTTTACGCTGTTGACCGGAAGAGCGGTGCGCTTCAGTGGGCCTATGTCGGCAAGGGACGATTCGAATCTTCGCCAATCGTTGTTGGGCAGCATGTGATTATCGGCGGCGGCGATGGTCGAGTCTGTGTTTTGCAACTCAAGACTGGCAAAAAAGTTTGGGACTTTGAATTGGGTGGAAGCATCATGGACGCCGCTGCCATTGGCGAACGGACGGTCTACATAGGCTCGGATGCTGGTAAGCTCTACGCCTTCGAATCCGACGAGATGGAGTGATGCCGCGGACTTTTCATTTGGCGCTGGTTCGCAATGCGCGTATGCTGGAATCAATCAACGCCAAAATGTAGCGAGGAGACGCGTGATGAAAATGTCTTGGTTCATTGTTCCCTTAATAATTGTGACTTGTTTAGCAGTCTGCGACAGGCTTACCGACTCGGCGACAGCCGCACCGAAAGTCAAAGCTGTTCGATTGTTCAACGGCAAAGACCTTGCTGGTTGGACGCCGATGTTGTGGGACGGCAGGAATCGGAAGCCAGATACCGCAACGCCGGTCGACCGTGTGTGGACGGTAAACGACGGCATCCTGATGTGTTCCGGCCGCCCGACCGGTTACCTCCGTTCCAAAGCGACCTATGAGAATTACAAGTTGGAGTTTGAGTGGCGATGGTCACCGGGAAGCAACGGTGGAAACAGCGGTGTTCTCGTTCACACCACCACTCCCGAAGCATTGGGCCAGTGGCCAAAGTCGGTCGAAGTGCAGTTGTTTCGCCGCAACGCCGGTGACTTCTGGACGATTGGCACGGAATTGGACGTGGAAAACGAAAGCGAAAGAAAGAAGGGCCGCCGGCATCTCAACTTGACCGACGACTCCGAGAAGGAGATTGGCGAGTGGAATCGGATGGTGGTCACTTGCCAAGCTAACGAGATCGTGGTCCACGTCAACGGCGACCTGGTAAATTCCGCAACCAATTGCACGGAAACCAAGGGGGCGATCTGCTTCCAGGCCGAAGGTGCCGCCATCCACTTCCGCAACATCGTTTTGACGCCGCTCGAGTGACGTTGCGAAAGTGCTCAAAAGTCGCGAACGAAAGAAAGTTCGGCGAGCTTGCCAAACTGTTTTCTTAGCACAGCATGAACGCTGCCGATCACTCCATCGAACGACCTTATCCGATCATGCGTGCTGAAAAACGTGGGTTGATCTACGATGCGCGTCCGGTCGCCGAGACCGAACGCGTGGCTTACTTCACCAGTCTTGTGCCACTCGAATCCGGCTCGTGGTTGGCAGGTTGGCAGTGTGGGCCGGCAAAGCAGACGCCGGCTAATACGATTCGACTCGCTCGTTCTCGCGATGGTGCCGAGACGTGGCACCTGCTACCGTTTCGGTTTGAAACATCTTGGCAGGGAACCGCGGGCTCGTTGTTAACCGCGGAGATGGTGGAAGCAGAACCCGGCCGGCTGATCCTGTTCACAACATGGGCCAACCGGAGCGATCCTAGCCGACCTCTGTTTGATCCTGAAACCGAGGGCATCCTGCCAACACGGATCCTGTTCTGTGTGTCAACCGACGAAGGCGATACCTGGGGAGAGTGGTCGGAATTGTCCACGCCCGGGCTCACGGGGTGTGCCGTCACCGGCCCGATCGTTCGCTGGTCGGACGGAAGCTTCGCGTGTGCGTTCGAGAGCTTCAAGGAATTTGATGATCCCGCGCCGGTCGAACCGGCCGCGTGGCTGGCAGTTTCGCGAGACGGTGGCAGATCCTTCGCAGCCCCGTGGCAAGTCGCTCAGCATCCCGAACACACGAAGTACTACTGGGATCAGAGGCTCTGTCCAACGCAAACTGCCGGCGAATTTGTGGCCATGTTTTGGACTCACAATCGGCCCCGGCAGCGGGACCTCAACGTCCACCTGCTGCGGGCATCGATCGACGATGGGCCCATGGTCGCCGAACAGCCAGTCGAAATCAGCATTCCCGGACAGATCGCCGCTTGCTTGATTGCCAACGACGGGCGGCTGTTGGCGTTCGTTGTCGACCGTGGCCGGCCCGGTACGATGACCCTCTGGCAATCTGCCGACGGCGGTCACAGTTGGCCTGAAGACGGACGGTTGGTCGTTCACACTCACGACGAACAGGCCGCGATCACCCAGGGGCGCGAGAACATCGATTTCGCCGAGTATTGGGAAGACATGGGCAAATGGAGCTTTGGCCATCCGGCGATACGTCCATTGGGAGACGGCTGGCTGCTCGCCTGGTACGCTGGAACGCCAAAACAAATGAGCATTCATTGGGCGCGAGTTGCCGACAAGAAATGAGCGGCGATAATTAGATTCGTTGGCTCCCGCCGATGAGATTACGCTTGCACTCAAATCAAACAACTTATGGAACGACGTAAAATTGAGGTTATTGCGCCGAGCCGACTCCATTTCGGTCTGTTCGCGTTCGGAGACGGTCAGCATTGTTTTGGTGGCGTAGGGGCCATGATCAGCGAGCCGGTGACGCGCGTGCGGATTTGTGCCGGCGAAGGTCTTCAATCCATCGGTGCTCACGCCGACCGCTGCCTGGGATTCGCGCGACGTTGGGCTAGTTTTCACAATCAGGCCATGGAACCGGCGTGTTTGATCGAAGTGCTCAGCGCTCCGCGTCAGCATTCAGGTTTAGGTGTGGGAACACAACTAGGTTTGGCAATCGCGGCGGGGCTGTCGGCATTTTTTGATGAGCCTACCGGTTCGCCAGCCGAGCTCGCCATCAGCGTCGGTCGCGGGCAACGGTCTGCGGTGGGGACGCACGGGTTTGGCGAAGGCGGACTGATCGTTGACGGAGGCAAATCGGCGACCGATGCGATCTCGCCGCTGCATTGCCGTCTGGACATTCCCGATGATTGGCGATTCGTATTGATTTCGCCGCGCGATTGGACGGGCCTGTCGGGAACGGACGAACAGACAGCGTTCGAGACATCACCTGTCGTCTCGCGAGAGACCACCGAGCAACTTCAGCGCGAGGTGCGAGAGGTGATGGTCCCCGCGCTGGCGGAATGTCACTTTGAGAGATTTAGCCAAAGCGTCTTCCAATATGGACGGCTTGCGGGACTTTGTTTCAAAGAGCGCCAGGGTGGGTCTTACAACGGGCCATTGTTGACGGAGATTGTCGATACGATTCGATCGTGGGGTGTGCAAGGCGTCGGACAGAGTTCATGGGGACCGACGTTATTTTCATTGCTGCCCAGTCAAGCCGATGCGGATTCGCTGGCAGATCGCTTGGCCCAGCGATACGCCCGCGATGAGCACGACATCTGGATTGCCGCGCCCAATAATCACGGTGCGAAAGTATCTCGAGTCGCGAACCCATAGTCGCAGGTCTGGTCTATCGATAGAATTCACTCCACTTCCACTTACCTCGATTGTGAGCTTCATCATGCCTGAACTCGGCGTCAATATCGACCACGTGGCAACTGTGCGGCAAGCTCGTCAAACCAACGAGCCCGATCCTATTTGGGCCGCCGCGCTGGCCGAACTCGGCGGCGCGGATTGCATCACGATCCACCTTCGCGAAGATCGGCGGCACATTCAAGATCGTGATCTGCGGCTACTGAAAGAGACGGTAGCCTGCAAATTGAACCTGGAAATGGCGTGCAACGAAGACGTGATCAACATCGCCTGTGAATTAAAGCCCCATCAAGCGACACTTGTCCCAGAAAAACGCGAAGAAGTGACAACCGAGGGTGGGCTTGATGTCGTTGGAAACCGTGATTCGGTCGCGGACACAATCGCTCGACTACAATCCGCTGGAATTTCCGTCAGTCTGTTTTTGGATCCCGAAGAAGATCAGATCGCACTTGGCGCGGAACTCGGTGCCAAAGCAGTCGAACTGCATACGGGCCAATACGCATTGACGAACGGGCGCGAGCAACAAGAAGAACTGGCCAAACTCGCCAACGCCGGGCGGCGCATTCGCGAACTGGGCATGACGTTACATGCAGGGCATGGCCTGACCTATCGCAATGTCCAGCCCGTCGCTCGCATTGAAGGCATGCACGAGCTGAACATCGGCCACAGCATCGTATCGCGAGCAGTAATGGTGGGAATGGAACGAGCGGTTTGTGAGATGAAAACTCTCATTTGTCGCTGAAGTTCTAGTTTTGAAAAAGAGGGTTTTCAAGATCTGCAATAGGATGGATCGGCCGATTGACTTCTTCAAAGCCGGGATCAAATCGCATCGCCAGCGAATAGTTGGCAGTAACTCTCGTAGCGCCGCGCATCCAAATAGCCGTCGGCCACGGCGTTCTTCACGGCGCAATCCGCCTCATGCGTGTGCGTACAATTCGGAAAACGGCAATGGCTGACAAACGGCCGGATGTCTCGATAGAATCCTTCGACCTCTTCGGGAATCACGTCCCACAATTCGAATTGCCGTATGCCGGGCGTGTCGACAATGTGCCCGCCGCTCGCCAGAGGAATCAAGCGGGCCGCCGTTGTGGTGTGCTTGCCTTTCTGGTTCTCCGCGCTCACCGGATTCACGCGCAACTGCAAGTCGGGCTCGATCGCGTTGAGCAACGATGATTTGCCGACTCCACTTTGTCCCACCACCACGCTGTCTCTGGCGACGACCACTTCGCGAAACAATTCGACGCCGAATCCTGTGACCGCGGAGAGCAGTAACACTTGGTAACCCATCTGGCCATAGACACCGACCAGCGGCTGGAGGTCGGCGGGGTTGATCAGATCCACCTTGTTGATGCAAACGATGGGCTTGAACTGGCTCTTTTCCGCCGTGACCAACAGGCGGTCGATCAGATTCGGTTTCAACCCCGGCTCGGCGGCGCTGGCCACGATCAACATCTGGTCAACGTTGGAAACGAGTACGTGTTGGCGTCCCTTGCTGGTGCGACTGATCACGCCTCGGCGCGGTTCGACACGCTCAATGACGCCGTCGCTTTTGCTGACCGTGCTGATCAAAACACGATCGCCCGTCACCACGACGTTGCGCTGGTCGGTCGACAAAGATTTCAAGATGCCACGCACGGCGCAACGAAACTCACGGCCGTCTTCGCTGGCAACGACACACTCCAAACCGTGAATACTAAGCACCCGTCCGCTCAAACAATTGGCTTCGTCCACATCCAGATGAACCGCCAAGCCCGCGTCATCTTCCGTCGATTCGGCTCCGATAACGGTTTTCTTGCGCGTCAGATCGCCCTTGCCGCTGACCCGTTCGCCGAGTGCCGATTCGTCGTCCTCGAAGCCGTGCTCATGAAATTCGCGCGTCAAATCACTCTTGCGAGTGCGGGTCTCGTGCTTCTTGCGAAACTCGGTTCGTATTTTCTGCTTTTTCTTCTTAGCCACTCAAATCACATTTCCACCGCTGTGGGTTTCGATCGTCCGTAGCGACAAGCTGCCAACTTGTCACTTCGCAACCTTGCAGCTTGCGGCACGGACATCTTCAACCGGCCACAGTAAAGCGCCACGCCTGTGTCACCGTCGTGGACACACATTGCACACACAACGTTCGAACAATTCTCACGTATCCGCATGAATCATACATCAATGCTATGATAAGTTCATCGCCTTGGCTCTGACAGGACCACACGATCTGCCACTGTTTGAGAGAGAATTGGGTCGCCTCGCTCTTGCCCGGGCGAGCCAGTAGTGTTTTGAGTTGTAGACTTCCGAAGTTTCGGAAAACTTCGGAAGTCTGGTTCGGGCCAACTCACTAATAGGACAATACCGGCGAGCCGCTTATCTCGTCCTTTGCGTCACCGCTTGTTAGAATAAATCGAAGGAGACGTACGATGGCTGTTCATGACTGGACCCGCGTTGATCCGGGTATCTTTCACGATTTCCATACGGTGTGGATCGCTGAGATTCGCAACGAACTAAATGGTGGCTTACTGCCGTCTGGTTACTATGCGTTGGCCGAACAACACGCCGGGCAATTCATCGCGGACGTGTTGACGCTCCACAACAGCGCGGAGTCCGAACAACCGCTGCCGCCACTTCCGGACACCGGCGGAGTTGCGGTTGCCGAAGCACCACCTAATGTGCGGCACAAGCTCACCTTGGAACCAACTGCCTTGTCCCGCCGAAGAAGTTTGGCAATCCGCCATGTGAGCGACCACCGGTTAGTCGCGCTCATCGAGATCGTTTCGCCAGCAAACAAAGACCGCGTCGAGCATGTCGACGATTTTACCGCGAAAGCTGCCTCGGCACTGTTGCGCGGTGTCCATTTGCTCGTTGTGGACGTGTTCCCTCCCGGTCGTCATGACCCCGATGGAATGCACGGCAAGATTGAACAACGCATTGCCGTCGAATCACCCGTCTACGAAATGCCGCCCGGTGAGCCCGTCTCGTTGTCTGCATATGTCGCTGGCGCGCTCGTGGAAGTCTATCTCGAGCACGTCTCCATTGGTGCCAATTTGCCGGAAATGCCATTATTCTTACGCGCAGACCGCTATATCAATGTACCGTTGGAATCAACCTATCAAATCACCTACCGTGGGATGCCCGCGTTCTGGCGCGAGGCTTTGGACGAAACCAACTGATCTTAGGTTCGGCAGAATCTTATGCAACACGCAATTCAGCTATCGATCTTCGTTGAAGCACGCTGCATCCCACCTTACTTCGATCACAACAGATCAAAAAAGCAAGTGCCATGGTTCATCCGTCAATCATAGTATTTGTCTGTACGCCACGTAAATTTCCATTCGCCGTTGTTTCTAACCCAGTAGTGTACTTCCCCGGAATATGACAAAAAAAGATCCGGCTTGAATCTCCAAATCGTCGCAGTCCCTCCGAATCCAAGACAATCAATCGTTATCAAACAGTCGGGTCCCATCTGTTCGACTGTAGTGTGTGAGTCGTTGAAGTATGTCTCGTCAGAATAGAACTGAAGGCAACTTTGTTGAAGCGATGAATAGTTTTTGCAACGGAATCGCCAACAACCAACTGAACTACTACCGGCTGAAGCCGGTAGGTTCGGGGATTTCGTGAAGTCCGGACTGAAGTCCTCCGCTCACGAAGGAGTGACTCGAAAATTGTCTCCACCAT
>CAYFJO010000362.1:0-11115 GCA_964343305.1 uncultured Pirellulaceae bacterium | reverse complement strand
CTTCGGCCATGTTGCGGTTGATCCAAAGCGGCCATCTGAGTTTAGATAAAAGTATCGAAACAGAATCTGATGTTCGCGGCAAACACCGCGTGTTTCCGACGCCCAGAGCTTTGAAGACGCTTCCCGCATTCGAGAGTCTGTCAACGAATGCCATCGAACGCGAACTCGCCGGTCTGAGCGAGGTGTAAACCAGCCTATCATTTTCCCGGATGCTTTAAGCATCCGGGAGAATTCGCCGAGCTGCTTTCAATAGTTGATACAGTTTCAACTTGTGAAGAGGCTACTTTCAGCTGCTCGTACAATCGACGCTGTTCGTCATTCAGTGTTTTCGGCACGTGGACACGGATCGTGATGTAGAGGTGGCCGCGCTGTTGCATTCCTGGAACTGGTAGACCCTTGTCGTGCAAACGCATCACCGATTCTGGTTGCGTTCCGGGCGGTACAGTCACCGTCGCTTGGCCATCGAGCGTTGGCACGTCGATCTTCGTTCCAAGAACCGCATCGGGCACTTCGATCGTTTCCACACGCCAGAGATGCGGCCCACGCCGCTCGAAACGAAGATCTGGTTTGCTCACGACCACGACGAGCAGATCGCCTGGCGGGCCTTTCGGTGCGGCGCTTGGATGCCCTCGACCTGGAATTCGCAACGCCTGTCCATCGCTGATTCCCGGCGGGATTTTCACGCCGAGCGTCTCTTCGCGATGCACTTGCCCCGTGCCGTGACAGTCGGGACATGGATCGTCGATCAAGTGCCCGCGACCACGGCATGACGTGCAAGTCGTAATCTGCTGAAACCTCACACCACGATCATTGCGCTGCGTGACATGCTGGCCTGTTCCGTTGCACGCATCACACGTGCGTGGCTCAGTGCCCGCCTTCGCGCCGCTTCCTTCACATGCCGAGCACTGTTCCGGCCGCCGGAGATGTACCTTTTCCTCGCCACCGCTGAACACGCGTTCAAGCGAAACATCGAGTCGCACTTGGATGTTCGCTCCCTTTTGCGGTCCCGCGGGCCGGCGACGCCCAAAAACATCGCCAAACCCAAACCCTCGATCGCCAAAGATGCCGCCAAGATCGAGTCCGCCGAACAGATCTTCTGGTGTGAAATGGGAGACACCGGAAAAACCATGTCTGTCGTACAACTGACGTTTTTCGGGATCGGACAGGATGGCGTACGCCTCGGCGATCTCCTTGAACTTCTCGGTGGCCCCAGGCTCTTTGCATTGGTCCGGGTGATATCGAACAGCCAACTTGTGATACGCTTGTTGGATGGCCTTCTTGTCGGCATCGCGCGGTACACCAAGCACATCGTAATAATCACGTTGCTTTGTCGCCATTTCGTGAGTCCGGTCGCATATTGATTTGATCAGCGTCAGCAGCAACTCACATGCCACTTTACCGTTGAAGGGCAACTTGTTCACGAGACGGAACGTGGCGGCATCTCGGCGTGCGACATTGCCCATCGATGTGCGTTTTTGCGCACCGAAAGGAATCGAAAACGCATCCTACAAATCTGCGCACTGATGTTTCTGCGCAAGACTCGAACTCAGGGTCGCTTGTAATCGCGCTACGTTAGCTGCGCGACGGATAGATTCCCCACATCGAGATGATGTAACGAACTCCCAAATAGGGTTGCGTTTGAATCGCGTCATCAGAATCCGTGGCTTGGGTGGCGGGGCTTCCACCACCTCTCTGGCCCTGCCTGACTTCCGCGAGTCCTGGGCCGACTCCAGCATGGACGGGAGTCCGTCCGCGTAGCGAGGGCAGGCCAAGTGTGGTTCGGCCATCTCCACCATAAATCGTGCCGACCAGAGAGAAGAGGGCGGTGTGCTGGGAGATCGACAGAATCTGCCCGTCGCAAGACGACCACCCGCGCGGAGTTGATTCACCAGCGAGGATGCGAACCTCGCCGATAAACGATTCCAGTCCCTTTCGCGCCGGGTCGACTCCCTCAAGTGCAATCAGATAGCGAATTCCGAGAGTCGCGCGAGTGCTAATCGACTTTTCAACATCGGTGGCCTTCGCGACCTCTTTCCCTCCGCCTGTTTCACCTTGCTTGACAGGGGCCAGCCCAGGTCCGCTTCCGGCATGCACGGGAACTCGGCCGCGCAAGTCGGGAAGGGAAAAATCGGTCTCATCGCCACCATAAGTTTTGCCGATGGCGGCGAAGAGGGATTTGTTTTCGGCGATTGCCACTTGCTGACCGTCGCAAAATGCCCAACCAACGGGGGCAAACGTGCCTGCAAACATGCGAATTTCGCCAACGAATCGGCCAACGTCGTTGGGCTCGGTGCGAGATGGGAACAACCCTTTTAGCGCGATCACGTAACGCAGTCCCTGATAGGGTCGAGTTGCCGCGCCCTTGCCGTCGTCAGCCGGCTTTGCTTTGACCCCGCCGATTTTCAGGCCCTGCGTCACTTTGATGAGGTCTGAAACTTTGCCGGCGTGGATTGGAACTCGCCCGCGCAGATCGGGAAGTCCAAAGGTCGTGCGGCCATCGCCACCGTAAGTTGTACCCAGAAGGGAAAAGAGAGCTTGATGTTCTTCGATCTGTAAGAGCTGACCATCACATTGCGCCCAACCACGCGGTGCAAAGGTAAACGCTGCGATACGAATTTCCCCAAGCAGCGGTTCGGATGAAACGAATTTCGGCGGTTCCGTAGCGGCTTCTTCCGGCTTGAGCACAAGCGAAACCTGCTTGGTATCGGCTTCGCTCTCTATCCCCGTGGGACGAGGCGTGTTCGGCGGCGACAGACAGAGTCGCAACGTCTCATCTTTGACAGAATATGTTCCTTTAACAGTGTGCGTCTCTTCGTCGTGGGTATAAACCAGTTCCATTTGCTTGGGCGACTTGGAGCGATCAAGACTAACCGTCATTGTCGGTGGCGCTTTCTTAACCTTTGGCTCAATCGACATCGTTAAGCCGGCGAAAACGACTTTGTCGCCGACAGGTTCGTCGGTCGGTTTACCGGCTTGATTGGCGGACTCCACGATCCATGTTCCTTGAAGCTCCCCCGACATGACATTCTTCACATGAATCCAACCGGGCTTTCCCTTTCGCACCCACAGCCAACTCCCCTTGACGCTCTCGACCTTGAGCACATCACCGCGCTCCACTTGCGTCACGGCCTTTCCCGAGAGTTGCAAATCCATGTCCTTTGTGACCACAACAAGGTCGTCCGTTTTGTATTGGCCAATGGCTTCCGCAGTCAACCCAAAGAAAAACAGAACGGTTAACAATCGAGCCATGATTTTCGAAAAATGCATTGTGGGGACTCCCAATTTAGAGTTTAGGTGAGTGCACGGATTACTTCGCTCGTAGGATGGATTTCCAATCCGTCCTCTTACTTCTTGCAAACGTTGGACCAATCCAGATCATAGGCGAATTGGCCCTTGATCTGCTAAAGTTGCGTAAACCCGCAACTTCGTGCCAGCCGTGATTGCGGATCAGCGGAACGCAGAAAGACTGGCCAGGTCTTGTTGAAGAAGTCGGCCGCAGGACTAAATGACCTTGCGCGACTCTGAGTCAATGCCGCTTGCTTCATGCAAGCGGTGTTTACCCGGTGGCATCGCAGTTCTGAAACCGCTCGTGCTAGGCAAAAAGCGAAAACCATTGAAATGAACCCGGCGGCTTCAATATGGTTCAAAATCGCGCAAGGTGATTTAGATCCGTAGGAGTTCAAGATCATCTCGACGCTGCCGTTCCGACGTATGAACCAGAGGCCCAGTCGCCATGCCTGAGTGAACATGCGCGCGAAGAACGGTGGCCAACGATTCGCTCTTTGTCACGATGCTACCAATCGCGGCTTTGCATCCAATTGGATCAGCACTGACAGGAACGAGTCGTTCAACGTTTGGGTTCATGTGTCTGGACTTTGTTTGTGTCAGACTCATTGGCAACAACTGTATCGAAAACGTTGGCCAGAGCGCGCGAAGAAACCCGATGAGATGTGCGAAATCGCACGCAACCGTGTGCCGAGGCTACCTAAAAGCGAACGGCACACGACTTGCTTCCAACGAATTAGAGCGGAGCGATGAAATGAACGACTGGAATGTGATTGTGACTGTCAATGAAGGCCATTTGGTGGACGGTTGCGAATTGCTCCAGTCGCTGGGCGAGTTGCAACGGACTGCTTTTCACAATGTCATCGTGATGCGAGTCGACGACGTAGCTCAGTTCGTTGAATCACTTCCTCACTTGTTGACGGACCACCTCAATGCGACGGAAATCATCTCTCGCATCTCGCCAGTCACGGATATGTTCACTTTCCATTCGGTCGAAGAATTTGAATCCAGGGCGCAAGAAACGCTGTCAAAGCGCCTTGCCGAACTTGCCGGCAAACAGTTTCACATTCGAATGCACCAGCGCGGCTGGAGGGACAAGTTAGGCGAATGCAACGAAGAGGCATTCCTGGGCGAGATGGTTTTGCTCGAATTAGAGCGAGCAGGCGCGACGTGTGAAGTCGAATTTGATGACCCCGATGTGATCGTTGCTGTTGAGACGCTCGACAACCGAGCGGGAGTGTCGCTGTGGACTCGCGAGCAACTGAACCGTTTCCCATTCCTTAGAGTTGACTAACTTGGAAGCTCCACATGGGCAAGAAGACGAAGAAGAAATCCAACGAGAAGAAAACCGGCAAGAAGTCGAAAGAGAAGGCTGAAAAGAAAAAAGGGAAGAAGCCTGCCAAGGGCAAGAAGAAGTCGAGTAAATCGAAAACGAAAAAAGAGTCGTTCATCGAAGGCAGAGCCGAACGTGAGGAGAGAATTCGATCGCTGGCCTTTTCCAAATGGGAGCAGGCAGGTTACCCACACGGCCAGGACATTGAATTCTGGTTTTTGGCCGAACGCGAGATTGCGGAGAACGATACGTCTGTTTCGAAACTATAGCTCCGCTCGCCAATACGCCTACTGCTCGGCGGTTGCAGCGATTGCAATTTGTCCCAGCGCCAATCCACCATCGTTCGGTGGAATGTCTTGAGGGCTGAAGACGGACAAATGGCTCGCTGAAAGTGACTCAGTGAGTTTCTTCTTCAGAAAGCGATTCTGGAAACAACCACCACCCAACGCTACGACTCGAATGTCGCTTTCATTCGCGACACGACGCACCATGTCGGCGAGAACGTGAGCAAGCCCTTCATGGAATCGTCGACTGATGACACCGACTGGAACGTGGGCTGCGATATCAGCAACGACGGATCGAATCAGCGTGCATGTGTCGATGATCATTGGACGCCCTTGTTTCGTCGGCTCGTCGCCACTCCTCGCCTCGGCCGAAGATGTTAGTGCGGACTTATTTGCATCAAAGGCAGATTCCATCGCCATTTCGAGACCGATCGCGGCTTGCCCCTCGTAGCTAACGGTTGGGTGAAGTTCAACGAGCGCGGCGACCGCGTCAAAAAGTCGTCCACAACTGGAAGTTAGTGGAGAATTGACGCCCTGCCGCGCGGCGCGCAACAACAATTCTACTGTTGGCCGATCGAGGCCTTGCACAAAAGGATTGGGCAGACTCCAAAACTCATCCCCAAAGGCCGCGTTGAGATAACTCAGCGCCATTCGCCACGGCTGTTTGATTGCCTGTTCATTTCCAGGCATCGGCACTTCCTGGAAATGCGCCACACGTTCGAATTGGCCGAAGTCGGCAATCATAATCTCGCCACCCCAGACATGACCGTCAGTTCCATAGCCCGTCCCATCCAATGCAACACCGATGACGGGACCTTCCAAACCATGCTCGGCCATGCATGCGGCCACGTGTGCGTGATGGTGTTGGACTGGAACGAGTTGGACGTCAACCAGTTCTTGAGCAAATCGCGTGCTCAGATAATCAGGATGCATGTCGTGGGCGACAATCTTGGGTCGAATGCCGAGAACCCGTTCAAGGTGATCGACGGATTGCCTGAGAAACTCTAGCGATTCGAGGTTCTCCAAATCGCCGATGTGTTGGCTGAGAAACACTGTTTTGTCGCGCGAGATGGCGATGGTATTCTTCAAATGCCCACCAACTGCCAGCACTTCGCCCACACTGCGGTCCAGAAATAACGGCGCAGGGACATAGCCTCGCGAACGACGAATGATTGTCGCCGTGATCTCGTAGGACGGTTTTTCAAACCGACCGGACGGTTTGGAAATCCGTCCTACAGAATCGCAACGAACCACCGAGTCATCCGCACGAATGAGAATGTCACGATCGTGAAGTAAAAACGCGTCCGCCAGTCCTCCCAACCGCTGAAGTGCCTCACGATTGCCAATCGCGATTGGTTCGTCCGAGAAATTTCCGCTGGTCATCACCAGCGCGCGAAAGCGTGGCCGGCGGGACTCGTCGAAAAGCAACACGTGATGCAATGGTGCGTAGGGCAACATCAGTCCCAAATCGTTGTTGCCTGGCGCGACGGAATCAGCAACCGGAGCGTCGCCACGTTTTGGCAGCAACGTAATCGGCCGCTCGCGCGACGCAATGATCGATTCCGCACCGGCATCCAGCAGACAGAATTGCCTTGCCGATTCCAAATTGGGGACCATCAACGCAAACGGCTTTTCCTCGCGGTTCTTGCGTTGACGGAGCCTCTCGACCGCCTGAGCGTTCGTTGCGTCGCAAGCCAGGTGGAAGCCGCCGATGCCCTTTACAGCGACGATCGCCCCATCACGCAGTCGCTGTGCCGCAACTTCGATCGGGTCTTGTAGGGCGGAATTCCATTCCGTCCGGGACGAATTGGAAATCCGTCCTACGGTCTGGACATCCCTGGAATCCACGAGCCACACGTGCGGGCCGCATTTCGGACACGCATTGGCTTGAGCGTGGAACCGGCGATTGGTCGGATCTTCGTATTCGGTCTGGCACTCTGGACACATCGTAAAGCAAGACATGGACGTCGCTGGCCGATCGTACGGGACGTCGTTGATGATCGTGTAGCGCGGGCCGCAATTCGTGCAATTGATGAATGGATAAAGATAGCGGCGGTCGTTCGAATCAAACAGTTCATCCAAACAGTCGTCGCACACGGTAACGTCCGGCGAGATCAATGCTGTGCGATGTCCATCGCGTTCGCTCTCGGCGATGACAAAAGTCGGATGACCGAATGGTTCGGTAAATCGATGGTTGAGTTCGGTGATCGCGGCCATCGGTGGCTGGCGACGTGGAATATCAGCCAAATACGCTTCGACGTCGCGTCGAGGTCCCTCGATTTCCAAGTCGACTCCCCACGAAGAGTTGGCGACACTTCCCCGCAGACCGTGTTCGGTCGCCAGTCGATAGAGGAACGGGCGGAAGCCAACGCCCTGGACGTTGCCAGTGATTTGAATGATGGCGCGCACGGGTTTTGTGTCTTCGGGTGTCGTGCACTGGACGGATTCCGTCCCGCAGTCTTCAACAGATTCGTGGTAACTGTTCACCGCTCAAGACGTCCACAATGCGCGTGCCGCCCACGCAAGTTTTCATGACAACAGTATTTGGATGGTCGGCAACCACGTCACCAATCACAGCGGACTCTTTGCCCAACGGTTGTGCGTGCATCGCCTTGAGCAATTCCTGCACATCATCTTGCTTGACAATCGCCGCTAATCGCCCCTCGCAAGCGACATACAACGGATCGAGCCCCAACAGTTCGCACAACGCTGCAACTGGTTCGCGAACAGGGATCGCCGTCTCGTTCAATTCCATCCCGACACTGGAACTCTTCGCGATTTCGTTCAACGTCGTAGCTAATCCACCGCGTGTCGGATCGCGCAAACAGCAAACGCTGTCCGCCGCCGCCAACATTGTTGTGACCAGTTCATGCAGTGGAGCTGTATCGCTTTCGATCGGCGAGTCGAATTCCAATCCTTCGCGCCGTGCCATGATCGCCATCCCGTGGTCGCCGATCGGTCCGCTTACAATGATCTTGTCTCCCGGCCGAGCTTGATCCGACGAGAGATGAAGATTGTGCTCGATCGTTCCAACACCTGACGTATTGATGTACACTCCGTCGCCGTGGCCTCGCTCTACGACCTTGGTGTCGCCTGTGACAATTTCGACACCCGCTTCGCGAGCCGCTTCAGCCATCGAGGCGACGACACGTCTTAGATCGGCAATGGGAAGCCCTTCTTCGAGCACAAACGACGCGCTCAGGTACAACGGCTTCGCGCCGCCCATCGCCAAATCATTGACCGTTCCGTTTACGGCCAGTCTGCCGATGTCGCCGCCCGGAAAAAAGAGTGGCTTGACGACGAACGAATCAGTGGTGAAGGCCAGCCGCGCGCCGTTGATCGAAAACACGGCCTGGTCGTTGAGCTGTGCCAGAAATGGATTCGAGTAAGCCGGCAGAAAAACGCTTTCCATCAGCTCCGCAGTTAAACGGCCGCCACTACCGTGACCGAGTTGTAGTTCTTTGGCACACATTTATTCTCGATTTAGGAAGATTTAGTACCTGCTTAACGTACTTGCATTGGCTGGCTTCTGCTAGCGTGCGTAGTAATCGGGGACATTTTGTCATCCATGGCAAGCCTTGCGAAGAACTGGTCGTTTGTTGCTTGGATCCAGAAACCGCGCCGATTCTGACGCCTTTACGACACAATTCAGCTTGGTGCACGACGGATCCGTGCAACTGTCTCCAAAGCGCGTCGGTGTGTCGGACGTGTGTCGGACCGAAGCATGCAATAGTCGCTAGAGTGAACAACCCCCTGGGATCTCGGAAGGCTTATCGCAAACCCTCTGTCTGTGCGTCGAATTCCTCAATCCCTACGGCAATGTGAGGCTTTAAAATAACGAAATGAGTACGTCGGAATGCACTTGGTCCCGAAAGACACAACTACGATTGCCGCTAGGGCATGTGGCGATGAAACGCATGTAATTTGCGACAGCAGTTTGCCTTGGTTGCGATCGGCATTCGCGAGTGTCCTTGATCTGATGTTTTGCCTTCTCGCGTTAGTTGAAAGTGAACGTGGATTGACTATGCTCGAATTCAAAGACCCTTTTTTAGCCTTGCGTAGTTGGCAGTCTACTGAGCATGATTATCTCGTCTACGTTCTTCGAAGCTTACTTGAAGTGTCCAACTAAATGCTATTTTCTGTCGCGAGGCGAAACGGGGATGGGGAACGGTTACGCTGACTGGGTTCACGCTCAAAACGCGTCGTATCGCAGTCACGGCGCTGAACGTTGGGCAGCAGGGGCAGCCGAAGACGAATGTGTATATTCTTCACCAAGCACCGCAAACCTGACGACCGCCAAGTGGCGGTTGGCGCTGAATGTCTTCGCCCATGCGTCTCATTTGGAGTCGACGATTCACGCCGTAGAGCGAGTACCGCTGCAGGGACGTAGCAAGCCCGCGCAGTTCATCCCAATGCGATTCGTCTTCGCTAACAAAATCACCCGAGACGAGAAACTGCTTCTGGGATTCGATGCGCTCATTTTATCGAAAATGTTGGGTGGCGATATTGGGATCGGCAAGATCATCCACGGCATCAACCATGTCTCAAAGAGAGTGAAGACGTCTGCGCTGATAAACGAGGTGCACAACCTGACTGGAAAGGTCGGCGAATTGCTATCAAGTAAATCGCCGCCAGATCTGGTTTTGAATCGACATTGTGCCGAGTGCGAGTTTCAAGCAAGGTGCAGGCAGAAGGCCATTGAAACTGATGACCTGAGCCTGTTGTCGCGTATGACTGAGAAAGAACGAAAAAAGCTCAACGGCAAGGGCATCTTCACGGTCACGCAACTCTCTCACACCTTCCGACCTCGCCGCCGGCCTAGGCGGCTCGTGGAAAAGCCTGAAAAGTACCACCACTCACTCAAAGCGCTTGCGATTCGGGAAAGCAAGATACACATCGCCGGTAGTCCTGAGCTGATGATCGATGGAACTCCGGTCTATCTGGATGTTGAAGGATTACCGGACCGTGGATTCTACTATTTGATCGGCGTTCGAGTCAAAACTACTAAGGGGGTAATTCAGCACAGTCTATGGGCGGACAAGTCCGAAGACGAGAAGAAGATTTGGAGCGACTTCCTTGAGATACTGTCAGCGATCGAGAACCCCGTCTTGGTTCACTATGGTAGCTTCGAAACAACCTTCATTAAAAGGATGTTCGAACGATACGGCAAGCTGCCCGACGGCTCAATACCGGCAAAGGCAGTCGAATCGTCGCTGAACATTCTGTCTATCATCTACGGTCAGATTTACTTCCCCACGTTCTCGAATGGACTGAAGGAAATCGCCGATCAACTAGGCTTCCGTTGGTCAGATGTGGCGGCCTCCGGCTTGCAAGCGATTGTTTTGCGCGACCAATGGGAAACGACCCAATCCGTCGATGCAAAACAGGCACTTCTCACATACAACTCGGAAGACTGTGAGGCACTCGAATTAGTTGTGCGTAGGCTGGTCGAATTGCTAGATGTTGCTCGCCTCGATAACGAAGAACCTTCACAGGAAAATGTCGTGCATACAGCGACGATGCGGCGGGAATACCCGCAACGCTTTAGGCGAAACACGTTCTCCCTTCCTGAGTTGGAGGCAATCAACAAAGCTGCATATTGGGACTACCAACGCGAGCGCATATACGTGAAGTCAAGCGCTGGGTTGAAGAAGGCAATGAACCGTTCGACCCGTGTCAACGGGAAACAGTTGTCCCCCAACAAGGTAATCGAGTGTCAACGGCCAAGTTCTTGCCCGAAGTGCTGTTCTGCGAATTTCGTCGGTCATCAAAAAATGGACAAGACCGTTTTTGACATTCGTTTCATGCGACACGGAATTAAGCAATGGATTACCCACTACAAGTTTGATCGATATAGATGTAACGAGTGCGGTGCGACATTCCACTCGCAAGAGAGACCATGGACACGTAGTAAGTATGGCTCCGAACTTGTGGCATACTCGATTTATTTGAACATCGAATTGCGGATGTCACAGGAAACCGTTGATCGGAGTCTGAACAGATTATTCGGTTTTCACCCGGCTGTCGGGAGGATTGCGCGAACAAATGGATTCAAGCAGAAGGCGGCGCAGATTTACCAAGAAACTTATAATCTGCTGATCGAGAGCTTGTGCAGCGGCCAATTGCTTCACGCTGACGAGGGAAAAGCAGTGTAGGTGGCACGGATGGGTTCGTTTGGGTCTTCGCCAACATGGAAGAAGTGGCTTACATATA
>CAYFJO010000361.1:0-11169 GCA_964343305.1 uncultured Pirellulaceae bacterium | reverse complement strand
ACGAGTTTCGCGACTAACCCCGGCCAGTCGGAGCCGGCGTTGCCGTCGGTATAGCAGACCGGGTGCGCGGAGAAGTGGTACCACAGCAGATTCCGTTTCTTGCCGGCTCGTTCGAACCGCATCACGTGGACCTTTGTGTCCAGCCAGCGATCATCGTCGGTGGAATCGGCCGTGAACTCTTTGTCCGTCTTCCACGTGCGGGCGGTGCGATTGAAGTTTGCGCCGTGCGACCCGCTCTTGCCGACATACAACTCGGCAGGAGCAAGATCATCTCTGGCACGCTCGATCGCTTGCACGACGGACAGTTCGACCTGAGCTGTGTACTGCCGCGGGACCGCTCCCCACTGCCGGAAAAAACGAAACGTCGGCATCGAGTGGGTGTGGGTCGCGCAAACGTGAACGGCTTCCGAGGGGATACCGGTCTGTTTGGCGACGCGGCGTTGCACTCGACCAACGAATTCGCGCGAGACGGCACAGATGTCCAGTGAAACGACCGCCGCCTGAACGTCGTGATGACGCAACACCAGCGCCCGCGCGGCGGTGGGTTGGCGAATGCCGGTGATCAAGCGCCGGTTGTCTGCCGGGCGATGGAAGCCGGCAAGCTCGATTCCCAACGGGGGCGTGCTGCCGACCACACCTTCTCCCACCTCAAGAAGACTGGGCCTCGCTGCCGCGCGACTGGAGCGTGTTTGCAGCGCCAGCGCCGTTGCGACGCCGCCGCGAATTGACCGGCCAAAAAATTCACGGCGTCCCAAGAGATTTTTGTTCAATTTGTTCATCCTGGCATCCCTTCATGCCCGTGGCCTGCGTCTGGCTCAAGGCAAACTCTTCGATGTGTTCATGGTTCATCGTGACGTTCCGCCGGCGGTAGACTTGCTTGTCTCCAGCAGCGCGAATAGGTCAGCGATCTCGTCCAGCGTAAGGGTTTTCAAAATACCTTCCGGCATCACCGAGATTTGCGCCCGCTGCCGCTCGTCCACCTCGCTTCTAGGTATCTCCAGTCGGCTGGCATCAGAGAGCAACAGGACGATCTTGTCATTGGTCGATGCGACAGGCATGCCCGTGTGGACCAGACCGTCGACGGTGGCGACCGTTAGCGAACGATACTGGTCGGAAATGACTTGCGACGGAGAAAGCAACGACTCGATGATATCCTTTCGCTGGAAGCGTCGCCGCACGGTGCTCAGATCCGGCCCAATCGCTTCCCCTTGGTTTCCGAAGCGGTGGCACTTGATGCAGTTGGCCTTGGCGAAGACCGCCTCGCCTCGTTTCGGGTCTCCCCGCCCGCCTTTCGGGTCTCTCTCCAAAAAATTGACGAGCTGCTGTAAGGTGTACGTCGACTTGGAACGGTCGCTGTTGGGCAGCTCGGGCGGCAGCTCGTTGGGGTACTGCCGGCGGAACCATTTTTGATAGTGAGCCAGCGCGGCGTGGGCGTCTTTGTCGGCCGTGTGCTTGCTGCCGGTCCACTTCCCGAGAACGTTGGCGGCCGCCAGCCCGCCTTGCTCGCCGAGCTTGAGCCCGGCCAGGATCGCTGAGCGAGTCTGAGCGGGATTCTCCGGCCTGCGGTCAATCTGTGCGAGGGCTTTCAGGCATATCTGCAACGTGGTGTTGTCGACGAATTGAAGACTGCGAACCAGGTAGGACCAGTTCTGCGGACTGGGATGCCGGGCTAGGCTGCGGGCGAGTTGGCCGCGGCGGTCGGGTTGCTCGTCGTAGAGTTTGCGCAACAGACTTTGGGCTCGAAGTGACGGGCTCTTGGTGACCGCGTCGATGACCAGGCCGATCAACTCCTCTCGCCGATCGAGGTTCGATTGCTCGCTAAACTCGTCCAGCAGCCGCTCCATGACCTTCATGAAATCGCTCACCTGCTCCGGCCCCGCGCGGTCCAACAACAGGCGAGCGGCAAAAGGCCGTTCTCTCCAGGTCAGCAGGAGTTGCTTGTACTCTTCAGGCCGGAAGCGATGCAAGCTGCCGGCCACAATGCTGGCCAGGTCCGGTCGCAGATTGGCGCCTGCTTCCCAATCCTGTGTCTCTTCGTACCAATCGAGGATCCGGCGATTCAGCTCAAAACTCCAGTCGCGGTTCAGATAGCGCAGGGCAAGTGCGTAGTGCATTTGCTGACTGGAACGGTCAGCCGTTTCCATCGCCGACACGATTTTGGTTGCGGCGCCCGGCACTTGTAACACCGCCAGCAGACTGGCCGCTTCACGATCTAAGACGTCGTTGCCGGTCGGAAACCTTGCGAGCAAGATCCGTCCGATTTCCTCCAGTGCCGGCCCTTTGCCACCGGCCAGCACCGTCAGCTCGATCATGCGCAATACGTTGACCGCGTGTTCGAAAGAGGGCTGTGTCGAGACCTCGGCAGTCTGCTGCAGAAGCCACAGCTCCTTGCGCAGTGCCACATCGTTGGGCAACTCCGCCGCACCCAGTCGATGCAGTGCCAACAGCCCGTGAACGAGCACGCGGGGCTTTTTCGCCTCCAAGACCTTGTCGCGCCACTTTTTGCTCGGCATTCGCTCGAGCGCCACCCGCGCGGCGAAGCGGAGCCAACGGTCGTCACTGGCGAGCAACGACAGCAGCGAGTCGACCGGCGCTTCGAGCCCACTGCGGACCAGCGCCTCGCAGGCCCGGCGCTGGACGTGGGGATCTCTGTCTTTGAGCAGCCGGGCCAGTGCGCGGCCGACTTCCGGTGTGGACGTGTCGCCCAGCAGAAATACGGCGAACGAACGCACCGCCGCGTCCTGGTCGTCGAGGAGATCGAGCAATAACCCGGTCGTTGGTCGGGGGCCGAATTGTGAGAGCAGCGTCAGGGCGCGGATCTGCTCGGCGGCAGCACCGTTGCGGGCCTTGACGTTAAGGGTCGACTGCCAGCGGTCGCCCAGACCGACCTTGATCTTGCTGACCGCCTCCCGCGCCCAAGCGGTTTGCAGTTGCGGCATCGCCAGTGCGTCGTCCAGCGTCCGGGCTGGCGGATTCGTGCTGATGCCGTTGCTCTCAGTGTAGCTGACGCGATAGATGCCTCCTTCGGTTTCTCGGCCGCCGGTCGAAAAGACCAGCGAACCGTCCTGGTCTACTTCCATGTCGGTGATGTTCAGCGGGTTGCCGGTGACTAGGTTCTCCCACTCAGCAGTGAACGTCGCACCGCTGGGCTGCAAAAACACCGCGATGATGCGGCCCAGCGACCAGTCGCCGATCAGCAGGGCGCCGCGGTATCGTTTGGGAAACTGCCGGTGGTCGTAGAAGACGACGCCGGTGGGCGAACCGCGGCCGATGTCGACCGTGGAGGGAAGCGAGTCGAAGTACTCAGGCGGCCACTTGGCAGCGTCGGTGCGGAAACCGAATTCCGCTCCAGGCACGCAATGGCAGACGCGGATGGGCCGGTACCATGGCATGCCCACGTCTCCTTCCCGGTCGCTGTCGAAAGTGAACACCTCGCCGACGGGATTCAGTGCGATGTCGTACTCGTTGCGCAACCCACAGGTTTGCATCCACCACCTCTGGCCGTCCGGCGAGAAGCGCCAGATCGTCGCCTGCGGAACCATGACACCCGTATAACTGGCGGCGAAGATCAAGAACCGCGGGCGCAGCAGATCGCCTTCATAAGGGTTGCGGGCGGCGCTGGTCGGCTGGGGCGTACTGGTGATCGCAGCGTTGTTGCCCACGGCGTGGTACAGCCAGCCGTCGGGACCCAACACGATGGCGTGCGGACCGTGCTCGCCCATCTCGCCTTTGTACTTGACGACGAGCTGCACTTGGTCGGCCCGGTCGTCGCGATCGCGGTCCGGTAGGCGGTACATCCCGGTCCCTTGCGGTCCGTCGCCGGCGGCGTAAAGGTCGTCAAAGACCGTGCAAAGCCCCTGGCAGTTGGTGACGATGCGCGAGTACTCGACGACCTTGTCGAAGGTGCCATCGCCATCGGTATCGCTGAGACTCTGGATCGGTCCGCCTTCACGCGCGGCGATCAGCCGGCCCCGGTTGCCCCACGTGATTGCCGAGACCGCTCCAACTTCTTTCGGCTCGGCAACCCGACGGACCTCGAAGCCGGCCGGGACCCAGAAGCGGTCCATGTCGTTTTCTTGGAACTCGATCGCCTTCCACGGCGAGCTGTGGTGTGGGCCAAGCACTCTGACCGGCTTCCAATCCGAGTCGTCGAAACGTGGCAACCGCCAGGCGTCGCTCGTAGGGGGCCGGCGAGTGGCGAGCCAGTCGGCTCCGCTATCGAACGAAACGGTGTCGCCGGTCTGGGAACGGACTTCGCCGTCGACCAACAGCCCGGCCCTGCCGCCGCGACTGGTGGCCTGCACCGCGATCACGTTCCGCCCGCGCTGAACGATGCCGCTGAGCAAAAACCGGTAGCTCTTCTGACCACCCCCTTCACCAACACGCCTGCCGTTGACCCAGAGTACAAATCGGTCGTCACACGCGATCCGGACAATGCCGGTGGTCGAAGGGTTATGCGCGCGGACTTCCCGGCGGAACCAGACCGAGCCTGGTGGAACGTTCGCGGCCGAGGCGCCTTCATCGAACCAGATCCACTGTGCATCGACCGGCTGCTGGGCCAGCGCGCCTTGGCTTTGAGTAATCGCCAACGTACCTGTCAGAATGGTCGCAATCACCAATCGGATCATCGGAGCCTCGCCTCGATTGAAGGACATCGAGCTAGCGACGCGTTCGTTCGGCAGCGCGAACTCGGCAAAACCAGCGGCGCTTGTTCCACCGACACATAAAACTTAGTACATTAGATCTAGATTTTCCAGTACAGGGCCAAGATAGACCGCGCATATCGAGTTGTTGACTCCGGGTCGGATTTCTGGGGTCTGCGGACGGGTAGGCACGGAGAACAAAATGAGAACGCTCCAATTCACGCTCTTGCTGGGTTTCACTCTGACCTGCGGTGCGAACCTGCTGGCTGACGACAAAAGTAAGCCGATGATTCAGATGCCCGCGGATCAGCTTCGCGACAAGATTCGCGGTGGGCTGCTGGGCCAGATTCTTGGCAATCTGAATGGCCTGAAGCATGAAATGAAATACATCGCCCAGCCAGGTAGCGTCGAAACCTACACGCCTGCGTTGCCTGATGGAGCGCGCACCGACGACGACACGGACTTTGAATGGGTTTACATCGTCGAAATGCAACGTCGCAAGGCAATCTATCTTTCTCCCGATCAGATCTCGCAGTTGTGGAAGAGTCGCATCAATCGCCGCATCTGGTGCTCGAACCAATTCGCCAGGCAACTCATGGACCTCGGCCTGGAACCGCCGCTGACAGGCCGCTTCGCCCTCAATCCATGGGCCGAGTTCAACATCTCGGGACAGTTTCTCTGCGAGTCCTTTGGTCTACTTGCGCCCGCGATGCCAGAAACTGCCGCACGCATTGGCCTGAACTACACCTGCGTGGCAATTGACCTGGAACCGGCGCAGACGACGCAACTGTTCACGGCCATGATTGCCACGGCATTTGTCGAGGATAACGTCGATTCGATCCTTGATGCCGGCCTGGCGACACTTGACTCACGAAGCTGTTTGCATGAGATCATCGGCGATGTCCGTAGCTGGCACACACAACACCCCGACGACTGGCGAACGACACGCCGATTGCTCAAAGAGAAGTACAGCCTCCACAACGGGGCGATGCGGGACCGCAACGGCTACGAACTGAATACGGGGTCAACAATTGCGGCCTTGTTGTACGGACAAGGTGATTTTCAAAAGACGCTGATGACCGCTTTCAATTTCGGGTGGGATGCTGACAACACCGCGGCGACCGCAGGAACGATCATCGGCGTTACCAAGGGATACCGCTGGATGCTGTCCCAAGAGTGGCAGATCGTCGATCGCTACAAGAATACAACTCGCGAGAACATGCCCAACGACGAGACCATCACGAGTTTCGCTGATCGCCTTTGCGATCTCGCCGAAAAAGTCATCCTCGACAACGGGGGCCGGCGGCAATTCAACGACGGCATGCCGATTTACTCAATCCGAGCCGAATCGCCCCGTTGCGTTGCAAAGCTGCCCAGCCTCGACGAACAAATCGCCGACATGCGCAAGACCCATGAGTCTCAAATCGAAGAGGGGATCCTACACAGCCGTGACAAGCAAACGATCGCTCGCGCTGCTTACCTGGCCATCTGTTTGGGCGAGAGCGAGTTCTTCCAGAAGAAACATCCCGATAAGTGGCAACAGGCGTTACGACGACTGAGCGAATATGGCAATGTCGTTCAGGCTATTTATTACTACGCCGCGGTACCTGGGGGCGAACCGCTTCGCAAACGAGCCTCCGCCGCCGGTCTCGAGAAGCCCGAGAGTAGAAAAAGGTTGTGGTAAGGAGGACGCATCGATGGCTTTGCTCGATTCTTACACGGGACGCTGGACTCTCGACGAAGCGGCGCATTTGAGTCGACGTGCCGGTTTCGGTCGGCGTCCAGAGGAGCTGCAAGCGATGGTTGACGCCGGCATGGACGCTGCCGTCGACGCGATTGTCGAATATCCTGTCGCCGACTCGGCTCTCGAAGCGCAAATCGCGGCCCTACCCGACATCTTGGCACGCGACAGGAAGGGCAACCTGAAAGCGGTCGGAAGCATGAAGGTTCCTTTTTACGAATGGGACCTGCAGAACAATTGGATCTACCGCATGATCCACACGAACCACCCTTTGCAGCAGCAACTGCAGTTGTTCATGCACGATCACCTCGTGTCGGATTGGCAAAAAGTGTGGGCCACCATTACCGATGTGGATGTTCGCGCACCGAACGGTTTTAACCGCGGCGCGCTGAATCCGTGGACGCAGAAAATCGTCGGTCGCCAATACAAGCTGCTGCGTGAAACGAGCAACGGCCCTTACCGCGTCCTGTTGCGCACCATCCTGCGCGATCCGGCGATGCTCATTTATCTGGATAATCGCATCAACACCAAAGAGAAGCCGCAGGAGAATTTCGCCAGGGAACTGATGGAACTGTTCTCGATGGGCGTGGGCAATTACACCGAACAGGACGTCCGCGAAATCGCGCGGGCCTTGACCGGTGAGAATCTGAACGAGCGAGAAGAGGACAATTGGCCGTTCGAGTATGAATTCATGGCCGATAAACATGACGACGGCGTCAAGACCGTGTTCGGCAAGAGAGTCTTCTCGGCCATTCCGGGCGCAGAGGCCAATCAGATCGTCGACCTGATCCTCGACGAAGTGAGCGGCGCAGAGATCAGTCCGGCGCATTCCCGCTTGCCCGCCGCGGCCCTGTATCTGTCCTGGAAGTTCCTCAATTGGTTCGTGCTCGAGACGATTCCCATCGGCCATCCCATCGTCGAGGAGTTGGGCGAGTTCTTCTACACCACGCACGTCGACGGAGACAATTACAACGTTCGCGAACTGCTGCGGAAGGTTTTCAAATCGCAGTTCTTCTACGACTGGGCCCATCGTTACAAGATGTACAAGCATCCGATGGACTACATGGTCATGGCCGCGCGGAACGTCGAGTTGAACGAGTTCAGCTACGTAACGAAATGGCCGCTCAACAAAATGGGCGTTCCGATTTGGACCGCGGAAATGGGGATGCAACTGTTTGGGGCGCCCAACGTCTCGGGGTGGACTCACGGCCGGGCCTGGATCAACTCCGGCAACCTGATCGCCCGCTTCAACCTGGCCAACAACATGTCGTCGCGCGATTTCATGACCGACGAGTACTGCGATAACTTGATCGCCATGGGGCATGTGGATTCGGAGAAGGATACAGCCGGCATCATCGAGTTTTTCCGCGCCCGGCTGATCCAAACCGATTTGCGATCCCAGGAGATGACCGCCCTGAACGACTTTATGGCAGTTGTTGCGACGACCAAGACGGATGAACCGGGAAGCATGTACCACCGGCAAGTGCGTGGTTGTTTCCATGTCGTGATGACGCTCCCCATGTACCAAATGAAATAGCGGAGGATCTCAGAAATGCGAATGTCACGACGCAACGCGCTCAAGGTGGGGTTCTCGAGCATGGCGTATTACTCCACCTTGGCCACCACACCGCATTGGATCTCCCGGTCGGCGCATGCGCTGGACACGTCGGCGGACAGCCATGACCACCGCATTCTCGTCATCCTTCAGCAAGACGGCGGAAACGACGGTCTGAACACGGTCATCCCCTACACCGATGACAAATACCGCACCGCCCGGCCCGCGCTGGGCGTGCCTGTCGGCAAACAGTTGACGATCGATTCGCTCAACGGCCTTCATCCGCAGCTTCGCCGGCTGGCCGACCGCTATTTGGACAAAGGGCAAATCGGCGTCATTCAGAACGTTGGCTATGTTAATCCCAACCAGTCGCATTTCAGCTCGATGGACTTCTACGAGTTCGGCATGGTTCCCGGAGAGTCACCGCCGTCGTCGGGTTGGATGGCGCGTTACTTCGAGAAAGAATGCGCGGGCGCGGAGGATGCGAATCCGCTGGCTATCACGACCGCCGGCATACCCCGCGTGCCCGATTCTTTCAAAGGCATTAACGGCTATACGCCACCCGCGATTAGCAAATCGCACACTTACGCTCTGCGAACGGATACCGACGGCGACGCCCGGTTGGCAGCGATTCACGCCGTCAACAGCATCGCCACAACCGATCCGGACCTCGATTTCCTGCAGAGAAGCGAGAATCAGACCGAAGCGTCGGTCAAGGATTTGCAAACTGCTGCGTCGAAACCGACGCTCGTGCCCGAGCAGGACTATTCCGACGACAGCCTCGGTCGTGGCCTTAAGTTGATCTCGCAGATCATCCGCGCCGGCTTCAGCACACGGATCTTTTACGCCAGCCAAGGCGGCTACGACACGCATGGCGTGCAAGTGAATCTCAGCAATCCATTGAACGTCGGCATGCATCCCAAATTGCTCGGCGCGTTCGATCGATCCGTCAACGCCTTCTTGACCGAAATGGAATTGAGCGGCAACATCGACCGCGTGCTGGTCATGACCTTCTCCGAGTTTGGCCGGCGAGTGAAGGAAAACGGATCGGGCGGCCGGCGGGGAACCGACCACGGCGCGGCAAACTGCTTCTTCCTGATGGGCGGCCAGGTGCGAGGTGGAGTGTATGGCGGCCAACCTGATCTGGCCGACTTGGACAAAGGCAACCTGAAACACAAAATCGATTTCCGTTCGGTGTACGCCAAAGTGATTCGGGATTGGCTGGGCGGCAAGGCCACTTCGGTCTTCGCCCCCACCGTTGACGACCAGGTCATTCAACCCGAATTGCCGAGACTTGCCTGTCTCAAGTCCGACGCCGGCGTCAGACAGCGATAAAGACCAGATTACAGCCGCTTTCACGAGCAGAGGAACTATGAACAACCGCCGAAAGGATAGGAGCCTAATAGTGAACATTGATATGCGCCATGCCAGAAAAGCGATAAGTAGGACACTTGCTCTGGTATTTCCAATCATCCTTCTGGGCATCTCCGCTGAGAAGGTTCAATCTACCGAGCCACCGGCGGCTCCAGCTAAAGCAATAAGAACACAAGCGGCCACCAATACAGATGGTGCCGGCGCCCTATTGACGAAGGCGAACGAATGTAAAGAGAGGATGCTCAAGATATGTTCGAGCGAACAGTACCAGTTCACTCCGAAAGTGCGTGAGGCGTTTCTTGCGTACGCCAGGACACAGGCAAAGGCGGATCTGGAAGCCCAAGGAAAATCGTTACCCGATGAATTCTTCGCCTGGATCGATGCCGACGCGGAAATGGAAGCCGGCGTCTATGGGGCGCGTCTGAAGGCGTCGGATGTGTTGCTGATGCTGTATTCGCTACGCCTGGACTTGGGTAAGGCTGATTTTGAGAAATACCGTCAACTGGCGATGGCCACTGCAGTGGTTCATGCCAAGCAGGGACCGGAGGCTGATATCACTTCGCGCGAACCGCTCAAACTGGTCATTGGCGGCGATCCCCGCAAGCCGATCGACACGAAAGAGTCGGGGCGGGAACTCGACATGAATGACCACATCATCAACTTCCTCAACGACCATACGATCGAGGAAGATGTCGTGGTCTACAAAGAGGCGCCGTCTGAACTGAAGTACGACAAGCGTGGTGTTGCCATTCCCGCGCCGAAGGGAAAGACTAAGAAAGTAAAGGTCACCGAAAAGCGGACTCGCACCCTTTTCGCCGCCGATGTCATCGCCAGCAAGGCCCTTCAGGAGAAGTTCAACACCTATATGAAATCGAAGGGGCATGAGGTCGAGATCGACTGCGGCGAGCGCATTGTTCACTGGAAAAGCGGCGCGATGGTTCGCGGTGAGCGGTACAAGAAGATTGCCAAAGCCTACCGCCTGTTTCGTACCGCCTACGAAGCCAAAGGGCTGTTGCCCGCGGAGCGCGACCCAACTCCAACGCCGGCGGAGCGATGTGCTTATTTGATCCGCAACGACAAGCACCGATTCCCCGCGGAAACCCAGGCACAGCGCAAGTGGCCCCGTTTTCCGCTCACCGCGCCGTGGCCTGTGATGACGTTGCTGGTGGCCGACGGCCAACCGCTGCGTGAACGCGAAGAGCGATGGACAGCCTTTTGCGAAAAGGGCGAGTTCCGAACGTATGGCGAATACATCGGCTCCGTAGCCCAGCAGCACAACATGCAGTCGGCGCGTCGCTTGACTCCGCACCCCTTCACGTATCACACCATTCAAATGATGCTCAAGGATGGTGGCGTCTGCGGAACGATGGGGAACATCTCCGCGCGTAGTCACAACATTCTGGGCATCCCAGCCAGCACAGCACACCAGCCCGGACATTGCGCCTTGGTCGCATTCCGGTACGACTCCAAAACCGACACCTATCGCTGCAAGGGTCAACAGTACGCAACCGGCGGAGATGACAAAACATGGCCGCATGTGCCGTGGTTCTTTGGCGATGTGGATGCACGCAGAGGCATGATCTACCACCAGAGCATCGCCTGGGCGGTCAACTATGGGATGCCTTCTTACCTTGATTCCACGATGGCCTATACCGTGTTTCGTCTCCTGCCGGAATCCGACAGCAAGGCCAGCGGCGCGAAACTGCTGGAAAGCGGCCTGACAATCAACCCTTACAACTTCCTGCTCACGGATGCGGCCCAGTCCGCCGCCACAACTCCGCAGGAACAGATTCGATTCTGGCGGTTTTTTCAAGGCGCGCTCGCGGCAGTCGACGGCAAGCTCGGTTGCCCGCCCG
>CAYFJO010000360.1:0-11187 GCA_964343305.1 uncultured Pirellulaceae bacterium | reverse complement strand
GTCCTTGCGCTTCGGGGGTTCTTCTGGCAAAACAGGTTTCTCCGGCAGCGTCGCCAGCCCCAGCCCGCGCTCGCCGTCTCGGTCCTGGCCGATATACCACATCAGCCACACGTTGGTCGGCTCGCGATCGCACTTCGGCTTGCCGTTGAGTATCATTTCCGTCGCGGGCACCGAGACGAGATGCACGTGCGGCATGCCGACGAAGCTGTCGTCCCACTCGTGATCGATGCCGCGCCAGAGCGTCGTGGTTTGCTCGCCGCGCCGCCACCAGCTCAAACCATCGCCGCTGTAGGCATAGAGCAATCGAACCGAGCCGTCGGCGTCGGCCTGGGGATACCACAAATGGTAGTTGCCGCTGCCAGGGTCTCTGCCGATCGTGAACCGGCCGAAACGAGACTCGTCGCCTGCCGGGCACGACCCCAGAACAAAGACTGGGTTTTCCGTGTGCTTGATCACGTTCTCGGCCGACGCGATGTCAGGTGCCTTCTCGACGCGTTCGATCTCTGACAAGGTCAACGGTTTGAGTTCCGCGGTGGGGAGATCGACTTCGGCAACCAGCCGAAAGCCGATATGAAGATGCACATTCGAACGACCGCCACCGCCGATCCGCGCGGCCGAGCGGCACAGCCAACTGTATCCATCGTGCGAGCCACCGCGCAGACGTGGCCCGCCGCCCCAAATCAGACCCGCCGGATCAACCAGCGGCGACTGCTGAAAGTCGTGGAAGCCGGACAACGAACTGGACTCCACGCAGCGCTCGTACATGTTGCCGTGCATGTCGTACAGCCCGAACGGATTCGGCTTCTTGCGGCCGACCGGCCGCGGAATGTTTGTACGGTCGGGAAATTTGGGTGACTTGGTATTCGAGAAGACCCAGGCGTACTGTTCGATCTCGGCGGGGTCGTTCCCAAAATGCCACCACGTCGTGGTGCCCGCGCGGCAGGCATGTTCCCATTCCGCTTCGGTGGGCAGCCGGTAACGCTGGCCCTCGGTTCTGCTGAGCCAGTGGCAAAAGGCGTTCATGTCGTACGTGTTGACGTTGAACAACGGCGCGTCGTCCGGCTGCTCATAGCCGACGTTGTTCCACGCACCGCCGTGCCGCTTGACCCACTCGCCGTTGATGAACAGCGTGCCGCTGGGGACGCATTGATACCGCCACGCGAGGCTCTTGACGCCTGCCGCTTTGTTCCAAATCTCCTGATAAGTCTTGTAACCCGTGGCCTCGACGAACTTGCGGAATTGCCCGACGGTGACCTCGCACGTCCCCATGCAAAACGGTTTCGAAATCTTCACCGGCTGCGTTCCGCGGTCGATGAGGTGATCGATGATGAACTGCTTAATACGACACTTCGGGTCGCTGCGAATCCCCTTGATCACGTCGGCGACTTCCGACTTGGGCGTCCCCATTGTGAACGTGCCAGGCGGGATCAGCGTCATTTTCATTCCGGCCGCATTCGTCTCGACCACGTCGCGACCGAGATGCGCGGCCCACCGCATTTGAAACTCCTTTGCCTGCTCGGCGTCGTACGGCGCTTTGGCCAGCGGCGGCGTGTCGGCGGCGGGAAGCGGCGCGTTGATGACACTGAACGCGATGGTCACCGCTGCAAGCAATGTTGTTTTCATGATCTACATCCAAGTTCGCCGTTAGGCGTCATACTTCACAACCGCGACTCGCTGGATGAATTCCTGGTCGAAACCAAACATGCAGGCGCAGCCGCTGGTGAACTCTTTCGTCTGTTCTTCCCCGAAGAGCAATTCCAACAGCACGACGACCGACGGTACCGCAACGGCCTGCCCGGCGGTGGTCATGATGCGGTTGTCAACGACGATCGGGGCATGATGCTGATCGTTCGAGTTGCCCTCTTTGCCTCGCGCCCAATACTGGCACGTTTTGCCGCGGATGTCTTTCGGTACGGCGGCAATACCGTCGCACATCGTTGCAATGATGCCGCCGTTGGCGTGGATTTTGCGTACAATGTCGTGCGTGCGCTGGCTGCGAAGCGCCTCAGACCCCTGGCGACTGAGCGCTGCCGGAATGCCGACCGCGTCAAACTGATCGAGGTCTTCGTCACGCAGGTCCTGCACCAACACGTCCGACCGGATGTGCATCGAGCCGAAGCCGGTGACTTCCTCGTCGAAGCCAGCAACGACCACGTCGACCGGCGGCAACTTGCCTTTCCCCGCCGCGCGGACCCATGACATCACACCGGTGAAGGCGGCAAACTCCAATTCCTCGATCTTCTCGCCGGCAATCACCAGCAGTTGCTTGTGGCCGTCTTGCCGCGCGGGGACTTTGCCCGTTGATTTCGTTTCTGCGGCGCGACTAGTCGCAGTTGCTGCGGTTAACGAAGCAGCAGCGGTCGCCGCCGACAGCGAACCGACGAACTGGCGGCGACTGAGTTGGTTTTGTTTTCTCTTCATCGTTACGACCTCCCGTTTGTTTCTTCTTCGTAGGACGGATTGGCAATCCGTCCTACAGCAGAGTTCACTCCGCAGACTTCACGCAGCGAAAACCGATCGCGGCGGTCAGCAGCGGTGCGCGGGCGTGGCGCTTAGTGCATTGCAGGAACTCAGGGTGCCGCGCGGCTCCCTTGCAAAAACCTTTGAACATGCGGGAGTAGCCGTGTTGCGGGCTTCCCGTTTTCGGTCCGGTGGGATCGATCAGCAACGCTCCGGACGGAGCCTTCTCGTATGCAGCAAAGTTGAAAAAGTCCGCGCACCATTCGGCCGCGTTGCCCGCCAAGTCGAAGACACCATCGGGCGTCGCGCCGCGTGGCAAGGCGTCAACCGGCGCGTAGGGCTCGCCGTAAACACTGGCCCGCGTCTTGTCGGGCGGCTCGTTACCCCAGGGGTATTTGCGGCCTTCGGGGCCACTCGCGGCAAACTCCCATTCGGCTTCCGTCGGTAACCGCTTGCCCACCCAATCGGCATAGCCGGCGGCCTGATACCAATTGACCGCAATCACCGGCCAGAGTGCCTTGTCCGGTTCGACCGTGAACCGGCCGTCCTTCTCGCGGCTGATGTTCGACCACGGCGCCGAGTTCCAATAGCCAGGATTGCCGTCGTTCAGAAACCGGCAGTACGCCTCGTTAGTCACTTTGTATTTGTCGATGTAAAACGACGAGACCCGCACGCGATATCGCTCGCCCTTCCGCTCGCCCAACTGGGCACTTTGCGACGTGTAATAGTGCCCCGACCGCTCGTACTCGCCGTCCTTGATAAGCACCATGTTCTGGTTGCCGAGCTTCTTGCCCGCCATGCCGCGCACCGGAATGCGTTCCGGCTGGATGCCGGTTTTCGAGTACCGCCGGCCAAGCAGGTTGCGGATGAGGTAGCCCGGCGTGATGCGTTCGCTACTGTCCTGCTGCAGTTGCTTGAACTTCTTCAAGCAATCTCGGCTCGACACATAAAGCCGCAAACCTTCGATGTCGAGATAAATCGACGGATCGACTTTGTTGCGGTCGACCACCTTGATCAGTTGCCCCGCTTTTTCATCCAGCATCTTGTGCAACGTCTGCCAATGCACACCTTTCGGCGGGAGTTTCCAAACGCCCGCATCGTCGGGACAACTGAGCAGATAAACCTTTTGACTTCGAACTGAGTCTTTCGATTCCTGCTCGCCGCCGGAAGCGACAGCGGATCGCGGAAGCCCGCTTGTGGAGAGCGCGACGATTGTGACGAGCAAGAAATGAGATCGCAGGTTTTCATTCTTATTCATGATTGTGGTTTCCTCTTTATCTCTCTGCCGACTTCACGCAGCGAAAGCCGATCGCCGAACCGAGCAGCGGCGGGCGGGCGTGGCGTTTGCTGCACTCGAAGAACTCGGATTTGGGGGCCATGCACCAGCCTTTGAACATGCGACGGTTTTCCCAACCTTTCGCCGGACCTTGCGGGTCAATCATCACGCCGCTCTTCGGAGCTTTGTCGTAATAGGTGTCGCTGTAAAAGTCAGCACACCACTCAGCCGCCATGCTCATCGGGCCGACGACACCTTCGGGTGTCGCGCTGGCCGACAATGAATCGACTGGAATGTAAGGCTGCTCCGAACGATTGACCCGCGTTTCGTCTGGTTCTTCGTTGCCCCACGGATACTTGCGTCCTTCGCTGCCGGTCGCGGCGAACTCCCATTCGGCTTCGGTCGGCAATCGCTTGCCCGCCCATTCGGCGTATCCAGCCGCCTGATACCAGTTCAACCAGATGACCGGCCAGCGGGCTTGCCTTGGATTGACGACGAATCGTCCTTCCTCATCGCGCGTAATGGCTTCGTTGTGCGGAGACGAAATCGCATACCCTGGATTACCGTCGTTGAGGAAACGGGCGTAGTCTTCGTTGGTGACCTTGTACTTGTCGATGTAAAACGACGCCACACGGACACGATACTTGTCGCCTTTGTGCGGACGCAGGTACTTGCCGCCAACAAAGTGTGACGTGTGAAACTCACCGGTTCGCGTGAACTCGCCGGCCTTGACAAAGGCCATGTCCTTGGTGCCCAGCTTCCTGCCCGCTTCTCCGCGCACCGGAATCCGTTGCGGTTCCAAACCAGGTTCGTTGTACCGGTGCCGCCAGCCGAATACGGTTCTGACCAAGTCTTGCGACGTGATCCGATCGTCGCTGCTAGTTGGGATCTGTTTGAGTTTCTCCAGGTCCGCTTGACTTCCGACATAGAACCGTAGTCCCCAGGTGTTGAGGTAAAGAGACTCATCGACTTCCGAGCGGCGGACGACCTTAAAGAAGCGACCGGCGCGATCGATTTCCATCTGCTTCCGCTTTGGCCACGCGATGTCCGTTGAAATCAGTTTCCAATCGTTGTCGTCCGCGGGACAGACGAGCAGGTACACCTTGTCGTTCTGGTCTTCACGGTTCGATTGTTTTTGTGCGGTCACTCCGGTCGCTGCAACCGCCAGCCAACTCAGCGCGCCGGGTGGTTGCTTGTTGCCCAGCGCCGGCATTTCTTTGAGACGCTTCAGAGATTTGGAATTCGCCACGAACAACCGCAATCTGGCGACGTCGAAATAGAGCGTCTCGTCGATCCGGTCGCGGTCAACGACTTTGATGATCTTGTCCCGATCGTCGAATCTGATGTATCCGTCCGGCAATTCTGAGCCGTCGAGTAGATACGCCTGTTGAGAGTTGCTACCACTCGGTTTCTTTTTTACCGCTGCCGCCGATCTCGTTGTGACATTAGCAGTGCCAATCGCAAGCGCGAACGTCATGAAAACCACTAAGTGTTTTTCATGAATCGTGCTATGCGTTTTCGACATCAGGAACTTCAATAGTCCACAACGACTTTAGATACAGGGATCGATGAGCCAACAGTACATGTTGATGCCGCCGCGGCGCGATCCAACGATCCCGCGATCAACCAATCGCTGCAGTTGGTTTGACACGGCCTGTGGCTTCATGCCAACTGCTTCTGCCAATTCGGTTACGCACAGCTCGTCCTCTCCGAGCAATGCGTGCAGCAATCGCGAGCGCGTATCGTTGGAAAACACTTTGAACAGCCACATCAACGCCACTGCCTGGTCATCGCTGATCAGGGGGCGTTCTTCAGTCGCGGGTTGCGGTGGAAACTTGACTTTTTGTCGCATTTCCGTGTTTGTAGCCATAGGGTATACACCATACCGTGTAATAATGAATTGTCAACAGACGACAACTCTAGTCGTGGCTATCATTCGGAACCGGCCCCTGCCTGCGAACTTGCATCACCCAGACACACTGGATGGTGTTGGGGGACCGCCTCTATCTGGTTTATGCACGGCGCGGCGCAAATAACGATCATGTCTTTCGTCACCGCGCGCCCCTGTTCATGGCGAAGATTGACTTGGAGAGACCCCGCGTTATCCGTGCGAGCGAACAGATTCTGGTTCCTGAAAAGGGGGCGCGACTCGGAAACTTCGGCGTCACCGAAATCAGCGAAGACGATACGTGGGTGACCGCCGCCGAGTGGATGCAGGCACCCGGTCCGAACTACCACGACCCGAAACCGCTCATCGCCCGCCGTGCAGACAATCGCGTATGGGTGACGAAAGTGAAGTGGGTTTCCGCCAGGTGATTGTCTTTCCACCGCCGTTTTCAAGATCATCATTTCGTGACAATCCAAGTCTCTTTATGAACGCCTCCTCTGCCGCCTTTGTCTTCGACTCTGACAGTGGCGATCTGATATTCAGCGTTCCAATCGACAAATTGATCAATCTGAATTTCAAACGGGGTATCTGTGTCTGCGGGCGTGACGGAGTGATGCTCTCCTGCAAGTTGTCCGTTGACGTAGACTCTACAGTTGTCATCTACGCCGCCGAGGTAAAGAAACACCTTCTTGCGGCGCAGTTGATGGGGAAGTTCAAATCTGAAGGTATACCAGCCGACTCCGTCGTACGTCTTCAGTTTCTTTTTCAACTCAACATGTGGAGATTCGTACGTGTTTGACCACGGGACGTTGACTCGGATTGTTTTCCAGTCGGCAGTCGCATCCCAGTCTTTTGCCTGCCATTTCTGAGACAGCCCGACGTTGTCTTCATCGACTTTGAAACGCCACTTGAAGGGAGTCTTCAGCCACGGCAGAGGATACTCTTCCAGATGCTCAGTCAGATATAGGTGGCAGAGGTCGCCCCAGGCATCTTCTACATAAAAGACACCCGGCCAGCTTATATTCATGTCTTTGTGATGTGTTGTTCTAAACTCGAGAAGGGCTTTGGAGTGTCCATATCCCTTGTTGCCACGGTAATACATGGCTCCGTGTTCGAGGCGGGAATGCCGGTTGATCAGAACCAACTGCTCCACTCGTTTCCTCTCCTCGGGTGTCAGACTCCGTGAGGCGGCCTGCTGCAGGATTTCGTCGGTCCGGTCAAAATCCTGCTCCGTATAGTATTGATCACAGCCTTCCGGCCTGCAGTCGTTGCTGTAGTTACTGCGGATCGCCCACGCCAGCCCCCGAGCAAAGTTGCCGGTTCGGCCGGCTTTCGTCAGCTTGCCGAGATTCGGTTTCAGGCGACTTTCCCAGACCTCGTTTCGCCAGTATCGGAAATATGCCCTGACGTCATCGGTTGCATCGCCGAAGGCGGAGCAATAGCGACTCTCCCAGTGAGTGAAGTCTTTATCCGGGGCGGCGATCGCTCGCGCGAGAACGTAGTCGGCCAGACCCGTCAGCGGCCAGCACCCCATCAGCGAATCGTAGTCTGCCGAGATGCAGCCGTTTGCATGCGCGACCTGGAAAACATCGAACATCTCTTTCTCGATACCCAGCGGCAGGGGCATGGGGTGGTATTTGAAATGGTAATTGGGCCGGAACGCGATCTCGGTTGCTCCGGCTTTGCGCCAACCTTCGATCAGTTCCTCGGTGATCTTCCGGTCGAGCGGAACAACATACGGAACGATATGCACCACGATGTTCGGCTCCAGCTTCACCCTTCGAGGAGGATGGAGCGTGGTCAAGTACGCATACATGGACACCATGGCGTCCTGGCGGTGTTTTCTGACCTCCCTCGCCACAGCGTTGGCCAGATGGGCATAGCGATCGGTCAGGTGGACGTAGCGACCGTCGGGATACACGTATCGGCCGGAGATCAGATCGTCCGTGTGCTCCTCCGCCAGTCGCACGTCCAGCTTTCTGCAGTCTTCGCACTCACAGAAATTCTCGACTCCGTCGTTCAGTCCGGCATTGACGTACTTCAGCCGGTCCTTAGCTGGCATCCAGTCTTTGACGATCTGCTCGGCGACGGCAGGATTGCTCGGGCATATTTTTATCCATTCATTCGTCTGATGTGCTTTCGGCAGTGGAACAGGCTCACGTTTGCCGTGTTTGTTGAGCGCGAAATACTCTGGTTGCGTTTCGCCGAAACGGTCCCACCACTTTGCGAAAGCATGGCCGCCGCCCGAACGACCGCCGCCCATTCGCATCCGGTGTTGCCAGCGCACGTCATCCACGGCTCTCTGGTTGGCGACGTCCCTGAATCCGTGCCAGAACTCAGGAAACGGCTTGAACCGCGCAGGAACGGGTTCTTCCGCCGGTCGCTGACGGTATGTCTGCCGGATCTTGCGGAATGTGAGCTCTGGAGCCCAACGGTATTTTCCCGGCTTAAGGTTCAACGTCGATCGCCGCTTGAAAGCGATGCCCGCATCGCCCGGCTCGATCCAGGTCACGCCGAGTTGTTCTTCGAGGAACGAGTAGACGGCAAACAGGGCTCCCGTGCCCGCTCCACTGGTATCTCCATAAAACCAGGCGGCCCTGGCGGTGATCGTCCATCGCGACTCCTGCACGGCCAGTGGCTCTTCGTCCGCCGAGGGCTGTATGGCGATGTGGAACGCGAAGCTTGTGTTTGGAACCGATCCGGTCACGGCCCTCGGGATTTCGACTCCTGTGATCAACTTGAGATGCAGTTGGAGTTCCTCAGCGGCCGTCTCGTCCTTCGTAGAAGGAGAATCCGGCAGGACGATCACACACTTCTCCGGATCAACGCTGACGGTCTTGGCTGCCGTCAATGTCACGGGAAGAAAGATTGTCAATGCAGACAATGTGAGCCGTTTCAAGTTCATAGTTCTTGCAGTTTGGTGTGTCCTTGTGGTGTTGATGAATAGGTCGGCTTCGACAGATATTGGGCGCTACATCACAAAATGTCAATTCTCGATACAGCACGAAGGCAACTTGGGAAGTGTTGTGGTGGAGCCCGGCGCAGGCCACTTTGCCTGGTCCGATCGCCATGCCAAGTATCTGGCGTTGTTCATTCGCAAAGCTGCCGAGGCACGCATCCCCGCCAAACAAGATACACGCAAGGGCCGGCACGCGAGTTTGCGAAAGATCGAGTTGCAAAGCGGCTGGCTTACGAACCTGACCATCACTCGATTAGCCTTCCCTATCCCTCTCGTTTCACTTCCAGGTAACGTTCACAACCGTACGGCGGTAACGTGTCAACGGGGGATGCCCGCTGTCTGTGACTTGTAGAATGACGTGAATCGTCTTCCCTTCGGCATCGGCCGGAACCATCAGCTCCACTTCGCTGGCGTGCTCGTTGCGAATTGCTGCCTTCCCAAGGTAAGTTCCAGGTTCGGGGTAAACGAACCAGCGATAATGCAATCGGTCGCCATCTGGATCTTCCGAACCGCTGGCAGAGAGTTTTACTGGTCGGCCCGGTGGCACGTTGATCCGCAATACACGTTGAGTGCCATCGTCTTGGCAATGTGGCAGCGGTGCGTGATTCGCATCTGCAAATCGAGCAGCAACGCACCAATCGAGCCGGGCTTTGAAATCATTTTGCAGATGCTCGGCCCAACGGGATGCGGTGTTGTCTCGAGTTGTCTTGCCATCAATCGTGTCTTGCTGGTTGGCCCAAACAAACTGCGCCCCTTTCGGCCCGTTCTTATTCATCCGGTCGGTGCCACGAGGTCCATAACGTCCCGCCCAACCACCCCAGTTCGGTTGCATTGGGTCGCTTAAACCGTTCGGAATGAGATACACAAACGTCCAACTGTCTCCTTCTTTTGGCGTCGTGTAGAGCGAGCCCAACGGCCCGTGATCTGTCTGGACGTCGCGACGTACGTCGAAGCCTCCGGCGTTCTGGGTCAGTGGTCGGAAACGGTGATACCAGCGACCGCCGATATCGGGATAGCCTGTTTCGATATGCAGAACAACTTGATCGTCGTGCCCTTGCTTCGTTCCACGACTGCCGTCTAACGTGCAGATGCGAAACTTTTTCACAAATGATTGGTACTCCGTGGGTGTGCGTTGGCGTTTGATGAGATCAAACGCACGACGCAAATTGCTCTTTGAACCACTATTGCTACCCCAATTGCTGTACCAGATGGGCCGTGGGTCATCCCGATCGGCAGCGGCAATGATCAGTTTCACTCCCTCATCGATATCGTTGAATCCCGGCACGGTGACTCGTCGTAGAAGCTTTGGTGAGGGAAAGCCTGCTGAATGCCGTTTGAGATTGTCATACACTTTGGCATAACCATCGACATAGCCGAGCGCCAACTCATGACCGTTCTTGGCTACAACACCTTTGTGATTGCGGGCCGGATCGCTACGGAACTTGTCGGCATGCCTGTCCGCGATGATGCCTTCCACATCCCACTCGTTCGCGTACAACAAAAACCGTACGAGTGATGCTTGATCGTCCGCGTCACCACCGATGTCCGTTTCGACGATCACTCGCAGTTTGTGTTCATCCGCAGCACTGCTGGCAACACAAAGCCCCAGGACGCTTATCGAGATCCATTGCTTGGCCCACATTGCAATTCTCACCTATTGTCTATTCTGAAACATGATCGCCACGGGACGGGAAACCTCGCGTTGTCCGTTCCACTCGGTCACCGCGTAAATCGCGTGCAGACCCGGCGCCGGAGCGTTGAGTGTGACGCGATACCGTGTGCTGTGTTCTTTGATTTCTTCGACGCTGGCCTACCGATGGTATTACGATCCGTCGGCAGCGAGGTGGCGCGGCTGCCGGACGGCAACATGGCCAAGGCATGTTGGGGCGATCTGGAATTTTCCATCATACCAGACCTGCGTGGCGATCTGCTACATTTCATCCACGGCCGCAACCACGACGAAGTTGAGTTCCAACCGAAGCACGGTCTAATCCCCTGGCTGTCGCTGACACCAGAGCGTTACTTCGTGCCAAAGGCAAAACTCGACCCGCGAGCGAAAGCGACACCCTAACCAAGCATCATGATCCGAAACGGATGCGCGGATATTCTGCAAACTCACAATCGTCGCGTGATGCCAGGAATCAACGAGCGTGGACGAGCCGAAGGAGCCGGTGATAACGCGGTTTGAGCCGAAGCAGCCGATCGAGGCCATCAAGACGTTTACGGTTTTGGACGGCCGATCTGCTGGAGTTTTTGAGCAGCGTGAATCAGCGGCTTTAGAACCTACGCAAAATTGTTTAACCCGTAGCCGAAGGCGAGGCCGATGTGCCAAAACCTTGGTTTGTTGGCAAGTCGCACCGCTCGCGAGTCTTCGGTACAGTTCGGCCGATCGGAATCTCGGCACCTGTCGTCCGATGCGCGCGGCTTGAACGGCATCTGACAGAGAGAGGTGCTTTGCGAATTGATACAGCCCGCTGAATGCCCTTTGGTGCTTAATGAATTGGCCTTCTTGGGCATTCGGTGATGCGATAAACTCATCCTCTCTTAATCTTTTAGTTGTACAGCGCACCTTGCATGATTTTTGAAGAAGCGGTATGACCCTAA
>CAYFJO010000359.1:0-11207 GCA_964343305.1 uncultured Pirellulaceae bacterium | reverse complement strand
CCGGCGTGATCCACCGCGACTTGAAACCCGGCAACATCATGATTGAAAGGGTCGAGAGTCAAGGGTCGAGTGACGAGAGTAAACCAAGTTCTTGTGTCCTCGACTCTCGACCCTCGTCCCTCGACTCTCTCGAGCCTCACATCGTTGACTTCGGCCTGGCCAAGCGAGAAGCAGGCGAGATTACAATGACCGTCGAAGGCCAAATCCTCGGTACACCTGCCTACATGTCCCCAGAACAAGCCCGCGGCGAAGGACACACCGTTGATTGCCGCGCGGACATCTACTCTCTGGGTGTCATTCTGTTTGAACTTCTAACAGGCGAACTTCCGTTCCGCGGCGATAAGCAGATGCTCATCGTCCAAATCCTCCAAGATGATGCACCGACCCCGAGGAAGCTGAACGGTAGTGTTCCCCGCGAACTAGAAATTATCTGTTTGAAATGTTTGGGAAAGGAGCCTGGCAAACGCTACGGATCGGCTGCGTTGTTGGCTGATGATTTGAGTCGCTACCTGAGCGATCGACCGATTCTCGCTCGTTCGGCTGGTCTTATGGAGAAGGCCATCAAATGGGCTCGTCGCAAACCAGCCAAGGCAGGTCTGGTCGTCGTCAGTAGCTTGGCCGCAATTGTGTTTGTCGCGGGACTGATGGTCAGCAATTGGTTGATAACTCAAAAGCAAAAGGAAACCAACGATGCGCTTTGGCAGGTGACATTGGAGAAGGAAAACACAAAGAGCGCGCTTGACCAAGTCAAAACAGAGCAGCAGAAAACAGCGCGAGCTCTTCAGCAAGTTACGGCAAAACAAAAGGAAACCGAAGAGGCTCTACGGCTCTCGTACCTGGCAGAGGCCAAGGCCCGGCGACGGAGTGGGGAGGTTGGCCAGCGCTTCAAGAGCTTGCGGGTTCTAGAAAAGGCAGCGGCGATTCGTTCGTCCGTTGAGCAGCGAAACGAAGCATTGGCGTGTCTCGCCCTAGTCGATTTGCGGCTCGTCAAAAAAATGGAAGAATCATCTGCATTTGCGTTTCCGGAAATGTTCGATCTCGATCCCGAATTCAAGCACTATGTGCGCGCGGAAGGTGGAGATCGGGCAACTGTACGGCAAATCTCTGACCACAGCGTCATTGCGAACGTTAAGGGATTTGGGAAAAAAAGTGACAATATGGACGCTGCACACTTCGGGCCTCATGGCAGATTTCTCGCTGGTATGCGGATTACTCGGGGACACTCTCAAGGTTCAGAAGTCCGGTTTTCGGTTTGGGATCTCTCCACAAACCAACGCATTGTCGAGAAGACCTACCGCGCAATTCGTCTGTCCATAGCCTTCAGCCCTAATAGCAAGAGATTGGCAGTCGGACATCAAGACGGTTCGGTTAATTTGTTTCGCCTACCAACTGGCGAAGAAGAGGATTCAATTTCTGTCGGCGTTGCACGCGACGGATTGTGCTTTGACCCCACTGGCAAAAAGCTCGCGATCGCGGAGTTTCAAACCAATGAGATCCACATCTGGGAAACTGAGTCGAAGCTCAAAGCAACGACACTTACGCTCCCCGCTGATGGCAGCGACATGGCCTGGCGCCCCGATGGAAAATACCTCGCCGTTTTGTGCCGAAACCACAAGGTCTACGTCTGGAACATGGACGATACTAAACTTCACAAGGTGTTCAAAGGGCATCCAAAGTCGTATGCAGGAGTCGCATATCATCCGACGGACAATGTGTTGGTCTGCTGGGGAGACACGACCGTCTTTTGGGATCCGATTAGTGGTGAAGAGTTGCTCCGCGCGGAAGGTACTTTCCGGCGCTTTAGTCAGGACGGACAATATTTAGCACTTCATATCGGTCGACGTTTTGAAGTGTACGAATACTACGGGCGCAATCACTGCCGATTTCTCTACGGCCATTATGGAGTACCTCTGCATGACTGGGGCTCTTCCTCCATTGCGTTCCATCCGAACGGTTGTGTCATGGCGACATCGTGCGGCAAAGACGGTGTGCGACTTTATCAGTTGCCTTCGATGAACGAAATTGGAAAAATATCCCTGCCGGACACGTGTTCGGTGCTCTTCCATCCGAGTGGCAACAATCTGGTCACGAGCAGCACTAACGGGATCTTGCAGTGGCCTGTTGTATGGTCGCAGAATAGCTCAGCTACCGCCTTGCGAGTTGGCCCGCCTGTGTCGCTGGCTCCCTTTGGTGCCACGGCAGACTTTAGTGCCGACGGACGATTGCTCGCTGCTGAACAATGGCCCGCTAGTATCATCGCCATTGAAACTGGCAATGCGAGCAAGACAATTTTCAAAGGGCATTCTGGTGCGCGATTTGTGTCTGTCAGCGCTAATGGCACACGCGTTGCGGTTGGAGGCCTTAGCGGCACGGTTGGTGTGTATGATACTTCGAGCGGCCAGTTGGAACGGCGATTGCCGGTCAATACACGGGTGAAACCTCTTTTTTGTCCCGACGATCGATGGCTCATCACTGGTACAGGTTACGAATACGTTGTTTGGAAAGTGGCAACTTGGGAGAGAATTCATTCGGTTCGGCGGACAACGAACATCTCGCGACCAGCAGCCATGGCCTTCACATCTGATGGACGATTTGTTGCGCTAGCGACATCTGACTCACAGATTAGCATCCTTGGAACGGAAACGTGGGCGGAAATTGGGACAATTCCAGCGCCGGAATATCATCCAGTGATGACGATGCAATTCAATCAAGATGGAAACTGGCTTGCTTTGCTTGCTCAGGATGGCATTGTGCGAATGTGGAATCTCCAGTCCGCGGCTACAGAACTCGAACAAGTCGGACTTAATTGGAACCTACCTCACACCGACTCTGACGATTCTATTGAAACCGCGCCATTGACGTTGGACATCCGCACTGGCGGCACAGATGACACTTCCAATACGAGACAAATGGAGTCTAAATGATGAATTGTGCATTACGACATGTTGGATTTTTGCTCCATTAATCTGCGCCTTGACGCTCGATTGCTCGCTCACATGGGCAGAAGAACAGCAGGAAGAGGAACGTCGAGCTCCCACAAGTCCCATGTTGCTTCCGCAAATGCTTGAATTCGTCAAACACATTGGCATTACCGTAGAGCATGGTGGCAAACCGGTCAAAGTCGATCGCATCGAAAAACCATTGCTGCGATCGATTAACCCAGAGCGTACGCATCACGACGGAACTTTGTGGGCGTGGGGTTCTAAAGGGCGCCCGGTGGCCTTTTACAAGCTGTTTCTGCGCGGTCAAGGTACTCGTTATTGGGCTCACACGTTCGCATCCACGGCGACCGCCGCGACGGGGCGCGTGACGGCAAGCCGGAGCGGTCGTCAAGTCTGGGTACCACGAACGGCCGGCATTGAACTGAAACCCGTCGACGACGCGCCGCCCCCAGCAGCAAAACAAGTCGAACGTTTGCAGCAAATGAAGGCTTTGGCGGCCCGCTTCTCGGCGCACGAGTTCTGGAATCCGAACAACACGCGATACGAACTGCGTCTGATTCCCAATCCAGTGCATCGCTATTCAGACGCCAAGTCTGGATTGATTGACGGGTCAGTGTTCATCTTCACCCACAACCAAGCGCCGGAAATCATCATGTTCATCGAGGCATCCCAGTTGGAAGCAGACGAGCTGGTTTGGCAGTACGGTCTTGCCAAGACGGGCGGCGCCGAAATGCACGTGTTGCTCGATGACAAGAAAGTGTGGAGCAGGCCGAGAGCGAATCGCCGATCGCGTCGGCCGTCCGATGTTTACTACGTGATTGATGAGCGCAGTCAATGAAGACATCAATGAGTAACCAAAAGACGATTGTTGCTTTCTTGGTACTTTTAATCCCATCCGGCGCCTCGGCCAGTATTCTCTACTCCAAAGGCATTTTTGTGCAGGAATACTGGCAGGACGGCAAGTTGTTTTACGCCGTTGGCAATGCCAACGACGACGATCTCACAATCAATGTCCTTGACGATGAAGGCGACATACTGGCGGGGCCATGGAAGATCGCCGCACGCAGTACGGGGACCTTCGCTTTGGACACACCGCGGGAAACCAAGTGGGTTCATTTTCGGCGGAAGAATGGCTCGGTCATTGGGGCGCTCCGAGCGCCACAGCCCCTGAAATTCGAGAAGCCTGCGATGACCGGCATGGTCCGCAGCGTGAACGGACTCAACGGATCTGGCGGCCGACGCGAAGACGTCTGCGTCGAGCAATCGGCAACGACGTACAAACCGGGCAGCGTAATCGACATCACGGTCATCCTGCCCAGCGACAACAGTGTGATTACGTTCACGCGCAAAGCACCATCGCATCCCTATCCGTGGCCGAGAAAAATCCAGCGGTTGGAGATCATCGACGCGAAATCCGAAACGCTGCCCATTTTCAGCGACGACGAAAAAATCGAAACCGATGTTGGCAGCGCGATACGGGAGCAACCGCATCACAAACTCAACTTGCGGTTTCGTGTGCCGAAAGTCGACTCGCCGCAAATGCTGAATATCGAGGGTTGGCGACGATTCGCCCCCGGCATCAGCGGTCACACGATCGCGCGGGGAATCCTTGTTGACCCGAACCTGAAATGACAATGAGACCACGTCTCGAATCGCGGGAGAAATGAATTGAGACTTACAAAACCCATTGTTGTCGCTTTGATTTGTTTAACGATTCATCGGGCTCAAGCCGACGACTGGCCGATGTTGGGCCACGACATGACGCGCAATGGCGTCAGCTTGGAAGAGAATCCGCCCGTGGATTGGGATGTCGGCAAGTTCGATCGCAAAACCGGAAAGTACTCTGGGTCGCGGAATGTCAAGTGGACGGCTCGGTTGGGGTCGCAGTCGATCAGCGCACCGGTGGTGGCGGACGGGTTGGTCTGGGTGGGCACCAACAATGACGGACAAAGTGGCTTGGATAAAAAGGAAGATGCCAGTCTGTTGATGTGTTTTCGCGAGAGCGACGGAAAGTGTCTGTATCAATATGTGTCGCCGCGTTTGAAACCGGTTCGCAGCCGCGATGAATATAGAGCCCCTTTAGGATGCTCTCCGTTGGTCGAGGGCAGCCGGATCTGGTTTGCCACGAACCGCTGCGAGACCGTATTTCTGGAAATCGGCCCACTGAAGCGTGGAGAGGGGGAGCCGAAAGTCGCGTGGAAGGTGGACATGATTGAAGCGCTAGGGGCGGAGCCGATCGCGACAGTGATGGGACCACATCGGACTTGTTCCATCGCTTCGTACAAAGATTGGATTTATGTGGTCACGGGAAACGGTGCGAAACGCGACGGACAAGTCGCAGCTCCTAAAGCACCTAGCCTGGTGTGCTTCAACAAACACAACGGCCGGGTCGTTTGGACCGACAACTCGCCAGGGGCGAATCCCTTGCATGGTCAATGGGCCAGTCCTCTGGTGATCGACATCGGCGACTGCCCTCAAGTGATCGCGCCGCAGGGCGATGGATGGTTGCGATCGTTTGAAGCGGCGACCGGCAAGTTGATTTGGAAATTCGACATGAATCCCAAAACGGCCAAGTGGCATGTCTCTTGGCGCGGCAAACGCAATACGATTCTCGCCACGCCAGTGTATTTCGACGGTCTTGTGTATTTGGCCGCGGGTCAGGGATTTGAGGAAGGCGAAGCGCCGGGCCGACTCTGCTGCATCAATCCAACGAAGAAAGGGGACATCAGTTCCCAGTTGGTCGTAAATGCCGACGGCAAACCGATTCCACATCGGCGTTTACAGGCGGTTGACACCACGAAAGGAGAAAAGGCCGTCGCGAATCCGAACTCCGATTTGGTTTGGGAGTTCACACAGCGCGACGAAAACCGCGATGGGAAGATCGAATTCGGAGAAGAGTTTTCCCGTACGATGACAAATGTGGCGATCAAGAATAACCTAGTGATCGCTACCGACATCAGTGGCCTCGTTCATTGCCTCGACGCCAAGAGCGGCCAGCGATATTGGTATTACGATACGTTGGCAGACATCGAAGGGTCACCGCTGATTGTGGATAAAGAAGTCTACGTCGCAGACGGGGATGGGGACATTGCGATTTTCAATTTTTCGGCTGATCCCAAGCAGGCCATGAAGGAAATCAACGGCGAGCTTGAACCGATCAATGCCAAGCCGGGCGGCAAATACGCTGATGTGACGAATGTTAACTATTCCGTTTACGCATCGCCAATCTTCGCCAACGGCACATTGTATATTCCCAGTCGTTCGCACTTGTTTGCGATTCAGGCCGATGGTAACGAAACGGCTCGTGGCGAGAAGAAACCCGATTCGTCGCGCAAGTCGGGTTTTTGGCCACAGTGGCGCGGTCCGATTCGCGACAATGTTTCGACCGAAACCGGTCTACTGAAAAAATGGCCGAAAGATGGACCGCCATTGCTTTGGCGAGTCGAAGGGCTCGGCGAGGGAATTGCTTCCGTGTCGATTGCCGGCGGACGTGTGGTTACGCTCGGTTATCGCAACGAACTGGAATACGTGACAGCCGTGTCGGCCGAGACGGGCAAGCAACTCTGGATGACCGCGATCGGTCGCGCGGTCGCAGAAAACCGGCTGATGCGTTGGCTTGGCCAGAGGACGCCGACCCTGGATGAAGATCGGGTGTATGCCGTCCGATCAGACGGCGATCTGGTTTGCCTGCACCTGGAAAATGGGCGCGAGTTGTGGCGCAAGAGTTACACGAAAGACTTTGGAGCCGCTCGGCCGGGCTGGGGGATCTGTGATTATCCGTTGGTGGACGGTGAAAAGTTGATTTGTTCACCAGCCGGCCGTGAAGCGACGATGGTTGCTCTGCACAAAAAGAATGGCGAGTTGATTTGGAAGACCAACATTCGTGACGGCGGACGGTCGAGTTACGCAGCCGCCGTTGTCACCGAGGGCGGTGGACTCCGTCAGTATGTGACGTACCTTCGCAAGGGGCTCGTCGGCGTGGCGGCCAAAGATGGCAGAGTTCTTTGGCGATACGAGAAGCCGGCTGCCAGCTTTGCCAATTCGGTTACACCAATCGTGCGCGGCGATGCAATCGTCGTCTATAACGGATACAGTACCGGCCGCGCATTACTGAAGCTCGCTGCTGATGGCGACGGCGTAAAGCTGCAGGAACAGTACTTCCACGCGGGTTTCCTCGATCCATTTCAAGACAGCACGCTCTGGATCGGTGACTATGTTCATACCTTTCGACGGGGCGGCATCCTCGAACGCTACGATGCCCGAACGGGTGAGAGAACCACGCTGGTAAAGCGCATTGGTCGCGGCATTTCGTCCATGACGTACGCTGATGGCCATCTTTTCCTGCGCGACTCCTCTGGTGTCGTACAACTCATTGAAGCCACTGCCGACGACTACGTGGAGAAGGCCCGATTCACAATCCCAGATCATGAATATGCGATGGGCGCGAGCAACCCCGTTATCGCCGGTGGCCGACTGTGGTTGCGAGACGACGACCGCCTCTTCTGTTATGACATTCGAGAGAATGCACTCGACCGGCGGACTCTTCCGGCACTGACTACATTACGCCCTTCCAAGTCAAAGGACGCCAGCGAGTGGTCCACGCGACAACCGCGCTCAGTTTTTGTGCCAACACCACAAGATGTCGTTGAGAGAATGCTGGAGTTGACCAACATCAAGAAGTCGGACGTGGTTTATGATCTCGGCAGCGGTGACGGCCGCATCGTAATCACGGCAGCGAAAAAGTACGGCGCGCACTCCGTCGGCTACGAGATCGACAAAGAGCTCGTTGAACTGTCACGCGAGAACGCCGCCAAGGCCAAAGTCGAAAACCTGGTCACGATTCACCACCAAGATCTTTTCAAAGCCGATTTCACCGAAGCTGACGTAGTCGCCGTCTACTTGCTTCCCAAGCAGCTCGAAGCGTTGATTCCACAACTGAAAAAACTCAAGCCCGGTTCGCGAATTGTTTCGCACCAGTTTGCCGTCCCTGGGATCGAGCCAGATAAGGTCATTGAAATTGAATCGAAAGAAGACGGTGCTGTCCATAAGATTTTCCTGTGGACGACGCCTATCCAAAAACCGAAGAATCCGTAGACAAAACGCGGGTCGAGGCAAGTCATGTCGACTGACGACAAAAACCGAGGCGGTCAACAGCAAAAGTTAGACGACGTATTGGCTCAGATTATTCGCGCCGAGGAAGCAGGCGAGCCGATCGATCGCGAGCAACTGTTGGCCCAACATCCACACTTGGCCGACGACGACTGGAACAATGGAGGCCGAGTATCAAGCTGCTGAATCGGCCAATTGGCCCCAACGAGCGAGTGATCGTGAATGACGATCCCATCGCGAAGTTCGGCACCGCTCTGCTCTACAACTTCACCCGCCCCGAGAAGTCGCCCATCCTCTTGGCGCCCCTGGCCAAAGCCGCCGGTGGCTGGGAGTGCTGCCCTGGAGTGTACGAAGATCGCGAAGACCCACATTATCAGGAACAACTAGCGAGGATTCGCAGGCGAAAGGGCTTTGGGATACCGAGCCTCGTTATGCTACACTTGGTTTCAGGCCGAATCGGCAGTATTTGCGAGAAATGAGAAAATATGGACTGCTGCGGGGCGACTCCAGCGACAGCTTCGAGAACGTCAACGTCTTTGAACTAGATCGGCACTACTGGCATTCTCTGTACTGGAAAGGCGAATTCGGGGCAGTCGGTGGTGTTGAGTCCAAGTGAACGTAAGGAACCTCAGATCGTACCCAAATCAATTACTGAAAAAAGGGAAACAACGCCATGCGTACACTCCTCCTGACTGCGGCAATGTTGATCGTGGGAACCGCCGTGACAAGCCGGGCTGCCGAAGAGGATTGCGCCGCCTTCACCAAACGCGGTCCGTTGGATCGCCACGCCCAGTATGTGCAGCAAGTGATCGACACGCTCGAGCTGACAGACGACCAGAAGACGAAGTTATCGAAAATCGTCGCCGCCGGTCACGCGTCGTGGCGGAGCTGGTACAAGTTGAATCATCTGAAAGTAGACGCGCACAACAGGGCGATTGCAGAGGCGAAAACGGCCGGTGATCCCAAGCGATTGGCCGTCCTCCGCAAAGAGAAGAAGGTCTTCATGCACACGGCCCCCTGCTTGCTACGCCAGCCCGAGCCGGTGCAGGCCGTCCTTACCCCGTCGCAACGAAAGCTCTTCGACGAGCGCTTGTCCGAACTCAAACGCGACCTGCATCGCCCGCCGTCCGAGCGCCGCAAGTAGGGTCAGGGAAAGCGCCTGGATAAATCTGCTTGAATTGAAAACGGAGACGCAGCTAGTTTATTAGACCTACAAAACTAGCTGCGCCCCGTTTCGACGCCCTCGCAATTGACGAAGTCCATCAGAAGAAAAGTATTATGCGCTTGGCAACCACCTTGATCATCCTTTTACTTTGCAGTGTGGCCGCGGCCAAGAAGCCGAATGTCGTGTTCATCATGGTCGATGATTTGGGGCCGTTCGATCTGTCGTGTACGGGAAGCGACATCTTTAAGACGCCCAACATCGACCGGATTGCGCACGAAGGAATCCAGTTCACGCGGGCTTATTCGGGCGGCACCGTGTGCGCACCGGCCCGGTCGACGCTTCTGACCGGCAAGCACATGGGCCACACCACCGTTCGAGGAAACCTGGGCGGAATCTCCCTGAAGGCGGACGACGTGACGGTGGCGGAGGTGTTGAAGAAAGCGGGCTACGTTTGCGGCGGATACGGCAAGTGGGGCATCGGAGACGTTCGCACGCCCGGAGTGCCGGAGCGACACGGCTTCGACGACTTCTTCGGTTACTACCACCAGGTCCACGCCCATTTCTTCTATCCTCGATTCCTGTGGCGCAGCGGCAGGAAGATCCCGCTGCCCGGAAACGCCCGTCCGGCCATCGACGCGAGAGACGTCAAGACATATCGCGAGGACAAGCTCTATCGAGGCACTCAGTTCTCGCATCACCTGATCTTCGAGGAATCGAAGAAGTTCATTCGGGCCAACAAGGACCGACCGTTCTTCTGTTACTTGCCGTGGACGCCGCCGCACGGACCGTACCCCGATGGGATCGACGATCCGGCTTTCAAGGCATTTCAGGATCGGCCCTGGAGCGACGCGGAAAAATCGTACGCCGGGATGGTAACCATGGTGGACCGCCAGGTTGGCGAGATCCTCGTTTTGCTGAAGAAGCTCAAGATCGATGAGAAGACGATCGTCTTCTTCGTTTCCGACAACGGCGGCGACAAGGGGACATTGAAGACATTCAATTCGAACCGCCACCTGCGCGGCCAGAAGGGTGAACTGTATGAGGGCGGATTGCGAATACCGCTACTGGTACGGTGGCCGACGCATATCGAGCCGGGGAGTAAGAGCGATCAAGTGTGCTACTTCCCAGACGTGATGCCCACGCTGGCGGAGTTGGCAGGCGTAACCAGTCACTTGCCCTGGGACATCGACGGCATCTCGATCGCCCCGACGCTGCTTGGCAACTCGGAACAACAACGCGCGCACGACTTCCTGTATTGGGAGTACCCGAAGTGCAACTTTAAAGATAAGACCTTCTCCGCGGAGAAGGTCGCCACTGCGCTCAGACGCGGCCCATGGAAACTCATCCGCCGGGCAGCGTCCCAGCCGTGGGAACTGTACAACCTCGAAAACGATCCCGGCGAACAGATTGACGTGGCGGCAAAGCATCGCGACGTGGTTGCGGAATTGGCTACACTTGCCAAAACATCCCACGTGGACATGCCCCAGGTCGAACCGGACATGCCGCCCAACGTGCGTTTCCGTCAGTAACATGCACCACAAAGTTCCCACTAACCTGCCGCGGTGTGTCGGACCGAAGCTGTGAACAATCTCGCACATTCGAGCGATGAAACGTCCACATGTGTGCATCCGGACGGTTGAAATTGGCAAGATTGAGTACTGTATGGGGCGTCCCAATTACCTCGGGTCTTACGAGTATTCGGGACTTTGATTTGTGAGATGGGTATTCGAGATTGGAAGGCCGGAAATGCCGGCAACTATCGGAAGTTGTCGATGGTGTGTCAAAAACCCAACGTTTATCGCAACAGCCACGCTTTTTGACATCGCCACGCCCTGACATCTCGATTGACGACACCCTGCTGCTTCGCAAGGCCGCTGTGCGTCCGCCAACGTTATTTGTTCCACAAGCGTCCTGTTGGTAGAATCAATCGTAATTCGATTTTCGCATGTTTCGTTCACGGCGGCGATGGCTGTGCCAACCCGCTGGGAGAT
>CAYFJO010000358.1:0-11248 GCA_964343305.1 uncultured Pirellulaceae bacterium | reverse complement strand
TTGTACTTGCGAAACGGCGTGTCACACATATTCGCGCCAGCCGTGCCGAAACTGTTGTATGAATTCGGCGTGCCGGTACGGGCCTTTGGATCGCCGCCCCGCGCGCCGGTGAAACCGGTCGGACCGGACTCCGCACTGGCACCGTTGTCGGACAGGAACAGGATCAATGTGTTATCCAATTGCTCCAACTCTTCTAGCTTGGCTACGACACGCCCAACGCCACGGTCAATCAGGTGGACCATCGCGGCGTGCGTTGCCATTCGCAGGTCCATCTCGTCAGGGTCTTTGACTTTGGGCCAGGCAGGTACGTTTTCATCCTGTGAAGATAGCTTTGTGTTACTCGGAAACATTCCCATTTCCATCTGACGCTGGAAGCGCGCTTCGCGCACTGGTTGCCAGCCCTTGGCGTAACGCCCGCGGAACTTTGCGATCTCCTCGTCCGGAGCATGCAACGCCCAGTGCGGTGCGGTGTACGCCAGATACAGAAACACGGGTTTGTTCGCCTTGACGCCTTCGTCGATGAACTGCACAGCGTGATCGGTGAAAGCTGTGGTCGAGTACCACTCCTTGGGCATCGGAATGATCTTGTCGTTGAGCACGAGGTCGCGGCCAGGTAGGTTGCGGTAGTGATGTCCGCCGCCCTGGGGTGTACCATAGAAGCGGTCGAACCCGCGTTTCAGCGGCCAATGCTCAGGGGCGGAGCCAACGTGCCACTTGCCGCAGATCGCAGTGAAATAGCCGGAAGGCCCGAGCACCTCAGCGATCGTTACACATCGGTCGTTAAGATAACCTTGATACGCGGGGGCGCCATAGTTGCCGGTCATGTGACCGATGCCCGCCTGATGCTGGTACAAACCCGTCAGCAACGCCGCACGAGTCGGACAGCATCTTCCCGCATTGTAAAACTGTGTGAACCGCAGCCCGTTCTTCGACAATGTGTCGAGGTGGGGCGTTTCGGTCTCGCCGCCATAGCATCCAATGTCGCCGAAGCCCATATCGTCGACCATGATTAGGACGATATTTGGGCGCTCGTCGGCGTGAATCGCCGACGCCAAGGCGACCATCCCGATCAACACGGGTACAGTCAGTACGAATCGCGAAAACATCCTGTGCTCCTTCCTGCGGTCAATCAAGCTCGAGGAACTTTTCGTCACCGCTAATCTCATAAGCGTCAAGCTGGTTCATGATAACATCACACAACACTTTTGGGTAAATCGTCCTGGCAATGTCGGGGACGGCATTGAGATAGCGCTTGGCACAAGCAATGATACATTCTTCGTACTTACCCTTAACAGGACCGTCGGGAAGCTGCTTAACTCGAGTGCAAATGACCTTGGCCATCTGCGCATCGGTCAATCAATCCGCCGTAGCCGGTCACACGGTTTGTGTTACGATGGCACTGTCTTTGCAAGCTCGCAAACCTCGCAAGTAACATCGCTCACCACAAAGTAAACGAACCTAACTATGAATCGCATACTTCTCGTCGCCGTGTTTCTCGTCCTCAGCCCCTCGCTCGCGTTGGCAGAACTCGAGCTGCACTCGATTTTTGCCGACGGCATGGTACTGCAACGCGATAAACCGATCCGCGTCTTCGGGTTCGCGAAATCGGAGGACGAAATCTCCGTCACCATCGGCGATCGCGCTGGCCACGGCACAACCGCAGCGGATGGCCGCTGGTCGGTGAAGTTCGAGCCGGTCGCGATCGGCACGGACATACCTCACATCCTCGTCAGAAACGTCACCACCGGTGAGGAGACCAAGGTCAACGACTTGCTCATTGGCGACGTCTGGATTCTGGGCGGCCAAAGCAACATGGAACACGAAATCGCTTCAGTGCAGGACGGCGACCTCGAAGTCCTCTCGGCGCACTACCCAAACATCCGGCTGCTGACGATTCCCAGGGGTGCTGGGCCTGAGAAGCTGACCAATTTCGAGCCGCTCGACGAATTCAACAGTTGGACGAACTCTTCCGAGTGGAAAGGACGTTGGGAAGCCTGCACCCCCGATACCGTGCGCAAATTTTCGGCAATCGGCTACGTTTTTGGCCGTCGACTTCATCAGGCGGGGCGAATCCCAATCGGTTTGATCGACGCCTCGCGCGGCGGGACGACGGTCGAGGCCTGGGCGTCGCGCGACAGCCTCGAAGAGATGCCGGACGCCGCGAAATTGGTCGCGCTGTGGGATCAACGCGCCGCGGAGTTCGATCCGGCAGCCGACTTGGCGCAGCAGGTCAAAAACTGGGAGCGTCACGCTGAGGAGCAACGCAAACAGGGCAAGGAGCCTCGCCCCAAACCGTCCCAACCGCGACCGGGGCCAGCCGCTGATCAGAATCGACCCAGCAATTGTTACAACCACATGCTGGCGGTGCTGGACGGGCTTGCCGTGCGGGGCGCGATTTGGAACCAGGGTTATAACAACGCGTTGGGGGACGCCCGTCCCCGGCTCTACGGCGATATGTTCCAGACGATGATTCGCGATTGGCGGGCTGTTTTTCGCGATGAGGCGTTGCCGTTCGGAATCGTCGGTTTTACCGCGGGGGGACGGCCACAGACGCGGGACAATTTCGAGGTTCGGATGATCGACGCGGCTCCGTACATTCGCGAAGCCCAATTTCGCGCGGCACGGGAGATGAAAAACGTGGCATACGTTGCAAGTTGGGATCAGCAGATGGCTTGGTATCATCCGTTCAAGAAGGTGGAGCTGGGCGAGCGGATGGCGCGCTGGGCCATGGCGACCACGTTAGGTCTCCGCGTGCCTTGGGAATCGGCCGTTGGCGAGAAGCAGGAGATCGTCGATGGGCAAATCGTGCTCACTTTTGACCGCGAGGTAAAAACGCATGACGGGCGCGACTTCGAAGGTTTCGCGATCGCGGGCGAGGACCGCCGGTTTTACCCCACGGAAGGCAAATGGTTCGTCAAAGGCAAAGACGAACGCGGCAGGGATCAGATCGATCGCCGCCGAGTCACCGTTTCGCATCCGCTCGTACCGAATCCCGTTGCGGTGCGATATGCCTGGGCGCGGAACCCGCTCGGCAACGGCGTGAATTGGGAGCATCACGGGCGCACGATCCCAATTCCCGGCTTTCGGACCGACACGTGGGATTACCCCGAGGCGCCGCTGGTCCCGCGCAATGATCCGGCGATGAGTGAACTGCGAGTGAAGCTGAGCGAGTTGCGTCGGCAGGCGGAAACGTGGGCTATAGATCGCAAGTTAGCAGAGTCGCGCTGGATTTTGGAGAATGCGGAGTAATGGCCGCCACACCCTAACAAAGAAGAGATGAATGACGCTATGACTATCAAACTTCGACACTTTGCTGCTTTTCTCGCGGTAGCCTGCCTCCTCGCGCTTCTTCCTGGAAACGATGTCGCCTCAGCAGCTCCCGGGCAGGGAAAAGTCGCCCCACCAGACTTTACCATGGGCGATCGAATTCCCGAGGGCTATACCCACGACTGGACGCTCGGCCCCACCGGCTTGCGCGGCTGGATCTATAGCGATCGTTTGGTGACGACCGATGCGCGGCAAATTCGAGTCACCAAGGTGGAAGCAGGATCGCCTGCGGAAGGCGTGTTGCAGGTTGGCGATGTGCTCCTTGGCATCGGCAAGACACCGTTTGACGGAGACGCGCGAGTGCTGTTCGGCAAGGCGATCACCGAAGCCGAACGCGAGGCGAACCAGGGCGAACTTCGTCTGCTGCGCTGGCGTGAGGGGAAAACGGAGAGTGTCGTCGTGAAACTCCAGGTCATGGGCAGTTACAGCGCAACAGCGCCATTCGACTGCCCGAAGTCGCGGAAAATCCTTGAGCAAGGTTGGCAGGCCATGGCGGAGAAGATGAAGCGTGCCCCGTCCGAAGGGCACATCATCACCCGGGCTCTCAACGCGTTAGCGCTGCTGGCGAGCGGAGATGAAAAACACCACCCGCTCCTGCGCGAGCAGGCGGAGATCCTCTCGCAGTATGACCAGGCCGCGGGCGTCCGCACCTGGCAGTATGCTTACGTCAATGTCTTCCTGGCCGAGTATGTCCTCGCCACCGGCGATCGCACGTTCGTCGATGCCGGGCTCAAACGGATCACGAAGATGATCGTGGATGGGCAGAGTGGAGTCGGCTCTTGGGGGCACGGCTTTGTCCCGAAAGGATCGGTCCGCTTAGGTGGTTATGGCATGATGAACGCGCCGGGAATTCCTCTCACTTATTCGCTCGTGCTGGCGCGCCGGGCAAGCGTAAAGGTGCCGGGGCTCGACGAGGCAATCCGCAAGAGCGAACGACTCCTTCGTTTCTACGTCGGCAAGGGCGCTATTCCCTACGGCGATCACCGGCCATGGATTCAGACTCACTGCGACAACGGGAAAAATGAAATGGCAGCCGTCTTGTTCGATCATCAAGGCGATGCCGAAGCCACCGAGTATTTCTCACGATTGGCGGTCGCCTCGCACGGAGCCGAGCGCGATACCGGGCACACGGGGCCTTTTTTCAATATATTGTGGTCGCTTCCTGGTGTCGTCCGATCCGGCCCGCACGCCTCCGGCGCTTGGTTGGAAGAATTCGGCTGGCACTACGATCTGGCGCGACGCTGGGATGGAACGTTTCTCTACCAGGGCGCGCCCGCTCCGCGGCCCGAGGTCTACAAGAACTGGGACTGCACCGGCGTCTACCTCATCGGCTACGGCCAGGCTCTCGGGAAAACTTACTTGACAGGGCGCACGCCGAGCGTCGCTCCCAGCATCGACCGCGCGACCGCCAAGAGCCTTCTCGACGACGGCCGCGGCTGGTCGAACAAGGACCGCAACAGCTTCTACGACACGCTGAGCACAGACCAATTGATCGAACGTCTTTCCAGTTGGTCACCCACAGTTCGCGAACGCGCGGCGATGGCGCTGGGACGCCGTCAGGATGATGTGACTGCCCAATTGATCGGTCTGCTTGGCTCCTCGAAGCTCCACACGCGATACGGGGCTTGCCAGGCTCTCAAGATGCAACGCGGACGCGCCGCCGAAGCAGTTCCGGCTCTGATCGAGACGTTGCGGGCCGAAGACCTCTGGCTGCGAATCCTCGCCGCAGAAGCCCTGGCTGGAATCGGAGCGCCAGCGAAATCAGCCGTTCCCGAGATGCTCGAACGTCTCACAAGAAGCGACCCCAAAAACGATCCGCGAAACATGGAGCAGCGATTCCTTTCCTTCGCCCTTTTCAACCGCAGGGACGGCCTGATCGGCCGATCGCTGGAAGGCATAAACCGGCCGCTGCTGGTCAAAGCCGTCTGCGCAGGTCTCTTAAACGAGGATGGCCGTGCACGCGGCAGCATCGGTTCGGTTTACACGAACCTCACCTTTGACGAAATTAAACCGCTGCTACCCGCCATCCATCAGGCGATTGCCGAGCCTGCGCCCAGTGGGATCATGTTCGCCGATGGCATTCAAATCAGCGGTCTGGAGCTCTTTGCCAGACACCGAATCAGCGAAGGGATCGAGCTGCTCGCCGACTACGCCCGAAATCAAAAGAAACACGGCAGTCAGAAACGCATCGTGACCGTGATGAAAATGCTCGAAGCCTACGGAGCGCATGCAAAACGCGTCATTCCTCAACTTGCGGCGACCGCGAATTACTTTGATAACGAGGAAACGAATTTCCCGCCGAAGTTAAGCCAGGACAAGGCAAGAATCGTGCGGGACACGATCAAGAAGATCGAGGCCTCAACCGACGAGCCCGAGCTGATCTATCTGAACCGCTAGAAACTGCCTCCGGGCATGAACACAAACCCAAGCGTCGTCACCGAAGGGTCCGCCGCCCTACTTCTCGCTTTTCTTTCGTGATTGTGCAAACAGCCAGGTCATGAAGTCGGGCTCCTTGTCGCAGCGGTTGCTGCTGAAGAGCGTCGTTCCATTATCAGCGCCGACAACCATCTTGCCGGATACAGCATGCCTGTCACCCGCCCAAATTGTGAACTTCATGTTGCCGCCCAACTCTTTCATTTCGTCGAACACTTTCTGGTCTTTCTCAATCGGGCAGACTCCGTCTTTGTCGCCATGGAACGCCCAGACCGGTAAGTCCTTGATCTTCGCGGGGTCGATAAACTTTTCGGTTCGCCTTAATCCGCTTCCGGCCGACGGGGCGGCAGCCGCGAAATAGTCTGGATCGAGCTGGATGAAAATGTAGGTTCCATGCCCGCCCATCGAATGCCCCAGGATGTAGATGCGATCCATGTCGACCGACGGCAGCGTCCCGATGAGCTTCTTGATCTTTTCGAGATGCCCGGCATTCCACAACCCGACTGCCTGAGGCGCAACCACATAGCAGGGGAATTCCTTCCGACGCTGCGGCTCTGCCAACTGCCGGTTCCAGTCCTTCAGTTGTTTGTCGTTGTTGGTTCCTTTGCCGCCGGCGCCATGCAGGGAAACGATCACCGGATAGCTCTTCTCCGAGTCAAACTCGAGTGGCTTCATCACGCGGCACGGCAAGCCGTCGAACACCTGGGGTTCATACAAAGTACTCCAACGCTGCTGTGCGCGCGCCAGGACGGGAGTGCTCGTGATGCAAACGGTCGCAGCCGCGAACAGTATCAGTATGTTTCGTTTCACTTGTTTTCTCCGCTGATGCTTCGTGTGGGGATTGTACGTGTGACTCACATCTTTACTTCAAATGCTTCTGCAAAAACTCATCCACCGCCACAACAGTCGGCTGAAACCACTCCTCGGAACCCCAGAAGGGATGCGGGGCCTTGGGCATCATTACAAACTCGTTGGCGATCTTGTGTCGGTCCAACACGGCTCGGAATTCCGTGTACCGTTTGCGGGGATTGTCAAACTCGCCATCGATGAACAGCATGGGCGGCGCGTTTGCTCCGACGTGGGTCAGCGGCGACGCCTCTCGATAGAGTGCCTCGTTGGACGATGGTGTTTCACCTTGCAGGAAGTCGATCATGGCATGACCGGCCGGAGTCTTCGCGGCGGCTTCGACTCGCTCGACGGTCTTTGGATCGAGCAGGTTCATCGGCCCGCACATCACGATGGCGGCTTGAACTGCGGACGACATGTCGCGATGTTCGCCCTCGCCCTCGAACTTTCCGCTGCCGCTGGTTGCAGCCACGAATCCTGACAAGTGCCCGCCGGCCGATCCCCCGATGCTGGCAATTCGATTGGGATCGATCTTGAAACGCTTGGCGAACTTCCGCGTCCAGCGAACGGCGGCCTTGGCGTCATACACCGCCGCGGGAAACGGGGTTTCGCCAGAGAGTCGGTATTCGGGAACCACGCAGACGTAGCCGCGTTGAGCCAACGCCTGTGCCAACGGAGCAAACAAACCAGGGCGACCGTTTTGCCAGCCGCCACCAAAATACATCACGATTGCAGGCGACAGGCCTTCCGCGTTCATGGGCCGATAGAGATCAAGCGTCAAGCGGCGGCGACGTTTTGCATCGACATAGTTGAAGATGATCGAGCCTTCGGCGATGACCCTTTCGGTCATATTGGGCCGCACTTTGGTTCGATTCGGCTTCTTCTTCGCAGCAGCGTTTTGCCCGAAACAATGTTGCGTTTGGAGCGGTGTCGCGACGATGGCGACCGCTAACAGTAAGCCTGTTGCTATTTGAAATCGCATAGTGCATTCCTGGTTTACTTCTACTTTGTATCCAGTGGCGGCTGATTTGATCGGTAAACATGGTCAACCATGATGTGGCCCCAGCCTCCTGAGAGTTGGTCTACGATCTGAATGCGGCCCGTCTTGCCGGTTAGTTCGGACACGTCCCAACTGATCCAGCGCATGACCTTCTTCTTGCTGGCGTCCTTTGTTGCGTATCCAACCGCCGTTCGAACGACCTTTCCGTCGACCAGCAGATTGACGCACGTCTTTTCCGGTGTCTTTCCGCCGCCGATGAGGAAGTTGATCCGCTTACGATCGATCGCAAATTCGGGTGATGTCAGCGTTCCGGTTGGCTGGTCGCTGCTGTTCGCGATGAAGGTATCGAGGATTCGTTTTCCCTGATGACCAGTGACTCGGTCCTTTGTGTCAGTTGGTCCAGTCTTGAATGCGTCTCCGGTTGCTTCCCACTTGCCAAAGTCATCGCCCTCAAAATCCACCATGAGGATGTCATCTTTGGCGAGTTTCGCGGGGGCTGCGTTTCGGACCGGCACATCTACGCGGGCGACACCAGCGGGCTTCCTTTCAGATGTCGGAGTCAGTTCGACCTTTGCTGAATCAGGCAGCCGTGTCAGTTTAACGTACATCGCGCTGCAAAGCGTCTGGTCTTTGGCGTCGAGCAGCCGCGTGGCCAGTTGCTGTCTGCCTGCTTTCAAGCCGACACGGAAGGTGACGTGCGTGTCTTTGGGTTTGCTGTCGAGCGTGTAGTTTTCACCAGCGATCTGCACGTTGGCCGCCGCCACATCGCGCTGGCCTCGTTGTCCCTCTTTGAAGTCTGGACCGTAGCCGACATTCAGCGGCAATTCAGATTCAGCCGGCCAGCGGCGAAGTTCCAGTTCGTAATTACCGGCCCTTGCGACATCGACATTCCAGTAGCCGACGGCTCGGCCCTGCGTCAGCCCGCCGCGGTTGTCGCAGTAATCCCCAACCCAGTCCTGAGCGTAGAGCATCATCGGGTTCTGCTCGTCCGTGCCGACGTGGATCCAACGCGGGATGTCGAACAGACGTCGCGCTTCGGCATGCCACGCGTCGTAGTGTTTCTCCATCGCCGTGGTGATCTCGGGATGCTGCACCGCGATATTACGATCCTGATGCGGATCGTCCGCGATGTTGTAGAGCCTACCGGGGCCGACCAGTCTCCACTTGCCCCAAAGCACAACGGCCGGAGCCCACTTCTCGCCGGAGACTCTGTATTGAATGACCAGCTTCCGGTCAGGCAATTTGTTCGTAGTGCCCTTCAATAAACCGGCGAGGCTCGTTCCGTCGAAAGTAGGACGGGCATTCTTGCCCGTCTTCGGAACACTATTTGTGCGATCGACGGGCAGGAGTGCCCGTCCTACATCCAACCCGCACAACTCGATCAGCGTCGGCAACAGGTCCTGCACCTGAGTCAACTCATCCACGTCGTTGCCATGTTTCAGCTTTCCATTTGACCAGCGCATGAAGCACGGCACGCGGTGACCACCTTCGAACACGCTTGTCTTCTTGTCCCGCATGCCGGCATTGAAGAGTTCCTTTGCTTCGTTGCTCTGCGTGCCATTGTCCGACATGTAAATCAGCAGAGTGTTATCCCGCAGACCGCGAGCATTCAGGAACTTCTCCAGCCGGCCGAGATTCTCATCGAGATTTGCGATCATCCCGAAGAACTTCGCGGGGATGTTCTTGCCTTCGTATTTGCCGACATACGGATCTGAATACTTGTCGTCGCATACGTTTGGCACGTGAGGAGTATTTGTCGGCAGGTAGACAAAAAATGGTCTTCCGCCGCCGTCTTTCGTCTCGCGGTCAATCCATTTCATCGCGTGGTCGAAGAAAATGTCAGTGCAATAGCCTTTGAGTTTCCTGTCGACGCCATTGTGATTCAGAACGGGATCGAAGTAGCTGTTACCCCAGTAGTCCGCGAGCGACGTGATTCCCCACGCGCGATGATGGAGCGTTTCCTGAAAGCCCCGATCCTGCGGGCGATGCGGGTAACTGTCACCCATGTGCCACTTGCCAAAATGCCCGGTGGCGTATCCCGAAGCGGCAAAGAAGTCGGCCATCGTCGGAATGTCGGCACGCGTCATCGACCGCCCTTGACAGACGGCGGTGCAGCCGTTCTTCATCGCATCGCGTCCGGTCATCAGTTGCCCGCGAGTGGGCGAGCACATGGGCGCGACATGGAAGTCGGTCAACCGCACGCTTTCCGCATACAGCCGATCCATATTCGGCGTCTTCAGCACAGGATTGCCGTGACACGACATGTCGCCGTATCCCTGATCATCCGCCACGATCAGAATCACGTTGGGCTCGTCCGCAGCGTTTGCAACGGAACATGCGACAAGAAGAAGGCTCGCGCAGAGACGCAGAGTCGCAGAGACAACTAATTGGCAGGAAAATGGGGGCAGGAAGATTTCAGACAGACATTTTCCTGCCACCATCTTCCTGCCAAATCTACATTCGTATTTCATTTTCTATTTCTCACTATCAGTGTCGGAATGGCCACCCTACCTTCAGGATTCATTTACCAAGGTCCACACGCGTGTAGGGGCAGGAGAGATAAGTTGCGTAGGCTCTACCGGCATACCGAACGGTCTTGCGGTGATTGCTGAAAAAGTCGATGCGGGAAGCATCGGGATTGAGTTTGATTTCCACCGTCCATTCGCCGCGCTTGGGATCGTGGATCATTTCGGCAGAGTTGTCGTCGGGGATCGGTTCGGTCACGTATCGCGGGCTGCCATCGGGCGCACGATCAAACATCCACCAGATGCGACCGCTTTCCTCGCCTGAGCCAGCCGGAAAGCGTACGGTGACTTTGAGAATGCCTTCTTCCGTCACGTGTTTGACGACCGGCGGCGACAGGAGGGTACCCTTCACTTTCTCTGGAAAGAAATGCCGCAGGAGAAACGCGCCTTTGTTTTGCTGATCACGCTCCGAGTGGGGATGGCCTTTCTTTCCATGCCCCGAATTGGCGCCAAGAAAGACAGGAATGTCAGGGTGATGAGCGCCACCCCACGCAAGATCGTAAGCGACAAAATCGTGAGTGCCCGGATGGAAGAGCATCTCCACGCCTCGACGTCGAAGTTGTTTCAGGTTGCGGGAAATGAAAACGTCATCGGAAATGTCTCGCGTGAACTCCTGAAGGTCCTTCCAGGTGTGACCCGCCGCGAGCGCGGCACTGTTGAAGTTGGGACCGAAGTGTCCTCCGGAGAAACCTCCGCGCCTTCCCGGTTGCGATTCCAGTTCATCCCAGGCGGCGCGATCGCACAGCCGCAACGGTGAATCCCAGATTGGCGACACCGTGGCATGAACGGCTGTCATGCGCTCGTCGTGCAGAATCGCCATTGACGGCGACGCGCCATTTTTCGATCCGCCGGTCACGGCGACTTTGCCTTTTTCAAAATGATCCGTCTCGGCGTAAGCGGTGGTGATCGCCCGCATCAGGGTCACGGGCCAGGCCCAGTATTGAATTTTGTATCGCGGGTTGAGCGTTTCAGCGAAGCGTTTCTCGGCGGCCTTCGCCATTTCCCTTTGCCCGTAGGTTCCCGGTTCCTGAACGACGGTGAATACCAGCCCGACTCCGCCGTTGAGCAATTCGCGATTCAGCGCGTTCGGCTTCGTATCCATCTTCAATCGCGCGGG